>CAXBHO010000063.1:0-21865 GCA_963975485.1 uncultured Balneola sp. | reverse complement strand
TAATCAGCGCAATCAACGATCCATAATCAGCGCAATCAACGATCCATAATCAGCGCAATCAGTGATCCATAATCAGCGAAATCAACGATCCATAATCAGCGCAATCAGTGATCCATAATCAGCGCAATCAACGATCCATAATCAGCGAAAACTACATCTGCTAACTCGGCTCCTTCTTTGGTTGGATTAGAAGTGTACCAGGCTACTTTCCAACCTGCCGCTTTGCCTCCTTTGACATCTGAAGAAAAAGAATCTCCAACATAAAGAATATCTGATCTATTAAGCCCTACTAATTCGGTAGCATGATCAAATATCTTCGGATGCGGCTTCATCACTCCCACTTCTTCAGAAATAACGATCTGACTCACCGTATCCCGAAATCCGAACTGATCAATTTTCATCCATTGTGTTTCTGCAAAGCCGTTGGTAATTATCCCTACCGGATATTTAGACCTGATCACATCAAGCGCTTCTTTTACTCCATCAATCCACTCCCAGTGATTCCGATAATACTGCATGTAAACCTTTCCGGCTTCTTCGTAAAGCGAATCATCTACTCCAAGTTCAGCAAAAGTTTCTTCAAATCGACGGCGATGCAGAATATGACGGTCAATCTCGCCTCTTCCATATTCTTCCCACAATCTTTTATTGATTTGATGGTACGTATGTTTTAAATCTTCTAGCGAAATGTCATTAAATGCTTCAAAATGAGCATGAACATCTTTCAATCCATTCTGTTCTGCCTTTTTGTGGTCAAGAAGTGTGTCATCTAGGTCAAAGTAGATAAATTTTGGGCTGAAATCTGACAATGGAATAGTTTTTGATTATAGTTGAATTAAATGAACCAAAATAAATTAAGGCTCGTAAGCGGGCTAAAGGTAAACAACTAAATACAAAATCATGAAAGGTAAATTAATTATAGGACTGGCTGTTGTAGGCTTACTCGTAATTTTTGGGATAAGCGTCAATAACGGATTGGTAGACAAAGAAGAAGCCGTTGAGGGAGCTTGGGCACAGGTTGAAAATCAATATCAGCGAAGAGCTGATTTAGTGCCAAATCTTGTAAACACCGTTAAAGGTGCTGCAAACTTTGAGCAAGAGACATTAACATCAGTAATTGAAGCGCGAAGTAAAGCTACTTCAGTGAATATTAGTGCTTCAGATTTAAATGATCCTGCAAAATTTCAGCAGTTTCAACAAGCACAAGGTGAGCTGAGTGGTGCGTTATCACGATTATTAGTTTCCGTTGAACGCTATCCTGAATTGAAAGCAAATGCAAATTTCCGAGATCTTCAATCTCAATTGGAAGGAACAGAAAATCGAATTGCTACGGAAAGAAAACGCTATAACGATACTGCGCAAAACTATAACAGTTCTATCAGAAAATTCCCCGCAAGTATTTTTGCTTCAATCGGTGGTTTTGACAGAAAAGCATATTTCGAAGCTGACCAAGGTGCAGAAAATGCTCCAACAGTAGATTTCGGTAATTAATTAAAAGACACAAGAATCAAGACATAAGATTTAAGATATTCTCAATCTTAAATCTTGTGTCTTACATCTCATATCTATCTTATGAAAGATTTCTTAAACGAAGATCAAGAGAAAACAATCATTCGCGCAATTCGTGAAGCAGAAACCTCTTCATCCGGTGAAATACGCGTTCATCTGGAAGCTAAGTGTAAAGCTAAAGATCCTATTGAGAGAGCGAAAAAAGTATTTGCAGAGTTAAAAATGCATGAAACCGAGCTCAGAAATGGGACTATTATTTATGTTGCTACCGAAGATCATAAAATTGCTATTTGGGGTGATGAAGGAATCCACTCAAAAGTTGGGCAGGATTTTTGGAATGATGAACTGGATCTGCTAACAAAATATTTTATGGCTGACGATTACGAAACAGGGTTAAAAGAAGCTGTTTTAAGAATCGGCGAAAAGCTAGGGGAATTTTTTCCTTACCAAAATGATGATGATGTTAACGAGTTATCAGACGATATAAGCTATGGAGACGACAAAGATGCGTAAACCAGGATTACTTTTTATTGTACTGTTGATATCTCTAGGTGTATCAGCGCAGGATATATTACCTGATAACCCTCGTGGTTTTGTGAATGATTATGCTAATATGCTTTCGAGTTCAGAAGTAAATCGTTTGGAACAAAAATTGAGAAATTATCGTGATAAAACCTCGAATGTATTCGCTGTAGCGACAATAGAATCTTTACAAGGAAACTCGATTGAAGAGGTAGCCACTGTTACTTTTTCTAAATGGAAACTATGGGAAGGACAAAGAGGAGAACGTGATAACGGGGTTCTTTTACTCATTTCAGAAGGAGATAGAAAATTTAGAATTGAAGTAGGATATGGCTTAGAAGGCGCTATCCCTGATGTGATGGCAAATCGAATTTTAAATGACATTCTCAGCCCTAACTTTCAAGATGGAAATATTTACGGCGGGATAGATCGTGCTACAGATGCTATGATTCAATTGGCTGCCGGGGAATTTGAAGGGTTTCCTGAGCGTCAAAACTCCGAAGATGGTTCAATTCCAATTGACGTAATTATCTTTATTATCATCATTATCATTGTTGTTATTTCAAGAGGTAGAGGTGGTAAACACGGAGGAGGAAAACGTACCTTAAGTGGATCCGATGTTCTGTTATGGGGATTACTAGCTAGTGGCGGACATCGAAGAGGTGGTGGAGGTTTTGGCTCAAGCGGTGGTGGTGGAAGTTTCGGCGGCTTTGGCGGCGGAGGCGGATTCGGCTCTGGTGGTGGTGGCGCCAGCGGTGGTTGGTAATCCGCTTCACGGAATTAAGAATGTAGAATTAAGAATTAGAATTCGTCATTTCGAAGGAACACAGAGACCGAGAAATGACAGCGACCAATTCTTAATTTTGAATTGAATAATTCTTAATTCTCACAAAGCTTGTTCCAAATCAGCTATAATATCAGCTACACTTTCTATACCTACTGAAATTCTTACCAATCCATCAGAAATTCCAGCTTTATGCCTCAAAGTTTCGTCCATCACTGAATGTGTCATTGATGCCGGGTGCTGAATAAGTGTATCAACTGTTCCCAAACTAACTGCAAGAGTACAAAGCTTCACACTATTCATTAATGATCTTCCGGCTTCCAATCCATTCTTTAGCTCAAATGAAATAACGCCACTAAAGCCATTTTCCATAATCTCTTGAGCCAATTTGTGCTGAGCATGAGATTCTAATCCCGGATACCAAACTGTTTCCACAGCTTCATGAGATTCTAAAAATTGTGCAACTTTCATAGCGTTTGACGAATGTTTCTTCATTCTTAACGCAAGCGTCTTAACGCCATTCAAGGTGATCCAGGCATCCATAGGACCAGAAACTCCACCTAGGTTTTTTCTAAATAGAAAAGTACCACTTTCTTCAAGTAATTCTATTTTAGCAACCATCGCTCCACCAATAATGGTACCATGTCCACCCATATATTTTGTAGTTGAATGGACAACGACATCAGCACCGAATTTTAAAGGTTTTAGGTGATAAGGAGTTGCAAAGGTATTATCTACCATTACTAAAGCACCATGTTTATGAGCTAGCTTAGATATTGCTTCAATATCGCTCACCTTCATGGTAGGATTTGCAATACTTTCTAAATAGATAAGCGCTGTATCCTGATGTTGCTTTAATTCCATTTCTATTAAGAGCAGATCGGTCATATCAACAAAAGAAGTACTCATTCCAAGCATCTCAGTTTCTTCTTTTAAAAACTGACTTGTACAACCATAAAGAGCATCTTGAGCAATAATATGTTTTCCTTTTGCAAAACTTATTATACCCGTAGTTATAGCCGCCATTCCACTTCCGAAAGCCATTCCTACATAGTTCTCTTTATCTGACAATCCATAGGTTTCCAACTCACAAATAGCTCTTTCCAAATGTTCTACAGTAGGATTTCCTAATCTGGAATAAATATGAGAAGCTCCGCCTTCTTCATGGGCAAAAGCTTTTGCACCTTCATCAACATTGTTAAACACATACGTTGATGTCTGATAGATAGGCGTTGCATGAGAACCATATTGATCCTTTTCACTTTCTCCGGCGTGTACAGTGCTTGATTCAAAAGAAAGTGTTTTTGCTCTATTTTTTGTTTCTTTCATAGTACAGGAATTGAAGATTGATCTTTAATGGTATTAAGTACAATACTTGTATGTAGTCTTTGTACATCAGGTAATGTTGTGAGTTTGGTTCTCATTAACTGCTCGTAGTCTTTGGTATCTTTAGCAACTACATGGAGTAAAAAGTCACCTTCTCCGGTAGTATTATAACAAGCCAGAATTTCAGGAATAGCTTTAACAGCTGAAGTAAACTCTTTCATCAGATTTAATTGATGAACACTTAAAGTTACAGTCACAAAAACGGTAAGCCCTTTATCTACAGCTTCTCTATTTATTTTTGCCGAATAACCTTCTATCACTCCTTCTCTTTCCAATCTTTTAACTCGCTCTAATGTTGGAGTGGTCGTTAAACCAATTCTGGAAGCGAGTTCATTATTCGCAATTCGACCTTCTTTCTGAAGGATATCTATTATTTTCAGATCTGTAGAATCTAGCTTCATACAAGACTTTAGTTAATTAAACCTTTTTTAACTCTATTTGTTTAATATAATACTATATAAAATAAATTACGAAGCATATAATACTTTTATATGGATAATATTAGGATATAACTCTAAAAATCTGAGTTCCCACAAAGTGATGCCTTTGGCAGATATAAAAACTGTATTTCAAATCCATGTAGAGTCATTCCACGACCTGTGTCCGCCGAAACATGTTATCTATAGAGAGTTTTGTTACCCTCAGTTCGATATAAGATAGTTCAATTCTTAACATGCCATTAAAAGTACAAAGACCAAAAATTCTCAAGTCAGGCAAGGAGTTGCAACCCCTTGTCTGATTTGAGAAGATGGCGTTATTTGTAGCCTAAGTTAGAATCTGCCGAGAGCATCACTTTGTGGGAACTCAAATTAAAAATAAAGCCCTTCAAGAATTAACTTGAAGGGCTTTAAGATGTAGATAGTTTTAAGGATTATACAAGTTGATCAACCTGCTTAGTTTCCAATCCTTTCCCCTTAGGAGATATGGTTGTTTCATGCATGTATTCATCTAATGTAAATTCATCAACCTGAATAGCATCATTTCTGGCATTTTCAGCTTTCTTAACCATTTCTGATTCTTCTTTAGAAATGATCTTCTTCTCAAGAGCCTGATCTAATAAATTCAAGAATGAATCTTTGGGCAGCTCTCTTTTCTTCATTGCTATATATAGTTTCTTATAAACCGGATCAGCAGCTGTTATCAAATTCAATGCATTCTCGTATCTGCCCACCGCTTCAGTTGGGTCAGAAGGGATATACATTCCATCTGTCATACGATCACGCAATTCACCCGGCTGTTGCATGGCTTGAGCAACTCTGTGTCCTAGATCATCGGATGGGTACGTTCCAATCGGATTTAATCTTGACCAAACACCTACTAAACGGAAAGCCCAACTCAATCCAGGAACTTTGATCTCTTTGAGAATTCCTTCAAATGCTACTTGAATTTTATAGAACGTATAATCCATTGACCATTTAAAGAAATCCAGATCCTCTTTTCTTCTTCCTTCAGCATCAAAACGTTTAAGCGTTGCTGTACCTAAATACATGTAACTCAAAATATCAGCATAACGACCTGCAATTTTCTCTTTCATTTTTAAAGCTCCGCCGTATGAACCAAGTGCAATATCAGCAAAGAATGCGAATGAAGCTGAAGCCCATGCCATTTTGCGATAATACTTAGCAGCTGGTCCACTTACAGGCGATCCTGCCAAACGGCCTCGTGTCAAACTCAACATTCCAGCTCTGGCTTTATTTCGAACTACATGACCGATGTGAGACCAAAAATTATTATCAAACTCTTTAACGTCTTTACTCATTAATGCATTTATTTCCTTCAATGCATAAGGATGACAACGAATAGCTCCTTGTCCAAATATCATTAATGTTCTTGTAAGAATATTCGCTCCTTCAACGGTAATAGCAATTGGAAGGGAAATATAACCATGGGCAAACACATTTCGAGGGCCTCTCGAAATTCCAGCTCCACCCACAATATCCATTGCATCGTTAATAATCTCACGAGTTAATTCTGTAAAATTATACTTAGCGATAGCTGTAACTACCGCAGGTTTTGCTCCTTGATCTAATCCACCTGTAGTATATTTTCTAGCCGCTTCCATTAAATATGTATAGCCTCCAATTCTTGCCATTGGTTCTTCTATACCTTCAAACTTACCAATGTTCAATCCGAATTGTTTACGGATGGCAGCGTACGCACCAACTACTCTTGTGGAAAGCTTAGCACCAGCTAAACTTGAAGCCGGAAGTGAGATTCCCCGACCTACAGCTAATGACTCCATCAACATTCTCCATCCATTTCCTGCGCCGTCTTTTCCTCCAATAATTGCATCGATAGGAACAACAACATCTTTCCCATTTGTAGGACAGTTATAAAATGGAACGCCTAACGGATCATGTCTTCTGCCTAACTCAACTCCTTCTGTATCTGATGGAATTAGCGCACAGGTAATTCCGAGCTCCTCACCTTTACCTAACAGATTATCAGGATCTCTTAGTTTAAATGCCAACCCAAGTACCGTTGCAATTGCGGCTAAAGTAATGTAGCGCTTATTCCAATTTAGCCTCATATAAAGCTCTCCATCTTCTCCTTTAAAAACTTCTCCATCTGAAGTCATTCCTCCTGCATCAGAACCTGCATTTGGTTCCGTTAGTGCAAAGCAAGGCATTTCAACTCCTGCAGCTAATCTGGGTAAGTAGTAATCCTTTTGCTTTTGAGTTCCATAATGATTCAATAACTCTGCAGGACCTAGCGAATTAGGTACCATAACTGTTGTGCCTAATGGTCCGCATCTTGAAGATAGTTTTGCAACTATCGCCGAGTGGGCTGTCGCAGAAAATTCTAATCCCCCATATTTTTTAGGGATAATTAGACCAAAAAAACCTTCTTTTCGAAGAAAATCCCAAGTTTCTTCAGTGAAATCTTTATCCACAAAAACATCCCAATCATTTACCATCGCACAAACTTTCTCCACAGGTCCGTCAAGAAAAGCTTGTTCATCTTTTGTTAATTCCGGATAGGGCTGTTCTAAAGTTTTCTTGAAATCGGGCTTTCCTGAAAAAAGCTCACCTTCCATCCAAACCGTTCCTGCATCAATAGCTGTTTGTTCGGTTTCAGATATTTTTGGCAGAAAGTTAAGTGCATCCATCAATTTCATAATGGGTCCGCTCAATAAAACTCTTCTTATAGGCTTTATATTAAACACCAAAACAAAAACTGTGTAAGTGATAAAAAGCCATTGTGGTGCGTCTAGTCCAACTAAACCAGCATAGCCTGCAATCGCCCAAAGCCATAACGGAGCTCCCGTATAAGCCAATCCTATAGTCAAGATGACTGCAGAAGTGATAGAAGCCCAAAGAGGTACTTCGCTAAAAAATCCTAATAAATCTGATAATACTTCCATGATAATCTCCAATAATTAAGAAACTTGTGTTCTCACTAAAAATCCTTCCGAAATATGCCGAATAGATTCTTTAATGAAATGATCTTTGTTAATTCTACTATCCAATCTTTGATTTAAAACTACTGTAATTACACCGTGTAGCTGAGCCCAAATCGAATAGGCGGCAGTTAAAGGATCTTCTTCTTCCATTACTCCTTCTTGAACTCCGGATACTATGACTTTTACCAGTAGCTCATAACACCTTCGGGCTTTTCTGAATTTCTCTTTTGGATAACGAGACATTGCTTCTGACCGAACCATATAAATAATCTGATACTTTTCAGGGTTTGAAAGAGCAAAATCTACATAGGCTTGAATGATTGACTCAAACTGAGTGATGACATCTGAATTCTCATTTACTCTTTCTTCGATTGAAACGCTTAACGCTTCCACTGATTCTTCAATCAATGTATGCAGTAAATGATCTTTGTTGTCAAAATGCAGATAAATGCTGGTAGCAGAAACTCCAACTTCTTTGGCAATACCACGCATAGAAAGTGAAGTATGACCATCGTTGTATAGAAGATGACGACTGATATCCAGTATTTTATCTCGTAAAGATGTTTCTTTTTCGTTCATTTATAGATTGGTTAACAGTGTTAACTTAACGAAGTTAACCAATCTGAGGGGAAAATCAAGTATTCAATATCAGAATTTTCGTTTTGTAGTTATAAACGAAAAGAAATAAACTTGATGAGCTTTTCTTTCTCTAAATGCATTTTCTCATAATAGGTTTTAATAGAAAGTTCGGGTTCATTTGGATATTCCTCGTAGACATCCTTAATATCTCGCTCGATTTCTAAACCTTCTTCTTTTATAACTTCATGCGTAAACTCATACAAAAGCTCACTATCTGTTTTTAAGTTTATCAGAATTCCTGACTCAGCGATCTTTCTGTATAGTTTCAAAAACTTTGGTGAAGTCAATCTCTTTCTCTCTTTTTTGATATAAGGATCTGAAAATAAAATCCAGATTTCCGATACTTCTCCCTTTTCAAAAAACTGATCCAGATGATCTATGTAGGCTCTCAGAAATCGAAGATTATCCATCCCTTCTTTCTTAGCCTTTGTGGCTCCCACCCACATTCTGTTTCCTTTTATATCAACTCCTACAAAATTTTTGTTAGGATGAAGTTTTCCAAGACCTATGGAATACTCCCCTTTTCCGCATGCAAGTTCTAATACAATTGGATTATCATTCTTGAAAATGTCTGAATTCCAGCTTCCTTTTGGGAAAGGATTTTTACTGTTGTAATCCGTCCACTCGAAAACATTATCGAGCTCCCGCATTTCATCGAACCTTCTTTGCTTTATTTTGGGCATATCAAGGTGCAAGCCGTTTTATAATCCATTGATCGTTCTCTTTCTCGTACTTTATTCGGTCATGCAATCTACTACTTCGTCCCTGCCAAAACTCAATACCAATGGGATCTACGTGATAGCCTCCCCAATTTGCCGGCATCGGAACATTTCCGGCAGAGTATTTTTCTGTTAATTCTTTGAACTTTTTTTCCAGTTCTTCTCTGTTCCTAATAACCGAACTTTGATCAGATGCCAATGCCCCAATTTGACTTTTGATAGGGCGACTTTGAAAATACTCTTCACTTTCTTCTCTACTTATTTTTCTAACAACTCCATCAATTCGTAACTGGCGTTCAAGTTCTTTCCACAGAAAACATAATGAAACATTTGGATTGTTCTCTATTTCCTTTCCTTTATCGCTCTCATAATTTGTGAAAAAAATAAATCCTTCATTCTCAATTCCTTTCAGTAAAACTATTCTCGAGTGTGGTTTATGTTCTGCATCAACCGTAGAAAGCGTCATTGCATTAGGTTCAGGGAGTTTCGCTTTTATTGATGCGTCTAGCCACTCTTTGAACTGCTGAATAGGACTCTTATGAACATTCCTTTCATCTAGTGAGCTTTGTGAATAATCTTCTCGTAATTGTTGAATATCTTTAGTTTCCATGGTTAAAAGTATTCCGGTTCGTTGCCTTGTTTCCATTTAATATTGCATCCCATACTTGGAGTTTGTCCCGTGGATGCTGACTCATTGTTTATTAATGCATCTGCTGCCTTTCTCATATCTTTACCTGTAACAGGTTTCCCGTTTCCTGGTCTGCTATCATCAAATTGACCTCGGTAAAACAATTTTAAATCAGCATCAAACAAAAAGAAATCGGGTGTGCACGCTGCTTTATATGCTTTTGCAACTTCCTGAGTTTCATCATATAGATATGGATATGGAAATTGATGATGGTCTGCGAGCTCTTTCATCAATTCCGGAGAGTCCTGAGGATAGTTTTCAATATCGTTTGAACTTATTGCTACACATTTAATACCTTTTTCTTCGTACTCGTTCGCAAATTCTACCAATGCTTCATTCAAGTGTTTTACAAAAGGACAGTGATTACAAATGAACATAACCAACAATCCTTTTTCAACGTCCATATTTTCTAGAGATACTACATTTCCTTCAGTATCAGGAAGGCTAAATTCTGGTGCGTTAGTTCCAATTTCCAACATCGTTGATAAAGTAGCTGACATGGTTTTAAATCCTTAGTTTATGTTAATTAAAATTTTTACTTCGATTTATGCAACCAGTTACTAAGATATTAAATGATAGAGACAAAATTTTGTTTGAGAAAGCCCTCAAATTTTACCTCTTCGCTCGTCAAATAGATGCCAAACTTCTTAAAAAAGAAGTAGCTGATCGATTACACTATTCAGGATCTGTTGCTTATTCATTGATTTATACATTCTCTAAAACAGGATCTCTGAAAATTGAGTATATGGACTTCTTGAATGAAGAATTAAAACTGATGCTCAAAGCCGCTCAACATATTTATGATAAGCTACAAATTAAACCAAATGAGATCGATGACATTGAGCTAATGCGCGAAACAAAACTGTCTTTTTTCGATGAAGACGAAGGATTAGATTTGCAACTATTTTACTTTCCGGGAGAAAATATGATTGAGCTTAAAAAATCACAGACATAAAAAAACCCGATATCCTGTAATTTTGGAAAGAAGGTTACTATGTTTAAAAAGCTACTCTCTTAATATTGGATATCGGGAAGCTACATTGTATTAGACGAATTAAATTCCAAAAAGTTTCTAATTCAAAAAGATTTTAATCGTTACTCTGTAAACAGTTGTAACTGATCGCCCGATGATTTTTTGAAATGCTCTGTAGTTAATTGAATTCGTTCTTTGTTAAGACCCAATCTTTTTGTTTGTACTGAAAAAAGATCTCTTATTTGAGCCGCATAATTTCCCTCCCCTTTCATTCTTTTGCCAAATTCAGCATCATATAATTCTCCACCTCTCATATCTCTGATCTTGTTCAGTACTTTATCTTTACGATCGGGATAGTGTTGTTCAAGCCAATCCTCAAATAGTTCTTTTACTTTATATGGTAATCTTACAACTATGTAGCTAGCTCTTGTTGCTCCTGCATCAGCTGCAGATTTAAGAATATCAGCACATTCATGATCTGTTAATCCAGGAATTATAGGTGCTACATTAACTCCGACAGGTATTCCAGCGTTAGCTAATTTCTCTATTGCTTTTAACCTTCTATATGGCCTAGATGTTCTTGGTTCCATTACTTCTGTGATCTTGTTGTCCAAAGAGGTAACAGAAATTGTAGCGCTCACGCAATTATATTCGTTCAATTCTTTTAGAAGATCGATATCCCGGGTAATAAGATGATTCTTTGTAATAATGCCCACAGGATTTCTAAATTCTGCTAAGACTTCTAAACACCTTCTTGTTATTAACAAGCCTCTCTCGATGGGTTGGTAACAATCTGTAATTCCACTCATTGCTATAACTTGCGGATTCCATTTCGGAGATTGAAGAGTTTTCCTTAGCAATTTTGGTGCTTCATATTTAACCATGATCTTGGTCTCAAAATCGAGCCCAACCGAAAAGCCTAAATATTCATGAAATGGTCTTGCATAGCAATAGATGCAACCGTGTTCACAACCTCTATATACATTTAAACCCGCATCAAATGGTATATCCGGACTTTTGTTATAAGAAATAATTTCTTTGGCGTGATCGGCAAACAATTTTGTTTTTGGATTAGGTTTTTCGCCTGTTTCATCGTTTAAATCGTAATCAATATAGTTTCCTTCAAATCTATTGATTGGATTGTCAGATGATCCGCGTCCTTTAATTTTTTGATGAGGTTGATTCATGGGTACACATATTTTGTACATATAATTTACACATCTCTGAATCAACTACAAATAAAAAAGCCTTCGTAAATACGAAGGCTTTAGATCTTTTAAGTCTTTAGCGACAGCGGTGACTTATCCCAAAGGGACTCCTTGGGAAAAAGTAACCAATACACAAGAAGTCTCTGACTCTATCCTTCTTTTAAATCAATATCTCATCTATTTTAATGAATCCTGTGTTATTGGTGATTGTGGATTTTGAAAGGCATCCTATAATTTAAAAACTGTTGCCTGTAATGCAAGTTACAAACTTGCTGTTTGTTTTACTGAGTTAGCTTCATTGCCTTGTTCATTCCCGCTCTGAAGTCACCGCTCCGCTCAAGACTTCAGAGATCTTGGGTAAAACCAACTGAACATAGCCCGGCACGTTAGGCACAAGGCAAGAAAAATTGTCCTGAAATTTAACTTATCGCTGAATTTCGTAAATTCTTAGTATGAATAAAAAACAACGGATATATTTTGACACGTCATTTTTTGGCGGATATTTCGATAACGAATTTAAGGAGTTTACCAAACCTTTATTTGAGAGAATCACCGGTGGCGAATTTATAGTACTACTTTCTGCCGTTTTGCAAAGAGAGCTTGAACACGCACCTGAAAAGATTGTGAAACTTATTACCAATTTGAAAAGCGAATACACAGAATTTCTAAACGTAGATGATGAGGCAGTGGACTTGGCAACCGAATATATCATGGAAAAAGTCGTTGGCCAAACAAGCTATGCGGATTGTCTGCATATTGCACTTACAACAATAAACCGAGCCGATTTGCTCGTGAGTTAGAATTTCAAGCATATCGTAAACATTGAGCGGATACGTGGCTACAATTCCATCAACATAAAAAATGGATATAAACAATTGGAAATCCGCTCACCAAGAGAATTAATGGATTATGGAAACTAAAACAAAAAAAGGATTTGATGCCGTAAAATTTGCGAGAGAACAAAAAGACAAATTGAGCGCTGAATTAGCAAAAATGACTAAAGAAGAAATCGTTACTTATTTCAAAAAAATCCGAAAAGAAAGCCGAATAAAGCCCCGTGCCTAACAATGGCTTAAGTAATTGCTTGTTCTCGCCTACTTCTGAAAATCCTCGCAGATTTTCAGTTTGGCGTGTACTTGCAAGGATTTGTGCCGACTCACACAACTAATCATACACAAACACGTTGCCCACAATTAAAAAAACCGATCCGAATTGAACATTATGATAGAAAAATTTATTTATTGGCTCGAAAACGAATATGATTACGGGAAATTTTCTAAACCACTAAAAAAATCGAGTGCGAAAAGTTATGCTAGCGGAATTAACTCAATAAATAAAAATCTAGGTTTAATTGGAAATGGCGTTTATGACAAAAATGTGAATGAATTAATTGAGTTGAGAGACAAAATTGAATCAATAGAAAATAAAGATAGAAAAAGTCACTTTGAGGCATTAATAAAATTCCGAGAAAAATATGAAAAAATTGAAAAATCAATAACAAATAATTCTCTTGGAAGACAACAAGACGTTCTGCAAAAACAGAAAGTTGAACAAATTGCAATTAATACAACGTTAGAATATTTTCGAGATTTAGGTTTTAATGTCTCTTCAAAAGAAACTGACAATCTTGGTTGGGATTTAGAAGCAATTAAGGAAAATCAAATTTTAAGAATTGAGGTTAAAGGACTTTCTGGAAAAGATGTTGCGTTTGATTTTTCACCAAATGAATATTTAAAATCAAAGGAATATTCGGAAAGTTATGTGATTTCTGTAGTAACAAACTGTTTGGAATTTCCAATTCTACATAATTTTAAATTTGACAAAACTGAAAATACTTGGAAAGATCGCTTTGATAATCGGATTGAAATTAAAGAAATAGTTGGAGCGAGAATGCGAGTGAAAAAATAACTGTGGGCAACACCGTGTATAATTAATTGCTGTGGTCTGTGTGTACTCGGAAAATCCTACGGATTTTCCTCTGGTTCGTGATAGTTTATTAACTTTGCCTAGCCAACGCAACTAATCATCATACGAACATGATGGGCACCAGCTAAGAAAATTGTTTCTTCTAATTAAAAAAGTGTAAATTTGAGTTATGGGCATTAATATTCAAAATAAGAAAATTCAGCTTATTCAATGGCTATCAACTTTGAATGATGAATCAATTATTGAAAAAATAATGAAGCTGAGAGAAAAAGAAGGAACTGATTGGTGGAATGAGATTTCGAATGAAGAAAAAAAATCCATCGAGAAAGGGATTAAAGATGCCGATGCAGGGAATTTGAAACCACATTCAGAAGCAAAGAAAATATATGCAAAGTGGCTATAGAATTCTTTGGACCGATCATGCCTTGTCCGAGCTAAGAGAAACTATTGAATATTTAAAAGAAAATTGGACCAATAAAGAATTGGCTAATTTATCATGGGAGTTGAATCATACTATTGAACTGATTTCAAAAAATCCAGAAATTTTCCAAGCTTCAAAAAAGAACACTAGAAGAGCGGTTGTCGCAAAATACAACAGTCTTTATTATAGAATCAAAAATGATTCAATTGAAATACTTTCATTTTTTTCAAACAGACAAGACCCAAACAAAATCAAAATTTGATAGAGCCGCAGCCTAACAAAGCTTAAAGTCCATCGCTCCAAGTATCCTTATCGGATACTTGGAGCGGGCGGGAAATGCAGGGAAATCTAGCTATATTCGTCCTGAAGGTTCCGCAACGGAACTTTATGCAAACCATTAAACACTACCTCAGCGCCTCTTCTAACTCCAACGATGCATTACTTCCTTCATCACGATATTTCACGATAATAGGACAAGCCATGCTTAATCCTTCTTTTTGTGCCCATTCGCCTTTCATTGGTCGGGTTCCGGGAATTACCACAGCCCCTTCAGGAATTTCTGAACCTCGTTCACGAATCTCCTCATTTACTGCATCATAAACCGGAATAGATTTAGAAAGCACAACTCCGGGAGCAATTACTGCTTTTGATCGGACTAAAATTCCTTCCACGATCACCACTCCTGCTCCTACAAAACAATCGTCTTCAATAATCACCGGATTCATCCCAACAGGTTCAAGAACTCCGCCAATTTGAACTCCTGCCGACAAGTGAACATTTTTCCCGATCTGAGCACAAGAACCAACCAAAGCATGACTATCAACCATGGAGCCTTCGTCAACAAAAGCACCTATATTGATATAAGCCGGTGGCATGATAATTACTCCCGATGCTACATAAGCACCGCGACGAACGGAAGATCCACCCGGAGCTAAACGAACACCATCTTCAGGTTCAAAGTAACGAGGCGGCATATTGTGCTTGTCAACAAATCCTTCATAGATGCCTTCGTAAGATGTATTTTCTCCATTTTTAAAAGCTTCCAAAATTGCTTTTTTAACTTCAATATTGGCTTTCCAAACTCCGTCAGTATTAGTTGCTGATCTAAGTTTACCTTCTTCAAGTTGATCTAAAATTTCTTCGTAGTTCATCGTATTTGAGTTACAAAGTTACAAAGTTGAACAGTAACAAAGTGGTTTCTCCAACTTTGTTACTCTGTCACTAAACGCAAAGCGTTGATGTCACTTTGTAACTTCTTTAATCCATAGGTTAATTTTTCTATCTGCTTCCAGCAACGCCTCTTCTCCTTCAGGTGTAAGATCATTTAGAGAAAGAGGTAGTCGTACTGTCGTGTTTGTGATCCAGCCTTTATGCTGAAGCAATACTTTTACAGGAACCGGATTAGAAGCTGCGAACAAAGCGCTTGTTGATTCTTCCCAATCTTTATAGAGCTTATCAAACTTATGATTCAACATAAGATCCAGCATCGTTTTGGTTTGCTCAGGCCACACATTTGAAGCTACTGAAACAAGTCCCTCTGCCCCTTCTCTTACAAATGCTTCCGTTAATCCATCATCGCCGGAGAAAAAAATCAGCTTTGGGCTGTGTTTCCTGAACTCTTTGAATTCCTCTACATTCCCACTGGCTTCTTTCACTCCTAACAAATGTTCAAATTCTTTTGAAAGAAGAGCTGGTACTTCAGGATGCAATTTCACTCCGGTTCTCGATGGTACATTGTACAAGATACTGTTGGTGTTAGTTGTGTTTAATAATGCTGAAAACCATTCATATTGACCTTCTTTTCCTGGTTTTGCGTACAACGGCGTCACTAACAACAATGAGTCAACTCCAACCTGATCGCAATAAATTATAAATCGCTTTTGATCCTCGAGACTATGTCCTCCAATCCCAACCATCAAAGGAACTTCCAGATTCAGTTCTTTAACAAACTTTACTACTGATCTTTTTTCCTGATCGCTGAGATTTAATCCTTCGCCGGTGCTACCCAGAACCAAAGTACCAACTTTAGCTTGTTCTTGTTTTCTCAATAGATATTCCAAGCTTTCGTAATCGATACTCCCATCTTCATTCATTGGAGTTATCATAGCAGTATAAAGAGGAAAATCTAGTTTTTTCATTTTTGGTGTGTAATAAGGTCGAACAGTTGTCCAAATGTAACCACTCCATTTGTTAATTTCTGTTCATTCATCAATTGCTCAACTGCCCATATTGCTCCTTCAGCAAATAAACTGCGATCCAAAGCATTATGTTTAAGAGTGATCTCTTCGGTTTCTGTTGTAACAGTAAGTTCATGAATTCCGTTTATATCTCCTTCTCTTGCTGAAGTTACTTCTGCATCTTTTGCTAACCATTCTTTCCACGAAAGTGCCGTTCCACTTGGAGCATCTTTCTTATGGATGTGATGAACTTCATGAATTTTGAAAACAGGATCTTTCAAGATTTCTGATCCTGATGAAATTGTTTTTATCGCATTTCTGATGATGTTCATTCCTAAACTAAAATTCGTAGCCAGCACCCACTTCGTGTTAGCTTTTCGGACTTGTTCATCAAGATCATTAGGCCAGCTAAATCCTGTGCTTCCCCATGCAGCGGGAACTCCTGATTCCAGTACAATATCAAATATCTCAGAAACGGCATCTCCGGGGACAAAAATTATAACCGCATCACTTTCTTTAAGCTTTTCTAGTGTTGGAGGATTGGCCTCATCAAAAGCATAAGCCAGATTATCGCCTAACATTTCAACTACTTTAGTTCCTGTTTTGCCCGTGCCTATAACTGAGATTTTCATTTTAATTAGTTTTGAGGAATGAGGTTTGAGTTGTGAGGAATCTGTTTTGTAAAAGTACTAAAAAAGTTAGACTTCATTCCTTTTTCTCAAGCTCTTCCGTTCGTTTGGCTCCATAGTTTTTTATGAAATGATCCTTTGTTTTTATAAAGTAATTTTTCGTAGCTTTTCAAGCTTTGCATTTAACTAACTCTTTAGATTTCTCTCCGCTAACTAGCGGAGAGAAATGACAAAGCCAATTCAGCAATTCATAAATCAAAATTCATCATTCTTAAAGCTCAATAAACTCCTTATGCAACAGTTTTACAATACCCTCGCCATCTTTTTCATCAGCTAAAAAACAAACATTGTTTTCACTGGCTCCATGGCACACCATTCGGATGTTAAAGTCTCGCAATTTATTGAATAGTGTTCCGCTTATACCGGCCGTTTTGTTCAGATTATTTCCTATCAAAGCTATAAGCGCAAAATCTTTTTCGATTCTAACTTCACAGAATTCTTTTAGTTCATTAACTATATCAGAAGTAAGTTCTACTTTATTGGCAGCATTCACTGCAGTATCTAGTGTTAAAGATACACTCACTTCACTTGTACTTACCAAATCAACCGATATTTTATGGTTTGCAAGAACCTGAAAAAGTCTTGCCAAAAATCCATACTGATGAAGCATTTCCAAACTTTTTACTGTTAATAGTGTTTGGTTTTTTCGGAGTGAAATAGCTCTTATTACCGGTTTTTCTCCGCATTGTTGAACAATCAAAGTCCCCGGCTTTTCCGGTTCATTTGTGGAAGCTACTCTAACTTTTACTCCTCCTCGAATCGCAGGTTTTAACGTAGCAGGATGCAGAACTTTTCCTCCAAATACAGAAAGCTCCGCGGCTTCATCAAAAGTAATTTCATTGATAGAACAAGCTTCTTTTACAATTCTTGGATCTGTTGAAAAGATACCGGCTACATCCGTCCAAATTTCTAACGTCTCTGCTTTTACTGCTTCGGCAAATAATGCTGCTGAAAAATCACTTCCTCCTCTGCCTAAAGTTGTTGTGTTGCCAAATACATCCGATCCTATAAAGCCTTGAGTGAGAACTACTTTATTGCTTTTTAAATATTTATCTGCCTTCTTTTTTATGATCGAAAGTTCCGGAGTTGCGTTCCCGAAATGAGAATCTGTTTTCATTATTTCACGTGCATCAAGCCATGCTGCATCCACACCGTTTTCTCTTAGTACATGAATAAAAATCTTTGTTGACATCATTTCCCCAAAAGAAACCAATTGGTCTTTCCACCGTTTATCTCTGGCAACCAGATCTAAGTGCTGGCGAAGTTGAGTTAACTCTTCTTTAAATTCACGCTCAGCAATTTCATCATTCTCAAGTTGATTAATGATAGTCATGTGGCGCTCTTTTATACGAATTACAATCTCTTCCTGAGAAGTAGAATCTAATTCTGAAGAACCCAAAGCAACCAGATCATTGGTAGTTCCTGAAGTGGCACTAATTACTATTAATCTTCTATTAGAATCGGAAGAAACTATCTCAGCACTATGTTGCATGGCATCAAAAGTACCGATGCTTGTCCCTCCAAATTTTGAAACAATCATATTTTATTTGAATAAGTGAGTGAAATAGAAAATAAGAAGCTATTAACTAATAACATGGATGTTTTATACTTTTTATTAGCTTTGATTTTTTGCTGAAACTTCTTTCAAATCGTCATCAAAATGTAGTATTCTTTCACAGTTAAAATATTTAGTCATTTATTCCGTGAAAAAATTAATATCAAAATTTATACTGTCGCTTTTTTTAATCTTAATGATTGGTGTTTCCTGTACTAATAATTCAGAAAACGAAAATCTTACTTTATCAGACCTGGAAAAGCGTCTTACTGAGATCTCGATCTTAGAAAATGAAGTTCAAAGAAAAGCAGAAGCAGATTCGCTTTGGGCTCAATTAACCAGAGAAGATCAGATTCCTTTTAAAAAAGATACTACAGCTATTTTGCTGTTTCGCGGAGAAGCAGAGAGTGTGAGCTGGAATGGCGACTTCAACTCCTGGAGTGGAGATAACAGCTTTGATAACAAAGGAACCCGTGTTGAAGGCACTAATATTTGGATGCTGAAAACCTCTTTTCCTTCTGATGCTCGTTTAGATTACAAAGTTACTATTGATGAAAGCTGGATTTTAGACCCTGTGAACCCACATTATCAATGGAGCGGTTTTGGTCCGAATTCCGAACTCAGAATGCCTGATTGGAAGCCCGAGCCTTTATTAAAGAGAATTCCCGAAGCTGCTAAAGGTTCTTTAACCAATAATAAACTGATCAAAAGTTCAAACCTTGGTTATGATGTTCAGTATCAGGTGTACACCCCTGTTGGCTATGTAAATCTTACCAACCTTCCTGTCATCTATATTTTAGATGGTCAGGAATATGCTGATGATAAATTGGGAGCCACAGTAATTATGTTGGATAATCTGATTCATTTAAAAAAAATAAAGCCGGTTGTGGCTGTATTTGTAGATCCGAGAAACCCGGATGACTTAGATGAAAACCGAAGAGCGGATGAATTTAGTACCTCATCTGAATACAATGATTTCTTTATTAAAGAACTAATGCCTGAAATCGAAGCGAATTATAAAATCTCAACTAAGAAAAATGATACCGCACTTTTAGGGACTTCCTTGGGAGGTTTAAATACAACCTATCTTGGATTTACAAACCCGGATACTTTTGGAAAGTTAGGAATCCAAGCCCCTGCGTTTTGGTATAAAGAAAAAGAGATTTACGGATTAGTTAGAGAAACCAAAGAAGCCGATTTCAATATTTATATGAGTGTGGGAACTATTGGTGATAACTTAAACGATGCTCGTAGAATGAAAAAGGAATTTGATCGGCTTGATCTGGACTATACTTATACCGAAGTAAACGAAGGTCATTCCTGGGGAGCCTGGAGCGCACAAATGGACGATATTCTCATTCAATTTTTTAAGAAATAACTAACACTTGATTTATGGACACACCTCTAATTACCAACGATGCCATAGTTTTTGGATTGCTGATGGCGATTCTGGCTGTAATATTTACCACTTCCCACAGCGATAAACCCGGCTGGAAAAAATTCTATAAATTTGTGCCCTCACTCCTGCTTTGCTACTTCGTGCCTTCCGTTTTTACCACGCTCGGTGTAATATCGCCTGAATGGATAGATCTTAAAAAAGCTTTAGAAATTCTTTCCTCATCCGGATTTAATGTTTCTGAAATTGATAGTATCAAAGAATTCAAAAAATTTGTGGCCTTAAATTCTATTCAAGAATCTGTGTACGAAGCTGCAAAAGGTAAATCAAGTCTCTATTATGTGGCTTCCAGATATTTATTACCCGCCAGTTTAATTTTGCTTACGCTCAGTATTGACTTGAAAGCAATTGCTAATTTGGGTTGGAAAGCGGCGGTCATGTTCTTTGCCGGAACTGTTGGAATTATTATTGGCGGTCCAATTGCGCTTATGATCGTAGGAGCTATTAATCCTGATATTGTTGCCGGAATCGGTCCTGAAGAAGTATGGCGGGGACTTTCTACCATTGCCGGAAGTTGGATTGGAGGCGGAGCTAATCAAACAGCTATGTATGAAGTTTTCGAACCTAGCGACACATTATTCAGTGCCATGATTACCGTTGATATAATTGTAGCAAATATTTGGATGGCATTTTTGCTGTACGGAGCAGGAATGAGTGATCGTGTAGATAAATGGTTCAAAGCTGATTCTTCTGCCATTGAAGCGCTAAAAAAAAGTGTAGCAGATTATCAGGAAAGTATCGCCAAAGTGGCTACACTAGTAGATCTCACAAAAATTGTAGCCATTGCATTTGTCATCACCGCAATTGGTCATGTAGTTGGAGATTCAGTAGGTCCATGGGTTACAGAAAATGCCCCAATGCTTAGCAGACTTAGTTTGAATTCTTCTTTCTTCTGGATCATAGTTGTTGCCACGTTGGGTGGTTTTGCGATGTCTTTCACTAAAGCCAGAGAATTAGAAGGTGCCGGAGCTTCCAAGATCGGTACTCTTTTTCTATACATCTTAGTAATGACCATTGGTATGAAAATGGATCTGAATGCATTTGCCGATGTTCCGGGATTTTTTGCAATCGGCTTTGTGTGGATCATCATTCATGTGATCGTTTTACTTGGAGTTGGTAAACTTATAAAAGCTCCTTTCTTCTTTACCGCAGTTGGAAGTCAGGCCAATATTGGTGGCGCTGCCTCTGCACCAATTGTAGCTTCTGCTTTTTCTCCTGCCCTTGCACCTGTTGGCGTGCTTTTAGCCGTTTTGGGCTACGGAGTTGGTACATTCGGAGCCTGGCTGAGTGCTCAATTAATGAGAATGGTTTCTTGACGAAGAAATTTACTTGTTTCATACACTTTTGGTTCGGTTCATACAGTATGGAACATTAAACCAAGGGATAAATCCCTTTCTAGCTTATCTTCAATATTGAAATCTCGTCCATAAGCAAGCAGGGACTTTAGTCCTGCGAAAACGAAGTTATCAAAAACTAGAACAATTCAAATTTCCACAAAGTGATGCCTTTCACTAATACGAAAGTTCCGACGGAGACCATCGGAACTAGTTAGATATACCTGTACTTAAATTCGTTTCTAGTTTTTAAACCAAGGGATAAATCCCTTTCTAGCTTATCTTCAATATTGAAATCTCGTCCATAAGCAAGCAGGGACTTTAGTCCTGCGAAAACGAAGTTATCAAAAACTAGAACAATTCAAATTTCCACAAAGTGATGCCTTTCACTAATACGAAAGTTCCGACGGAGACCATCGGAACTAGTTAGATATACCTGTACTTAAATTCGTTTCTAGTTTTTAAACCAAGGGATA
>CAXBHO010000062.1:0-22248 GCA_963975485.1 uncultured Balneola sp. | reverse complement strand
CGTAAAGATACATAATTAAATTATATATTCCTATATTTTACCGCTGTGTTAATATTTGAATGAAAGAGCAAGAAAAGGAGATAAAAATCAATTTGATCAAATAATGAGTAAAGTTCCAAACGTGGAAGCTGAAGCCTATGATAAACTATAAAAGGACGATCTAAATCGGATTAAAAACTACATATTCTGCGGTGCCGATATTCCAAGAATAGTAAGTCCATTTTTAAGAACCTGAGCCGTCGCTTTAGCGAGCTCAATTCTTGCCTGAGCCAAATCTTCATCCACACCAATAATTCTGCAATCGTGATAGAAACTGGTAAATGCAGAAGCGACATCATTAAGGAAATTTATCAGGCGATGAGGTTGAACTCGTTCCGAACGTCCTCGTTCGGAATGCAGTCTTGAAGCTCCGGCTTCAAAAAAAGTTCTAATGTGGACGGACTTTGACTTTTTGAGGAAGCCCTAATTAAGGAGTTATCATGAGTACTTTGAGTATTAGAATTCCCAAAACATTACATAAAAAAGTTAAAGAGCTTTCTGAGAAAGAAGGAATTTCAATGATCAATTTATTGCTTTGGCTGTATCTGAAAAAACTTCTGCGCTTCTAACGGTTGATTATTTGAATGAAAGAGCAAGAAAAGGAGATAAAAATCAATTTGATCAAATAATGAGTAAAGTTCCAAACGTGGAAGCTGAAGCCTATGATAAACTATAAAAGGACGATCTAAATCGGATTAAAAACTACATATTCTGCGGTGCCGATATTCCAAGAATAGTAAGTCCATTTTTAAGAACCTGAGCCGTCGCTTTAGCGAGCTCAATTCTTGCCTGAGCCAAATCTTCATCCACACCAATAATTCTGCAATCGTGATAGAAACTGGTAAATGCAGAAGCGACATCATTAAGGAAATTTATCAGGCGATGAGGTTCTCGAGCATTTGCGGCATTGGCAACCATTTCAGGAAATCGAAGAATAGTTTTGATAAGTGTTTCTTCAGATTCGTGTTTTAATAAAGATAGATCCGGATCTTTTGAAAATGAATATTCTTCAATAGCTTTGCGGAGGATGCTCGCAATTCTGGCGTGTGCATATTGAAGATAGAATACCGGATTTTTATCTCCGGCTTCTTTGGCTTGAGTGATATCAAATTCCAGATGTGTGTTCGGAGATCGCATCAAAAAGAAGAAACGAGTCACATCGGAGCCCACTTCGTCCATGAGTTCATCAAGCGTGACAAAATTGGCTTTACGTGTACTCATTTTAAAAGGCTGTCCATCTTTCACAATCGTAACAAATTGATAAATAACTACATCTACTTTGTTAGTGTCGTAGCCAAGCGCAGAGATTCCGGAAAGCACGTCTGGATAAGTAGCGATATGATCGGCACCAAACACATCCAAACAAAGATCATATCCTCGATCCAATTTATTCATATGATAGGCGATGTCAGGAAGGCGATAAGTAGGCTCTCCGGTACTCTTAATCAGAACGGTATCCTGTTCTTTGCCGAACTCCGTTGTTTTAAACCAAACGGCTTCATCCTTATCATAAACCAATCCTTTTTCGCGAAGCTTTTCAACAGTGGAATCAATAGAGCCATCCTTATATAAATTCCTTTCATTAAAGAAGGAATCCATATTGATATCCATTCTCTCCAACGTTTTACTAATATCAGCAAAAATAGCTTTTTCTGCTTTTTCTTTGAAGGGTTTCCATTCTTTCGGATCAGCGGAAAGCTCTTTGTTTTCTGAAGCTAATTCAGCGGCAATATCACGAATATATTCACCTTCATATCCACCTTCAGGGAAATCAGATTCTTGCCCTAATTTTTCCAGATAACGAGCTTGCACACTTTGACCAAGCACACGCATTTGTCGGCCGGCATCGTTGAAATAATATTCTCTGTCAACTTTGGCTCCGGTCCATTCTAAAAGTCTTGCAACCGTATCTCCAAGCACGGCATTTCTACCATGACCAACGGTAAGTGGTCCGGTTGGATTTGCACTTACAAATTCAACAAGAACTTTTTTTCCGACATGTTCGGTTGTTTTTCCAAATCCTTCACCGGAATCTAAAATAGATTGTAGTTCATCATAGAGATAATCATCAGCAAAACGAAAGTTGATAAATCCCGGACCGGCAATTTCTACCGAAGAGATCTTTTTTTCGTCGTACTTCAATCCGTTAATAATTTGTTGTGCAATAGCTCTAGGATTGCTTCGAAGAGGTTTCGCCAACGTCATAGCCACATTGGTTGAAGCATCGCCATGACTTGCCACTTTCGGAGCTTCTGTCTGGATTTCAGGAAGTTCTTCGAGATCAAATTGTTGTAAAGCGTCAGCGATTATTTGCTGGAGATAGTCGTTCATTTCGGAAGTAGATTCTTGATTCAGAAAGTAAGATAAGGCTGATTCAATTAAGAATTAAGAATTATTCAATGATCAATGGTTCTTTCTAATTGATTTAGAAGATGTGATCTTAATTTTGCCAAGAATTGCTAAAATTTCTTCAATTTCGGTCAACAAGGACTCAACCATGTTGTCTTGTAAAATTTCGGCATCTCTTAATAATCGTAACCAGTACTTAGTTTCTCTGGCTTCCTTATACGAAATAGAAATTTTATGAATAAAATCTTTTTTTGATTCCGCTCCAATTGCCTCTTCTGTATTTGCACCAATAGAGGTTCCACTTCTTAGAATCTGTCTTGCAATATCATATTGATTAGTTGATGTACACAAATGCTTATTAAGCTTGACAATTCTTACGGCAAATTTATAGGTTTTAGTTAAAATGATATTTTCTTTCATAATTTTCTAAAATGTAATTGTTAATTGATCATTGAATAATTCTTAATTGAAGCAGCCTTCGCTGCGCAAACTCACAAATTCATACCCTGCAATAATGATGTGGTCATCGACGGGGATACCGAGTAGTTTCCCGGATTCGGAGATTCGCTTTGTTAATTGAATATCGGCGGTTGAAGCTTTTGCATTTCCTGAAGGATGGTTATGAAATAAGAGAATGGAATTAGCTTGATGAACAATGGCTTGGCGCATTACTTCAGCAGGTTCAACGATGGTCGCATTACTACCGCCAGAGCTTATCTGCTGAAAGCCGGTAAGGATTTTTTTGTGATTTAGAAAAGCCACAATGAAGACTTCTTTATTTAAATGCCGGAGTTTGGGTCCAAAGAAAGCAACAGCATCTTCAGGAGAAGTAACCTGAATTTCTTCGCCCAAACCGGCGACCTGAATTCGCCGTGCAAGCTCAAAAGCAGCTTCAAGAGTAATAGCTTTTACTTTGGCGATACCGGGAATAACTCGCAATTCGCTCCACTGTTTTTTGATGAGCGTATGCAATCCATTGAAATGATTGAGCAATGCTCGGGAAGTTTCGATTACATTCATTTTTTGCGTTCCGGTTCGCAAGAGAATGGCAAGGAGTTCAGCGTCTGACAACGATCCGGCTCCATATTTTATAAGCTTTTCCCGAGGCTGTTCATCGGGACGCATATCTTTAACCGTTCTGTTTAAAAAATCTTCGGAAGAAAAAGTTTCTGAATTCATAGCATTTGGTTTTTGCTAAGTAAGACAGGTTGGGAGGGGATTCCTTACAGATAAATTTTAATAACCAATTTCCAACAAAGAATATCCAATGGAAAGAGCGATTATTTTGCTCAGTGCTCAGTGCTCGAATACTCCAAAATATCGCCGGGTTGGCAATCTAGTGCTTTACAGATAGCTTCAAGCGTTGAGAAGCGTATGGCTTTAGCTTTCCCTGTTTTAAGGATGGAAAGGTTGCTCATGGTCACACCAACTTGTTCAGAAAGCTCGGTGAGGCTCATTTTCCGTTTGGCTAGCATGACGTCAAGATTTACGATAATTGCCATGAATTAAACCGTTAGTTTTTGTTCTTGATGCAGATCCTGTGCCTTTTGAAGAACAAGTGATAAAGTGAAAAACAGTATAGAGGTAATGAAATATCCAAGACCCAAATCAACGATTCTAATTGCAATACTAGACATAGAGACAAAATATTCATCAAAAATAGTATGATTAAAAGTAGATGTTATCCATTCTGAAATCCAGAACACAAAAAGGATTAAATAGATTAACCGAAAGCGTTTGGCGTTATCTTCTTCAAACACAGCATTATTCTGAACACTCAACAAAGCTTTTCTAAATAACCATAATATGTATGCAAAAAGAGAAAAAAGAACCATGCGCCAAATAAACTCAATGATGAAATTATAGAAGTGATTTTCTAGTAAATATGAAGCGTTTACAGATACTGTTCCATTGCTAAGCTTAAATTCATTTGGCAAATCCGCTTTTGTAAATTGAATATCCTTAGATAATACTTTTTGAGTAATATTTAATTGAGTAAAGTTAGATTCGGGATTGATTGAGGTGTAGACTAATAATGTGGGAACAGCAATACACCAAATTAGAGTAACAATAAGGCTGTAATTTATTATCAATATGCTTAAAGAAATGGAAGTTGTATTCGAAAATATTTTTTTCATACTTACACCGGTAATTTTTGATCTTCGTGTAAACATAATCAAAGAATGCTTGAAAAGCAACAATTATTTATTGATAAATAATAAATATATGCCGTAAAACGGAATTTACAATCTTAATGAAATATTTGCGAGACCCTTTTGTCTTGTTCAAAGGACTCCTTCGGAGACACAAAAGTGTCCAAAAAGTCAATAAGATTCCAAACTCCTCACATCGGGTAAAGAATTTAGGCTTCGAAAAGTAAGAGACCGATGTTTCGTCAGACAAGGAATCTTAAGATTTGTATCAGCAGCTATGTAAAAAGAAAAAATGGAAGTTGAATGTTAATCGGTTGGATGTTCAACATTCAATATTCTAGCTCACTCACCGCCACTCATAAGTGGCTCATTGAATGCCCTGATGCTGGAATTTGGAAGTCCATTGGGATGGAGTTCTTTGATCATATTTATAGTTTCGATGACAATCTCCAGATGTTTCTCTTTCGAGTTTTGATAAAAAGCTTGAGCGGCTCCGGAAAGTTTTGGTTTTCCATGAAGCGGTTTATCACTTACACAAAGTAGCGTGGCATGGGGAACTCGATAACGAAACCCGTTGGTGGCGACCGTTGCTGATTCCATATCCACTGCCAAACTTCGGCTTTGATGAATCTTTTCAACGGTGTCTTTCTTAGAAAATTCCCAGTTACGGTTTGCAGTAGTAAATACCGTTCCAATTCGATGTTCCAAACTATGATTATCCAATGCTTGCTTTAAATAGAGGTTCAGCAAATAATTCGGGATTACAGGGATTCCAATTGGGAAGAGATCGTCCAGTAAACGATCGTCACGCATATATCCGTTTGCGAGCACAAAGTCTCCAATTTCCTGGTGATTTCGTAAACCACCACAATGCCCAACCATGATCATAGCATCAGGTCGAAGTACAGAAACATGATCGGTAATGGTTTTGGCGTTCGAAGGCCCCACGCCAATGTTGATGAGCGTGATTCCTTTATTGTCAGCAAGTTTGTGATGAAAAGCCGGCATTTGAGCGCCCTCTCTTGCCGGTTTCACGCAATCCGGAAATTTTTCCAGAAACACTTCCATGTGCATATCATAGTTCGTAAATAGAATATATCGTTGGAAATCGTGAGCATTTGTCCCTGTGTAATGTTGAAGTCGATCCAGAGAAATATCTGTTCGCTCAGGACTAAAAAGGAATAATTTTTTCTTAGTGATATCCCATTTTCTTTCATCGGTATGATCTAATAGATCAGGATTATTTAGCTCAATCACATCTCTTGATGGTTCTATTTTGATGTCTGCTTTTTTCTGGAGTAACCGGAAAATTTCTCTTTCTAAATAAGATCGTAATGCTTTTGGTTGAGCAAGTTCGCCTTTAATGATAGGATTGTGTTCAGACCAGGCACGCTCCACCAACATTTTAGGATATTTACCTGAAGCATAAATTTTCTCCATCAGATCGCAGGCTTTTTCCGTAGCTTTCTTAAGTTCTTCGGTAGATGAAAAATCAGAATGTGATAAAAGCAATGAATCGGGCATGAGTAAAAAACAATTTAATTATACAATTGAACCCTGGCTAACCACCAACGAGCAGGTTGAATATACGACGAATATCTTCAAGGTATTAAGTAGAGAAATGAATATCGAGTCTGAAGATCATTCAGCTACTTTTTCAATTATTGAAGCGCCGGATTGGATTAATGTGATTGCACTTACAGAAAATAATGAGATTGTTTTGGTAGAACAATACCGTTACGGAATTGAAGAACCAACTTTAGAACTTCCGGGAGGAATGGTTGATAAAGGAGAGCATCCCAAGGAAACGTCTATTAGAGAGCTAAAAGAAGAAACGGGGTTTGAAGGAAAAGAAGCAATCAACTTGGGAAAAGTAAGTTCCAATCCTGCCATATTCACTAATTATACGCATACATATTTGATAAAAGGTTGTAAGCGAGTTTGCGATCAAAAACTGGATGGAAATGAAAGAATCAATGTTCATGTGATTCCACTTCAGGGATTTTTGGATCTTGTAGCGGATGGAGAAGTTCATCATTCGCTAGTAGTTGCTGCAGTAGCGAAGTATTTGTTGAGGAATGATAGGTGATTAGGTGAAAGATGGAGTAATGAAAAACCGAGCCGTAACAACCCACGGAGCATACCGAGCTTCATTCGGGTGTTTGTTGCCGATTTAAAGCACATATATAAGTTACACAGCCAGTATTTAACTGATACCCACCTTAAGCGATTCACGGTTTCATTTGTGATGTTTTTAGATTCCGTCTAAAAGGTAGCGATTTTTATGGCGACATTGACTGCCGTGTACTTTTTTCAAAGGCGTTTTTTTGTTCTATGGATGGAAAACGAGCCTTTTTTGGCCGGTTTGCTCACAGTTCAAGGGCGTGAAAATACACCGTTGTAATGTATCTCAGCTTTTCAGCCTCCCGGCAAATTCTACCACCCGCCATACGCCTTTGTTTTTTACTATTTCACCAAAGCTATTTTCGGACAGTTGCCCTACGTAGGTCTTGACATCAGTGTATATAGCTTTCTGGTTGTGATGAAGCGACTAGGAAGTTCCGCTTCAAATAGTGTATAGGCTTTTTTGGTTGGCAAAGCCACTGCACAAAACAATGGGGACTTTGCTCCTGTAGCGTGTGCGGATTAGCTTGACTATGGCTCGAAGCCTGTCGGTATAATCGACGCCGTGATGGGAGTGTGCGCTGCCTTTTCTGAACCTCACATCAAGTAGGAATGGTCCCCAACACATGTGCAGCGGGTGAAAGCCCTCCTCGTGCGGAGATTTTATCGTTTGTGAAGCCAATTTTTGTTATCTCTGCACACATAAAGGATGGTTTGTGTACACCGAGTTGGTGATTTGTTTTTTTGTTTTCGTTTCACTACTGAGGCACACATTATCAATGATATGTGCAGGCTATGCTTTATTTTTTTGCTTATAAATCGCGCAGGGTAGGTATAACTATGCCTTCAAATTGAAATATCCAATTCTTATATAGAAGCAGATGCGCTATGGAATCAGTGTAAAAACCTTTGACTCGTCCTGAATTTAGTTTACACTTTCTACTTCTTAATCCTATTTCAAATTTACACTTAATTTTTAATCCTAAATACAGTTTACTGTTTTTAAATCTTCTCTTTGTGGAGTGGAGCGTAGCGAAACGGAACAAAGAGAAGATTTAAAGTCTGTTAAAATGCTGGTTCCAGCTCCATATCTTTCTTTTTAGTATAATAATTTTTCCATCTCCTTTTTAATTTCCCATACCTAAAATGAGCTTCTATTGGGGTTAAATAATCAATGCTTCCATGAGGTCGTTGATGATTATATATACTTATTGCGATAGAAACATTACGAACTGCTTCATTGTAATTCAGATGTGACTTGTCTAAAAGTTCATCTGTCAATATACCATTTACTCTTTCCGCTATCGCATTTTCCCTTGGATTTCCATTTTGGGTCATGCTGATTTTAATGAAATTAACATTTAATATTTTAACATAATCTGAGCAACAGTATTGAGAACCCCTGTCGGAATGATGAATAAGCCTACCCAATACTGGGTTATTGTCTAATGCCATTTCTAAAGCTCTGATACAGCCTTCTGCTGATAAATCTTTTGATAAATAGAATCCTACTATTTTACGGCTATAAGCATCTGTTATCAAACTTAAATAAGCAAAGCCATTGCAACTACAATATATGTTATATCACTTACCCATAATTGATTAGGTGCTGTTGGATAAAAGCCTTCTATTAACCCGAAAAATTCATTGAATAAAGTTCATTAGTGGATATAAAATATTATATTTTAATTAGTTATAAAAAAAACACAAACACGTTAACACACCCAAAAATGAGCATTAGAGATACAATATTTTACAGAGATAACAAATCAGTATCCGTTGATTTTTCGGCATCTGAAATTAGTTCAGACGGTTCGTTAATTTTACTTGAGAAATTGGAGCGTGAAAATAAATTGATACGTCATTTTAGCAAGTTCATACCCGATGCTCGTAACCCCAAATTAATTACTTACAGTCGTGGCGTTCAGTTAAAGCAACGAACATTCATGCTAATGCTTGGTTACGAGGACGCCAATGATGTTACTCATTTGCAGCATGACCCATTATTTAAAGATGTTCTTCAGGGTGACTTGGCTTCGTAACCTACCATATCAAGAGTTGAAAATTGTTTAAACAAACATTCCGTATTTGGCTTTATGGAGCAAAGCATGAACGGGTTAGTGTTAAAATCGGTGGGAATGATAAGAGCAACCGGAATAATTGGATTAATCAACTTAACCTATAATTTATTCAGGTATGAACAAATCATAAGATTAAACATAACATACTGATAGATAGATGAAATTGCAGCTTTTTTAGTTGAGTTTGGTAATTTTGTACTACATTGTGCCATAGTTTTTCTCAAAAAGAAGAAAAAGGGTTCTTGTCTTTTTAAGAAAATGGAAAATAACTAATTTTTAGAACCCACCTTAACTAAAAATTTGTCAAATGAAAAGTGTACTTAAAAGTTTAACATGGATTGGGATAGTTCTAGTACTGCTGGTGATTGGTTTATTCTCTTTTATCCAATTCACATGGGACAAAAAGTATGATGCTCCCTATCCCGACATTACAGCAACAACAGACTCTGTTGTAATTGCCAGAGGCAGGCATCTTGCTCTTGGACCGGCCCATTGCATATCCTGCCATGTTCCAATGGAAAAAGTGAGGGAAGCAGAAGATGGTAAGGTGATGCCACTTAGTGGAGGTTGGGAATTAAGTATTCCACCTGGAACTTTCAGAGCTCCTAATATTACACCCGATATGGAAACGGGCATCGGTAAAATGACTGATGGGGAAATTGCGCGGACTTTGCGTTATTCAGTAAACAAAAACGATGGGCATGTATTTCCATTTATGCCATTCCAGCAACTGAGTGATGAAGACTTGACCGCAGTTGTTTCATTCCTGCGTTCTCAGGAACCAGTAAAACATCACGTTGAGCCTTCGGAATATAGTTTTTTAGGTAAGGCACTTATGGCTTTTGGAATGATTAAACCCGTAGGGCCAAAGTCTACTCCTTCCAAATCAATTGAAATTGAACCGACCATAGCTTATGGATCATATATAGCCAATGCAGTAGCAAATTGTAATGGGTGCCATACAAAAAGAGATTTTAAGACAGGGGCGTTTGTTGGAGAGCCGTTTGCCGGAGGCACTCACTTTATGCCGGATGCTTTTACGGAAGGATACTCCTTTGTAACCCCAAATTTGACTCCCCATAAAGAAACCGGAATAATGGTAGCATGGGACGAAGTGGCATTTATACAAAGAATGCGTGGTGGAAAAATACATAATGGAACCCCAATGCCGTGGGCTACCTTTGCAAGAATGACCGATCTTGAATTAAAGGCCATCTACCGCTACTTGAATTCTCTGGACCCAGTAGATACTAAAATAGAAAAGATCGTTTTTGCTCCCGGTGAGGAATTCCCGGAATAGACATCTTCTAACCCGTTCCCAAGCTCTTAGCCTGTGTAAATACTAGCAATACTGTCCTAAATAACTAAAAAGGAGGTTACGGGTTTTACCCAAATCGATAAATTTAGGTTCAATTGCCATCTATTAAACCTAAGCGGTAAATCTAATTCTAAGTTGCTGTTTTTCTTTTTGAATTCTTTTTTCAGCCATTTCACAATATTCTGAAGCTATATCTATTCCAATGAAATTTCTATCGTGTCTTGTTGCAGCAATTGCTGTTGTTCCCGAACCCATAAAAGGATCTAAAATTATTTTTGCTTCTGTTGAGCTAATAATTCTTTCAATAAGGTGAACAGGAAAAGGTGCAGGATGCGGATTATTCATTTCTTGTTTAAACTCCCATATATCTCCGTGTGCATTAGCTTTTGGTGCAAGTTTAAAGTCAGGCTTGGCAATTAAATAAATAACTTCATAAGTAGGTAAAAAATAACCGGGGTTAAAATTAATGCCACCTTTCCGTTGCCAAATAATTATTTAACGGACAGGAAATCCTTGAAGGATGTCATTTCAGTTTTGTAGCAAACCACCCTGTACACGCCATTTATGATTATAAAAGATTGCGCCACTATTTTTTAAAAGACGCATCATTTCAGATAAACAATCTCTCTGCCATAAAACATATTCATCATGAGGCATACAATCATTGTATGTTGAATACCCATCTACAAGTTTAGCATTTGCCCATTTTCCGCCTCGACCATCTTTCCTGCCATTTCCAGTCGAATTTTTCAAATTATAAGGAGGAGATGTTACAATTAAATCAACACTCTCTTCGGGCATTACTTTAATGCAATCTCCACAAATTATTTTATTTATATATTCGTCATTCATTAAAAGGAATGTCTTATTAATATCATATTAGAGTAAAATATAACCCTTCCTCTATTCACTTTCGAATCAAAACCCAGATAAAAAAGAAATAGTGTATTTCTAAACTAACATTTAGCAAATGGAAGACTAACTATTGATCCGAAGACGTTCCCTCAGCGTCTTCAAGATCAATGTTGCCTAAATCGTAATTCAGCTTTTGATAAAGAACAAACGCCGGTTTTCTGAAAATACCATCTCGCTTGTAAGCTTCTCCGACTGCAAAGAGAGCTTTTTCCAGCTCTCCAACATTTACATAGGCATTTCCCAAATACCAGTACGCTTTTTCTGAGATCATTCTATTATCTTTAGCTCTCTCAGCGACCTCTTCAAAATTGGTAATAGCCTCATCATAAGCACCATCATTATATTTTATAATCCCCTTGTTCAAATAAGCTTTAGATGCATAGGGCTCTTCGTTGTAGAAAAAAATTACTTCTGAAAAAAGCTCCAGCGCCTTCTCATTATCACCGGCTGAAAGGGCGGCAAATCCTAAATTAAGCAGAGAATCTGCACTGGTAATCATCACTTCTTTTGAGCGAATACCGGTTGCAGTTTCAAGCTGTTCGTTTGGGATGTTAGCCACTAAGAAATCTTGTAGCTGAGTTGGAGTTTCTACGCCAAATAACTGCACCAACGCTACAAGTAAAACAACGGCGGCTGCAGAAGCGTGCCAAACCCAATTTGGAAGTGTATGAACGGAAGCAGGATTTTTTCTCTTTTTTGATTCTTTTAAAATCTGCTTAATACCAACCTCAAGTTCTAGCTGATCTAATAAATCCGGATTTTTAGCAAACTCCATCCAAAGAGCATCTATCTGCCCTGGTTCTAAGGTGCCTTTTATGTAGGCATCAATATTTTTGTAGATATCTTTTCTCGAATTATTCATGTTAACCTAAATTGTAACCTAAGTTTTACAATAATGTATTTTCAATACATTAAGTTGCATGACTAGTAAGACAGTTTCAGTGACCATTCCTTACACTATTTGTTAATATTTTTTTCAAAACACTCTTTAAGCACCTGTATAATGCGATGTTTTTTAATCCAGGCATTATTAATGCTAATACCAAAATGATCTGCTACCAGCGCAGTCTCACTTCCGGGATTATCAAACCAATATGAAATATAGTTAAATTGTTTTGAGTTCAGTTTATCAAAACAGCGGGTCAAAATACTTTGCCGTTCCTCCTTCAAAATATTTTCTAGCTGATCCCCTTCTTCCGCATAGTGCTCGGGTACTTCTTCATAATTAGACTCTTTCTGTTTATTTTGATGCTTTAAATAATCGTTCTTAGCAGTAGTAAAAAGATAATGTATGATATAGTCGGGTTGCTTAAGTTCTTGGTTCTTGATCTTTTCAACACCAAACATAATGGCGTTTTGGGCAGAGTCTTTTGCATCCTCAATGCCGGCATCTAACCTAACCAATAGAAATTTGACCAATACTTTTGTAAGGACGGTATAGTGCTCTTTTAATGACTCTTCGTCATTATTGATAATGGCAGTAACAAACTTTGAATAATCCATAGGTTTTATTTCTATCTCTTAAAATAAGCGAGATTTTGAAAAAGAAAATAAAGAATTTTAATTTATAACCACTTAGTTTGTAAAAGTGTATAGAGTACAGCTAAATAACTTTGAAGGACCGTTAGATCTGCTCCTTTTTTTTATCAAGAGAGATGAGTTGGATATCTATGACATTCCCATTTCTTATATAACCAACCAGTATCTGGAGTATATAAACCTGATGGAGGAACTCGATCTGGATGTAGCAAGCGAATTTATTTTGATGGCAAGCATGTTGATGTCGATAAAAGCAAAGATGATGTTGCCTCGTGAAGAAGAAGACAATGATGATATCGATGAGACAGATCCCAGATATGTACTCGTTCAAAAACTGCTTGAATATAAACGCTATAAAGAAATGGCGGTTAAAATGGCAGATATGGATGAAGAAACACGTAAACGCTACAAAAGAGGATATCCTGATGCTGACGCTGTTGATGAACAGGCAACTGGAGAGGCGCTAAAAGAGGTTACTTTATTCGATTTGATTTCTGCTTTCAAAAAAGTTCTAACTGATATTGAACGGCAGAGAATTGTTCATAAAGTAAATAAAGAAGAAGCAACGGTTGAAGAACAATCGGAATTTGTATTACACATATTAAGTAAATCGGGCAGTCAAACCTTTGCATCTCTTTGCAAAGACTTAACAAACCGAATTGTAATAGTTGTTACCTTTCTTGCAATATTAGAAATGATAAAAGAGCAACAAATTAATTTATTTCTCGAAGAAGACCCCACCGACTTTTATATAGATTTAAAGCCGGTCGATGAAATAATAGGCGCATAAAGATAACCAGATGAAAAATTTAGTATATATCACTTTGATCGCTGTAATTACCGGATGCAGCGGATCTAAAGAAGTAGTAAACCCACCGGCGGCAAGTATTTACGATTTTGACAAAACCATTACCATGGAAGGGTTAAAATCAGACCTCACCATTATCGCAAGCGATGAATTTGAAGGACGTGAAACCGGAGAAGAAGGTATTCGCAAAGCGACGGATTATATAACCATGAGATACAAAGCAATGGGATTAACCCCTGTTGGTGATAATGGATCGTATGAACAAAGTTATGATCTGAATTCACCCATTGTGGAAGCATATAATTTTTTACTAACAGATGCAGAAGGAAACTATATAAGTGAAACGTCATTAAACAAACAGGAAACAGGAGATTTTGTGCCCGTTATTGGTGGAAGTGACAATGTTAGCGGTGAAATTATATTTGCCGGATTAGGAATGAGTAACAATGAAGTTAATCATCTTCCCGAAGTAGTTGCAGATAAGTGGGTTATGGTTATTTTGGATCGCAAACTTACAAACCAAAGAGCATTGCAAACGTTGGTTGGATCGGGAGCTGCCGGAGTCATTTTAGTGATGGATCATAATGAGCCGGATGGTTTTACTACAAGTTCAGATCAGGTTCAATCCAGGCTAGGAACAGGAGGAAGACTTTCTTTGGCTTACCTTGAAAATAATGGCTCCAAAGCACCGGCGTGGAATAGAATAAACCCCGAATTAGCAGCCAAAATACTCGGCAAAAGAGATATATCAGAGCTTGTTAAGATGACTGAAGAACTGAAAGCAAATCCAGTTTCATTTAAGCCAAAAGAACTGGATTATTCACTCACTCATGAAGTTTCACTAAATGAAAATGTAGTAAAGGCTTCAAATATTGTCGCTTTTTTAGAAGGAAGCGATCCCGTGCTAAAAGATGAAGTAGTTGTGCTTAGCGCCCATTTTGATCATGTTGGAATTGGCCGGCCAGATTCAACGGGAGATGCAATTTACAATGGCGCTGATGATGATGGAAGCGGAACAGTAGGTTTGCTAAATACAGCTCAAGCAATGATGGCAGCATCTAAAGCAGGTGCGGGACCGAAAAGAAGCGTGTTATTTTTACATGTTTCCGGTGAGGAAAAGGGATTACTTGGCTCCAGGTACTATTCTGATCACCCCATTTATCCAATAGAAAAAACCGTAGCAAATGTGAACGTGGATATGATTGGTCGAGTTGATAAAGAGCACGAAGAAAACAAAGACTATATTTATGTAATTGGTGGTGAGATCATTTCTTCCGGGCTGGACAGCTTGCTGCGTGAAGCAAATCAGGCAAGCGTAAACTTAGATCTTAGTAAAAGATATAATGATCTGGAAGATCCTAATCAGTTTTACAGAAGAAGTGATCATTGGAATTTTGGACGATTAGGAGTGCCTTTTATATTCTTTTTTAACGGAATTCATGCAGATTATCATAGACCGTCAGACTCAGTAGATAAAATTGAATGGGAAACTCTTACTAAAAGAACGCAACTTATTTATACTACGGTGGCAATGATAGCTAACTCACAAGAAAGGTCGAAAGTAGATAATCAAGAGTTTATCGAAAAAACCCAAGCACAAGACAGAAACTGACAATAGCTTTCCCAATCAAATTATAAACCCAGCCTAGCACAAGCGAGACGCTTGAACAAGGAGTGGGAATACAGTTTTTATGTCGAGTTCAGGTTTTCAGCCAAAGCTTTGAAAGGATTTTTTATTTACCAATCATAATAAACGGAGCCCAGTGTACCGGATGGTTGTAATAAGGATGGTCAAGCATAGCGAGCTTGGCATCTCTCAACGCTTTTTCTTTGTATCCAAACAAAGGCGGTTCGTACATATCTAAGAATATGAGGGTTTTGCTCCAAATTCCGATCTCTTTTTCTTCGTATTCAGTCAATTTTTCGTAAAAATCTTTCATAAAAACTGCCGTACTTTTATCAAATACGCTCCAAAGGCTAACTATTACCGAAGAAGCTCCTGCTTGAAGAAACGATCTTTGTAAACCCAAAACTCCCTCTCCTTCAACCACCTTCCCAACGCCTGATTCACAAGAGCTTATCACCACCAAATCGGCATTCAAAGCCAGGTTTGATATCTCCTGGCTATTCAAAAAGCCGTCTTCACCAAAGGTTCTTTCAAAGTCATTTAGCTTTGAGATTATAAGGCCACTTTGCAGAGGATTCTTAGTATTAATACTTCCATGTGTTGCAAAATGCAGATATTTATACTCTGATAAGGGCAACGATTTAATTACCGCCTCTGTAACCTGCTCGTTTTTAAGTATCGTGTTTTCATCAAAAACAGCCGAAATTGCTTCTACTTCCAATATTGTTGAAGGCAAAGACGCAAAGTTGCCTTGAGAGCGCAAAGCATCGCTTTCAGTTTTAGCATTAAAGCCTGAACCTGCAACAGCAAGTATTTTTTTTGCGGTTTCCCGATGTGGAGCTTTAATAAAATCATAGATAGAAGCGGAAGGGAGATATTTAACGTTCATCTTTTCAATTAAATATTCGTCTTCTGAGTATAATGCTTCAAAAGGTAATGTTGAGATAGAGTAGGTAGGTATAATCAAAACTTCTGTCACGTTTGGGTATTCTTCCGGGAAAGACCCCAACAATTGATCGTACAACTCATTACCTAATTCTTTTATCTCATCAACCGATACATTTTGTTGTATAGAATCTCTAAAACGAGCAATTTGTAAAACTAAAAACGCTGCAGCAGATTGATTGCTGCTAAGTTGAGTGATGGAATATTCGACCTTGTTTTTTGTAATCCATAATGAGATCAGGTTTTTGTCAAAAGTGAAATATTCGATTACGGCACTAGTTTTAGAGAGTTTATTCTGGAGATCAGGTATTGAAATTATTGGAAGGTTTTGATTCGTTTCAAGCGGTTCATTTTTTAGCTTTAATTTATTTGTATAACTCTGGTAATCAAACTCTGCCTTTCTTAGGTCTTCTTTTAAATTGTCAATAAAATCAGGATTAGAAGCATTTTCAATTTCTCTGTATAGCTTATCTATATTTTTTTCTTTTTGCCGAATAGTTAATAATGTTGCTTCGTCAAGTTGTTTGAGAAAACCCGACTCAGAAAAAGCCAATCTATTTAAAAGCACCCGCGATTTACCCCTTTCCGTAATTTCAAAAGCCTTCCTGGTATTATTCTCTTTTTCTAAATACCAATAAGCCACTTTATCGTAAAACCCCGCATACTTTTTAAAAACACCTGATTCCAAATTATCCCCATAAATATTACTTTGTTCGCGTTCAATTTCAGAAAAGGCCAAATCAGCATAATAAAAAGAACGATCACTTCCGGTTTTATAATGGGTTTCTGACAACAGTATTAAATAATCAGCAACACGATAGCCTTTAAACAGCGAAGCAATCTCATAAGCTTTTCGGGCAAACTGAAGAGCCTGTTCAGGATTATTTAGTGTAAGATGAACCTTGCCAAGAGCGGCATAAGATCTTGCTTTAAGTTGTTTAGATTCGGTACTCACAGACATCTCCTGAGCTTTCTTTGCGGTAACAAGAGCATCCGTTTGATTACCTGAAATTAATTCAAGATCAACAAGTTTTAAATAAGTATCTATGATTTGATGAGTGTTATCATCCTTTTTAAAGATTATCAAAGCCTCATTAAAGAGGGTTCGAGCTAAATCGAGCTGGCCTAATTTTTGATAAGTGGGAGCAATTTTGAGAAGGGTTTTCGCTTTATTCTGAGCTTTCCTTTCCTTTTCCAGTAACTGAAGATTGGAGTTGTAATAATTCAAAGACTTCTCATATTCCCCTAATGAAAAATAAATATCTCCTATTGAAAGCAATGCGGATAATTTCTTATCTACGTTTTTTAAGGAGCTAGAGATAGTTAGAAATTTGTTTAAATAGAAAAGCGATTTATTAAAATCGCCAAATTGAGTATAGAATAATCCTAAACGCTCATAATCTCTGGCGAGAAGATCACTGTTGTTAATTTCTTTTTTGATTTCTAATGATTTCAGAAGAGCGGTTTCAGCTTTTTGTGTAAAGCCAAGATCATTATAATAAATAAAGAGATTGCTAAGAGACATAGACAACAAGAAAGGCTCATTTAGACTTTCAAAAATACGAACAGATTTTTTCGACTGATTAATGGCTTGGTCATAGAATCCCAACTCATGAGAGGCAAGGGAAATTGAATTGTTAATCTGAGCAATGCGGTAATCATTTCTAGATTTTACAGCTAATTCCAATGCAACCTGATACTGTGAGTACGCTAAATTCAAGTCTCCATTCCACCAACTTGCCCAGGCTACATTACTTTTAACGAATGCCTGTAATTCGTAGGATATTTTTTCAGATAAAGCATAATCAGCTTTTTGTATCCACTGAGTACCAAGCCTGATTTCTCCCAGATCAATAAGCGAAATTCCTAAACTAACGCTAGAAATGATCCATTGTTTACTTCCTTTAGCATAGGAATCATTGCTTAGTACTTCTAAATAAATATTTTTCGAACGACCGTAATCCCCTTTTTGATAAAACTGGTTTCCTAAATTTAAAAGCGAGTCTTCTTTTTCAAATGTGTATTGTGAGTATATGCTCGAAGAAAATGAGGAGAAAACAAATAAAATGAATAATGATCGTAGCACTATTTCTAAAGCGTGAATTTTAAATTGGGTTTAAATATATATATAAAATATATTCCAGTGCTTTACTAGAACTAAAAATAATGAGGAAACAAAGTGATGTTACGAAAAATTGAGCTTTACACAAATAAATCTAAATTACCGGATGGAGATGGAAAACCAGGGCAAGGATCGGGGAGCGGGTCTGGAAGTGGTTCCGGTGACACAGTCGACCCTAATTCATAAAGAGGTATTTAATTTATAAAGCCAAACCTAAAATAAAAGGTTTGGCTTCTAAAAAACGTAGGCCGTTTCTAAAACTCCCTCATAAAAACAATAACTTAGTGTACTATTAGCTGAGATCACACAAGTATAATTTCCATTCGAATCAGGGCTTTCAGATACAGACTTAATGATGCCGGAAATAATATCAACGCCACCGCCTTCTTTCCAAAACAAAACTTTTACAGAAGCTTCTTTTTTAATAAAAGCACGTTATCTACTCACCAAACAAAGCGTTTACAAATTCAGCGCGATCAAAAACTTGTAGGTCTTCAATTTTTTCTCCAAGCCCGATATATTTAACAGGAACGCTAAGCTCGTTGGAAATTCCAATTACGATCCCTCCTTTTGCAGTTCCGTCTAATTTAGTAAGCGCCAATCCCGTAATGTCAACAGCTTCGGTGAAAGCTTTGGCTTGTTGCATAGCATTTTGTCCTGTTGAAGCATCTAAAACCAGAATCACTTCGTGAGGCGCGCCATCTACAACTTTGCCCATCACTCTTTTGATCTTGGTCAGCTCATCCATCAACGTTTTTTTGTTGTGAAGCCGTCCGGCGGTATCAATTAAAACGATATCAGAGCCACGTGATTTCCCCGAAGCCACAGTATCGTACGCAACAGATGCCGGATCTGCATCCTGACCTTGTTGAACTATCGGCACATCAGCACGTTCACTCCAAATAATAAGCTGATCAACAGCGGCAGCTCTGAATGTGTCAGCCGCACCTAAAAGCACACTTTTACCAGCCTTTTTATACAGATTTGCAAGTTTACCAATGGTTGTGGTTTTGCCAACGCCATTAACTCCAACAACTAAAATAACATGAGGTTTAACCGGAAATTCAGCATCGAATTCTGCGGGTTTGTCGTAGTCATTTTCTTTAAGCAGGTCAACAATTTCTTCTCTGAGAAGAGTCTGGAGTTCAGCCTGAGTAACGAATTTATCTTTAGCTACACGAGCCTCAATTCTTTTGATGATTTCGAGCGTTGTGGTAACTCCTACATCAGAAGTAATTAAAATTTCTTCCAGCTCATCAAGCGTGTCATCGTCAACCTGATCCTTTCCTGCAAAAGCACGACCTAATTTATTCAGAATTCCTTCACGGCTTTTTTCAACACCTTTATCGAGTGTTTCTTTTTTCTTTAAACCAAGTTTATCAAGTAATCCCATATAGTTAGTTAAATTTTGCTCCCTGCATTATCTTTCGGTAGCGATTAAAATAGTCAAAAAATGAATACACCATGAAGGCAGTACTAATATACAACAACCAGATGTGAACTTGTTCAGCATCTCTAAAAAAGAAAACGGATATCCAATATAAAGCGAGAATATTCACGGCAATTTTCCCGGACATGATGGACATCGCTACTTTGCCATATTTAACTTTAATGAAAGAAGAACCCAGCATAATGAAAGAGTCTCGAAAAACATTGAGAACCAAAAACCAAAGAGGAACCCAGCCCAACCAAACGGTGTAAACAAATAGGGTAGCAGCACAAAGTTTATCAGAGATTGGGTCAATCATTTTCCCAACCTCAGAAACCGTATTTGTTTTACGGGCGACTAAACCATCCAGATAATCTGAAATTACTGCATATAGCATAAGCCCAACAATTAATCCGTTGTACTGATAATTATTTTGCGCATGTAAATATATTACGGGCAAAGCGACAATAAATCGAGAGAATGAAATAAAATTAGAAAGAGTGAAAATTCTTCCTGAAACCTGTACGGTTTTTCCGTCTATGTTTTTTTGCTCACTCAAGTATGATATATCCTTTTATTTATCAAGCAAAGGTACGTGCATTGAAAACATAAAGCCAATAGGATTAGATACAAACTAGAAGCTCATTATTTTCCCCTTAAAAAGAACGCACAGTAATGTTTTGAGCAATCAATTGTATTTGAGCAAAGTTGAGCTTTTAGCTCTGTTTTTGCTTCTTCAATAGTTTTAAAACCGTTAGTATTTACACCTAAATTTATGGTAATATTTTCTCCAAATTTGTTCGCTTTGTAATACCCTTTAACAAGGGCAACTATTGCAACACTTTTGCCTGCAACCCTTTGGGTGGGTTTAGACCCTGCTTGTAATGCTTCTCCTCGTTCCACACGCTCTGGAACTAAAAACAGGTTGGCCGAGCCGAAGTCGTCAAACCGAAGTGCCATCAGGCTAACTTAGCTCCTTCATCTGTTGACTTTAGCTCCACTGATGGAACTGAACTACCTGACTTGCGTTACCGGGATTTTACCGGATGTACAGGAGTCTCGGGATTAATTCCAAAACCAATCCTGTGCATCATGGAAATCCGGTGCTAATCCCGGTCAACACGGAATGAGATTAAAAAGTATGGATACTCATTTATTAAGTCATCTTGCGACCTGTCCGCCGTACAAGCTTGCGTGCCGAAAAGCACTTCTGCTTGCATGCCCGAGATCCAGAACCATTTAGAAGGTTCTTTACTTTATTACTATCTAGATTCTACCATAGGTATGCCCTTGGCACTGCCTACGAAGGGTAGACCATAAACCTAGCAGGAACTAAAGTTTATCCCGTTCTTTTTTTATACGTAGTTTTAAATTAGCGCATATAAACAAAAATATTCAAGCGAGTTCTTTATTTTTTATGCCCATAGAATAGCTTGTTATTCTACTTTTTAATCTAAAAGCAGGAATGACTTTCGATGTTTAAATCCTCATTCGGCATCCCTTAATTAACTCCCCGGAAAACGCCTTTTTGAGAATGGATTTTTTGAGTTCTTCCAAAGCAGTAGATTTTTTGCCAAACGAGATAATTAGCCTATCGAGAGTTTCAGAAAAAGAATTAATTTTTAATGTTATTTCCATTTGTTCATTGATATCACAGAGAGGCACTTTAAGTCTTTTAAGATCACCTATAGATAGGTTTGGTTGCATTAAGGTATTCACATTAGACAAAATGTAGTTTGATACAATACTTGTGGAAAAAAAATAGTACAGGTACGTTGAGTCGATTTTATTCTGATTAGTTGTTATTGCTGCAACACGTTGTTTGACTAAAGCACCATCATAAGAGGCTGGAACTCTTGCAACCTTTAACCACTTGAAATAATAGTACGTGTCAAGGCTATTACAATAGCACCTTGCTTTACTTTTACTTTAGAATAGCTCTCAGCAAAATTATTGGGAAGATTATTTTCGGTATCAGCAACAAATTCCTTCACACCTACATTGGTTATCTTAATTGCTTTAACTGAATTATTTGATGAAAAATCTTTGCTTTTAAATGCATACCCATTAATAATGTTCGAGATATCATCTAACCTCTTCTCCTCCCAAACATCTCCTTTCTGGGAAAATATCTCATTTAGTTTAGATTGAAACAGCTCTTCGGCATTTTGGATATTCTTCTCAATGTTGGTCATGGCTTGGTCGATGGCTTTAAAAGCTTCATCCAAAATCTCCACAATGCGTTTCTGTTCAGGAAGTGAATCCGGAAAACAAATAAGGATGTTTTTTAGAGAAGAGTTCGAAATAACGGGTTGAGCAGTTTGACGAGCATAATTTCTTAGATCTAGATAATTCAACAAATATTGAAGGAGTTTCAGATCAAACTTATATTTGTATTCTGAAATTCTAAAAGCATTATCAGTCAACCAAATCTTTTCATTTATATATCTGGCATTACCGCATAATGCGCCAACTCTACCAATTACTATATTCTCGTTTTCCAGATTAAATTCATTATGATATCCTGTAATTCCATTTCCATCAAAAACAGCATATTGACCATTAACCATATTTTTAGCTGTTAATCCGTCTCCACTTTTAAGGTTAAAACAATTGCTAAATCTATCTGAAATCCAGGCTTCCTTCACACCAACTCCCGAATAGATTTTAGTAAAAAATTCGTTTCCACATCCAAAGCTTCCATTTCTGCAAGAATTTCTTCTGGACTCCGAAGCGGAGCTCCTTTAGCTCAACTTCCGCAAAAGTATAAATAGTGCTTGTATATGGCGCATGTAGTTG
>CAXBHO010000061.1:0-22361 GCA_963975485.1 uncultured Balneola sp. | reverse complement strand
TTCCAACTTAGTTGGAAGCCTTACTTTACATTGGCTTGCGGAGAGGGAGGGATTCTCCCATCGGGATGCCTTCGGCAGAACCCTCGTTACATGTTTCCATATAAACTTTAAATAATTCCTTTTTCTTTTAAGTAATTATACCCATCAATGGATTTGAAGAATTGTTCTCTGCGATATGCTTCAGATCTTGTAGCAAATTCTTCTTTGTAATGAAACATCCAAGGTCTTCTCCCTTTTGTGTAACGAACTTTGCCTTTGTTATGAGCTTTCAACCGTGCTCCCATAATAGTACGCACCGTGGCTCTCACATTTAGTATGTACGCGTAGTATTTCATATACAAAAAAGGCTTCCAACTTAGTTGGAAGCCTTACTTTACATTGGCTTGCGGAGAGGGAGGGATTCGAACCCTCGTTACATGTTTCCATATAAACTCCCTTAGCAGGGGAGCGCTTTCAGCCACTCAGCCACCTCTCCTTACTGCCATAGGCATCCCTATGGAAAGGGCAACAAATATACGTTAGTTCAATGGCGTAATCAACGGCTGATTATAGATTAATTTTCGGAATCTAATGCATAAATTTGTGCAAGGTTTCTTCCTTCTTGCGCAAAATCTAATCCATAGCCTAAAACAAATTTTGTAGGAATCTCAAATCCAACATAATCTATTTGCACATCATATTTGGTTGCTTCCTTTTTGTGGAGCAAAGTCACAACAGAAACAGAAGCTGGCTCATAACTATTCATACGATCTACAATGTACTTCATAGAAAGACCTGTATCAATTATATCTTCAACAAGAACGATGTGCCGACCTTTAACTTTAGCATCAATTTCTTTAAGCTCCGTTACTTCACCGGAAGATACTTTCTCATCTCCATAGCTCGATAGTTTCATAAAATCGACCTCACATGGAATAGAAACGCTTCGCATAATATCAGCTAAAAAGATAAATGCACCGTTTAATATTCCAATAAAAATGGGTTGCTTGCCTTCAAAATCTTTATCTAACCTCTTTCCCAAAAACGAGACTCTGGCTTCAATCTCTTCTTTGGTGATAAATACTTTAAATGTGTCTCCGTTACAATCAACGGTTTCGGGTAAATAAAAACTCATGCCTGCTTTATTATAGTTATCAAAAGATACTGTTTTGTTAAATCGGTTGCTTTACAAATCTCCGAAATAGTCCCTGATAGAGTTTGTTTTTCTTCAAAAATAATAGCGTAAATAGTACCATCTGTATCGGTTAATACCAAAGATTTTTCCTTATTAACTGCTGATACTTTTCTGTTGGTTAAATGATCAGACACTTTTTGAGATCCTTTCATCCCAAGAGGTTGAATTTTATCTCCGGTGCTCCACCTTCGCAGAATCAATGGGAACTTTAAACAATCTATATCTAAATATATCTTTGAACAGGGATTTTCATCAATTGATAGTTTCAGCTTTTTTGAATAAAAACCTTTAAGAACCATTTCTTTAGATATCTTCTTCGGTTCAAAAACGTTGGTTGCTTTTTTTAGGATCAAATATTCTCTGTCTTTTACCAAACTGAGAGAATCCGATAATGCCAATTCTACCCCTGTCTGTGAGTCTATCAAATTATACGCCTGTTCAATGGTGCCTTTTGAAATGGATGCGATATGCTGCTCTATAAATCTCTTAAGCAATGCCCGAGCAAGTAATTCATCTGCTTTTCTAAGTTCAACGATATTAAATCTGAATTCATCAAAATGAATTAATGAGAGCTCTTGAAGAGCGAGTTCATTCAATCTTCCAAATTCTTGCAACCTCAATACATTTTCTTTCCAGCCGGGGAAATGATTTTCTAATTCCATTGAGAGTTCATTTCGTAGAAAATTTCTTGCATACTTAGATTCCAGATTGCTTTCATCTGTCCGAAATGGAATTGCTTTTTCTTTACAGTATTCCAGCAACTTTTCCTTAGTGAGATCTAGCAAAGGACGAAATAATCTACCGTCCCATTCGCTCATTCCTGTCCAAGTCTCCGGACTGCTTCCCCGAAACAGTTTCTGAATAATCGTTTCAATCTGGTCACCCTTATGATGAGCAACCGCAATACCATCAGCATTTATTTCTTTGGCTAATTCCAAAAAAATTCGGTAGCGTTCTTTTCTAGCCCAGTTTTGAAAATTTTGTTCGTTCGCTTCTCTGGAATTCACTTTTACAGAACAACATTCAAATCCCCACTCAAAAGCCATTCCTTCAACTAATTCCTGATCTTTATCAGACTCCTCTCCTCTCAATCCATAGTTTATATGAACTACTAAAACATCAATTTGTAACTGCTTGAAGAGAAAAAGTAACGCCATGGAGTCAGCTCCACCACTCACTCCCAGGACAAATTTTGGTTGGACAGAAAAATTACTGGCTATTTTTTCTGATACCTTTTTTTCAATTAACGAGTACTCTGATTTGCTCATAGGAGAAGGTATCCACTCCTAGTTCCTTATTCAACACTTGAAGTGCTCCTAATTCATTCATTCCTAAAAACTTCTTTTTTTCTGAAAGCGGTTTTCCTTCTACTTCAAGTGTAACCCAATCTCCGTATCCTTGTAATTTAGGATTTATTTCTCTCACCAATTCAATACTGTTATTTATCCATCTTTGATAATTGTATTCAATACGAACCAGCAAATCACAGAGTAGTTGTTCTCTCGATTCTTCTTTTCCGGTGAATGATTTAATAGCTGTCGCAATTTCTTTAAGCTCTCCCTCGAACTCATCCTGGTTTACATTCAAACCAATTCCCACTATTACTCTATCTACTTTATTTCCACTGTAAATTACTTCTGTAAGTAAGCCTGCTATCTTTTTCCCATCACAAATCACATCATTCGGCCACTTCAGATTAATGCTGCAATTATCGTAATACTTACAAACTACATCTTCAATTGCTGATGCACACGCCAACGTCAGAAGAGTAATCCGGTCAGCTTTTGATGGCGTAAAAATGATACTGAACGTTAAATTTTTACCTGATTCAGTAACCCACGCTTTGTTGTGCTGACCTTTTCCGGCCGTCTGTACTTCTGCTAACGCAACCGTTCCCGGAATCGGCTTTTCTAATTTTTTTGCATAGATATTTGTGGAATCAACTTCTTTAAGAAGCATAAATTCTTGCCCCAACCAAGTTGTAGCGAGTTGTTGCCGGAAAAGATTTTTATCAAACAAAATAAATAGGTATCAAATTATTACGCTTCTACTCTTGGTAACAAGGATAATCAATATTTAATTAATGAAATCGCCATTCTTCAAATGCTTCTTTTACTTGTTTTGTATTTGATGCGTCCAAAAATGTTTCTGCAAGCTTTTCAAATTCGGAATCATCATGACTTATAAGTTCTTCTTTTATCTTTGGGATTGATCCTGACATCATACTTAAACTAGTAATACCAAGGCCTATCAAACCACAAGCTCCTAGTACATCTCCTGCCAATTCACCACAAACTGCTAATTCCGTATTCGTTTTTTGTGCCGCTTCTTGTGTGGTTTTTATTAAGCTCCATATTGAAGGGTGTTGTTGTTGGTAAAGTGAGCAAATCTTTTCATTTCCTCTATCAACAGCAAGAGTGTACTGCGTAAGATCATTAGTTCCGATGCTCATAAAGTCTAAATGTTTGGCTAGTTTCTCAGCATTCAGTGCTGCACTTGGCACTTCAATCATGGCTCCTACTTGAATATTTTCATCTATGCCAATTCCTTCGGATTTCAAAAGCTTTTGCAAAGAATCGATGATCGATCTCAACGTTAAAATTTCTTCTTCCACTGAAATCATTGGTACGAGAATTTTTACTCTCCCTGTATTTTTTCCTGCACAAGTGAGTAAAGCTTTTAACTGGGTATCCAATAACTCCCTTTCATCAAGCAGCATTCTAATTCCCCGCCAGCCTAAAAAAGGGTTCGGCTCCTCCGGAAGTTTAGCATTCAGTTTATCTCCGCCTACATCGAATAATCTAAAAGTAACTGTCCCTTCAACCCCGGCCAGAACAGATTCATAAAACCTGGTTTGTTCCTCAAAATTTGTTTTACTACTGAATAAAAGCCCTTCTGTTCTAACTAAGCCAATATTTTTGGCGTTGTACTTCTTAAGTGATTTCAATTCAGACTCAAACTCAATATTTGCCGACAACGAAAATGCTGTGCCTGATTTTGTAACCGAAGGTTCAGAGATATTTTTAAGAAGTCTTTTTTGTGATCTCTTTAGTTTTTTGAGCTTATCTTTATACTCATCCAGAGTATTTTTATCTGGATCAAGAATCAACAAACCTTTGCGTCCGTCTAAAATTGCTTTGCCGTTAAAAGCTTTAGAAGTGGCGTTTTTAGAACTTACAATGCAGGGAATTTCCAGCGATTGCGCTATTAAAGCTGCATGAGAAGTCACTCCGCCTTTTTCCATCACAAGTCCACTCAGTCCATTTTCATGGAGCGATACTAATTCTGTAGGACTTAACTCTTTGGTAACTAAAATCGTCCCTTTTTTAATACGGAGACTCTTTTCATCATTGCAAACAACATCAATAAAACGATCTCTTAGATTTTCCAGATCTACAATACGTTGTCGGAATAGCTCTGAACCGCTTTCTTTGAGCCGCTCAATAAAGTCGCAAAAGGTTCGGTAGATAGCAAAATCACAAGATAGAAGTTCATCTTTTATTATGGCATGAACTCTTTTCTCAATTTCGGGATCAAGTATAATTTGCTTCTGAGTTTCAATAATCTCAGAAGAATTAGCATCTAAATAGTTCAGCATTTGAGATAACTCCTCTACAAGAGTTTCTCTCCCTTTTGTAAAATATCCTACATGTACCTCTACTTCCGATTTAGAAATAGACTTGGGAAGCACTTTCCTTTTTTTATTGTTAACACAAACCACATTGCCAATTGCAATACCGTTATTCGCCGATATTCCTTCTATAATTTTATGGATTTTGCTCTCTTTTTCAATCATCTGCAAAGCCAAATTTATTATCAATCAGCTCTGTAATGGTTTTCATTGCTTCTTTTTCATCATCTCCATCAAACTCCAGCTCAACTTCTGCTCCGCATTCAGCGGCAAGTGTCATAACCCCTAAAATACTTTTACCATTAACTTTATACCCATACATATGCATGAAAAAATCAGAACTAAACTTGCTTGCGGTCTTTACCAAAGCGGCCGATGGACGAGCATGTAAGCCTGATGAATTTTTGATAGTAATTTTCTTTTTAATCATTCTGTATGAATTGGGTGAACTAAAATGGATATAATTTCAATAATTTCTAAGTAATACTTCTTTTTTGAATATATAATTAACCTTTCACTTAATCTTTCTTAAATTCAGCTTCATTTAAAAAATATATTCACATAATGTCGGTATCAGAAAAAGACGTACAATACATTGCCAACTTGGCCAGACTTCAAGTTACTGAAGAAGAAGCTAAATCGTATGCCAAAGATATGAGTAGTATTTTAGAGTATATGGAACTTTTAAACGAAGTGGATACCTCAAATGTAAAGCCACTTGAGCATGTTATTGACTTAGATAGCCGTTTTAGAAAAGACGAAGCAAAAGAACCTCTATCGCACGAAGACGCACTTAAAAATGCCCCAGATGCAGATTCTGACTACTTCCGCGTACCAAAAGTAATTGAATAATTTATGAGCAATTCTAAAAATCAAAACAATACAGAAGGATTTTTCTATAACCTTTCGGAAGTGAAACAGCACTTAATAGCACTAGCTGTTCTTTTTTTGGTTCCTTTCATTCTATTCACCGCTACAACCATTGGCGGAAAAGAATTTCAGAGACATGATATCACTCAGTGGAGAGCTGGAGCTGAATCCATTATTGAATATCGGGAAGAGTTTGATAAAGAACCTTTGTGGGCTGAGAATATGTACATGGGTATGCCTGCTTATGTGGTTTCTGTAAGAAATGAAATCCCAAACATCGACCGCTTATCCGGCTTTTTTAATAAGATCTATCCTGCATTTCCTTATTGGGTTATGTTATCAGGAATGTATTTCTTATTAATTTTGATGGGATTTCGACCATTAACCGCTGTATTTGGAAGTTTACTTTATTCCTTAACTACTTACTTTCCAATCATTATTGGAGCCGGACATACTTCTAAATTTGCCGCTTTAGCTTTTGCTCCATGGGTATTGTGTGGCTACTGGAAACTTACACGTTCGCCTAAGAAATTAGCTGGATTACTCCTTTTTTCAGTAGCTATGGCTCTTGAAGTTAGAGCCGGACATCCTCAAATCACCTACTATTTTATGTTTATCTTAGGTTTTCTATGGATCTCTGACTCCTGGAAACAAATCAAAGAAAAGGATTTTAAACAGTTCGCTACTGTAACCGGATTACTTTTTCTTGGTGGAATTATTGGTATTCTTGGGCATGCTCAAAGTTTTTTAACCCTTCAAGAATACTCAGAATTTAGTATCCGTGGCGGATCTGCTCTAGATGGTTCAACCGGTTTATCAACAGGATATGCCTTTGCTTGGTCTCAAGGAATAAAAGAAACTCTTACCCTTTTTGTGCCAGACATTTTTGGTGGTGCTTCACCGAATTATTTCGGACCAAAATCATTCACCTCAGGACCTCATTATTTAGGGGCACTTGTTCTTCCTTTCCTTCTTATCGCATTATTTAAGCAGAAAAGCAGAACAATGTTTGTATTCTTCGGAACAGGTACGTTAGCAATGGTTTTTGCTTGGGGAGAAAACTTCGCTTTTATAAATGACCTTGCATTCGATTACATACCCTTCTTCAATAAATTCCGAGCTCCTGAAACATGGTTAGTACTTACAGTATTTTGCTATACCGTTGTAGCTACTTTTGGTTTAGAGTGGTTGTTGGATTTTGTAAAATCAAAATCAGCGAAGCTTAAAGACGTACAGATACCTTTGGGTGCAACAGTATTGGTTTTTGCGTTTCTTTTGATTCAGGTTAAAACGATGGATTACTCCCGTCCGGGCGAAGTTGACAATATTGCTCAACAAATAGCTCAACAAAATCAGGTAAGTCCCAATAATCCTCAAGTTCGACAACAAGCACTGAACTATGTTCAACAAAATTTTATTCCAAAAAGACAAGAAGGCGCTAATAAAGATATTTACAGACTCGGTTTATTTTTAGTTATAGCCGGAACCTTAATTTGGTTTGCATACAAGCAAAAAATTTCTCTCAGTTTAACTTCCATTGGATTTGTGCTTATTGCAGGATTTGATATGACCAGTGTAGGCAAGCGTTACATACCTGAAAGAGTAATTGTAAATGCCAACGTGAGCTCCGAAAGATATCTGGAAGCTCAAAAAAGTGATGTTGATCAATATATAATTGATAATATCTCTTCTGAAAATGGAGAATACAAATATCGAGTGTTTCCTTTGCTAGTTAGTGCGTTTCAGGATGCTACACCTTCCTATTTCTATCCTACCATTGGTGGATATACAGGAGCAAAGTTAAGTATCGTTGCAGATCTTCAAAGAAATAGTGGACCTCTCTATAAAGGAAACGGTGGTTTGAATACGTCACTTTTGGGAGCGTTAAATATCAAATATATTTCCTATCAGCCCGGTCTCAATATCCCCGGTTTACAACAAGTATTTTCCGGAAATGCTGGGGCTGTTTATAAAAATGAAAAATTACTTCCGAAAGCATTTTTTGTAGACTCGTTAGTAGTTGCAAATTCTGCTCAGGAAGCGTATAACTTTGTTGATAGGCCAAATGTTGATTACTCAAAAGTTGCAGTAGTTGAAACTTCTGAGCAGATTACTACTTCAGCAGACTCACTATCTTCTGTTGAGGTTACAAATTACACTGGTCCTGAAATCTCTTTAACTATAAACCGAACAAAACCTGGGTTTTTAGTGCTTAGTGAGATTTATTATCCTGCTGGTTGGATTGCAAAATTAAATGGAAATGAGATTCCAATTTATAAAACAAACTATGTTTTGCGAGGATTTGAAATCACTGCAGGTGAACATACTTTAGAATTGGAATTCAAACCTAAATCTTATTCGTTAGGAGTTACTCTAGGATGGATATCTTTAGCAATACAAGGATTATTAGCCTTGGCATTTGGTTTCACATTTTACAGAAGAAAAACCAGCATTGAAGCCTAAAATAAAAGTCTTAATTATTACTTATTACTGGCCGCCTAGTGGTGGCTCTGGTGTTCAGCGTTGGATGTACTTTGCAAAATATTTAGCCCAATTAAATGTAGAACCGGTTGTAGTTACTGTACATCCAAACTCTGCATCTTATCGAACTTTTGATAAAAGTTTTTTAGACAAAGTATCTGATATTGAAGTTCATCATACAAAAACCTTTGAGCTTCTAAAGCTTTATTCTTTTTTAACTACCGGTAGCTCAAACAAAGGAATCCCACAAGGTAGTGTAGGTGCTGATAAGAAGGGCTTTTTTGGAAAAATAACTCGTTATATAAGAGCTAATATCTTTGTACCCGATGCTCGAGTTGGCTGGAATAACTTTGCTTATAAAAAAGCGAAGTTGCTTCTTGATAAAGTTGATTATGATTGGATTATTACCACAGGTCCTCCTCACTCAACTCATCTAATCGGACAACGGTTAAAAAGGGAATTCAATATAAAGTGGTTGGCAGATTTACGTGATCCCTGGACTGAATTGTTTTATAACAAAGATTTAAAAAGATCAAAAAAATCACAGATAAAAGATGCTTCTTATGAGTTGAGTGTTCTTAAAACTGCCGACAAAGTATTAACAATTGGTCCTTCTTTAATGCAGTTGTTAATTGATAAACTTCCGGAAAAAGCTTCGAAATTCAGTTTTATTTATAATGGTTATGATGATGAAGCCATGAATTTAGCAAAAAGAGATACACCTAAAATATTTACAATATCATATGTTGGCATTTTGAGTGCTTATCAGCCTTTTAATTCTTTGATTAAGGGATTGATACTTTTTTGTCAAAAAAATCCTGGTGTAAAATTCCATATGCAGTTTATTGGGGATGTTGATGAAACTATAAAAGAGCAATTTATTTCTAATCATAAACTCAATCATATTACTTTTACTTTTACCGGGCGAATTGAACACGGAAATGCGCTTAATTTAATGAAGAGTTCACATCTATTGATAAATCTTTTGGCAGATATGGAACAATCAAAAATTTTAATCTCAGGAAAAATGATGGAATACATTGCGACAGGTAATGCTATTTTATCAGTTGGAGATACTGAAGGCGATGCTGCAAATCTTCTTTCTGATCTAAAATATGCCAATATATTTAATCCTGATGATATTGAGAAAATCACAACATTTATTGATACTATCTACTCTCGATGGGAGTCAGGAAAACCCATAGAAAATACTGCTTCAAAAATTGAAGCTTATAGTCGTTACAATACAACTGTTGAACTTTTAAAAATGCTAGAGCAGAACTAATATGTTTCAGGCCATAGAAAAAGCACTAATACTTGCCCCTCATCCCGACGATGCTGAATTCGGATTAGGTGGCACGTTGGTTAAACTACTTGAAATGGGAAAAGAGGTGCATGTGATGGTTTTCAGCATGTGCGAGAAATCTACTCCTCAAGGTTTTGAAGTGGGTGCAATTGAGAAGGAAATGTATGAATCATTAAATTATTTAGGAGTTCCAAAACAAAATATTCATACTCTGGATTTTGAAGTGCGGGAATTCCCTGCTTTTAGGCAAGAAATTTTGGAAGCAATGGTTTCTTTAAATCGTAGTCTAAGCCCTGATGTAGTCTTCCTTCCTAGTTCAAGTGATATCCATCAAGATCATGAGACCATCCACAAAGAAGGTGTTAGAGCCTTCAAATACACTAGCATTTTAGGCTATGAAATGCCTTGGAATAATTTTGGGTTCCAGTCCTATGTATACATTCCATTAACGAAAGCTTTATTAAAGAAAAAGACTAGCGCTTTAGAACTGTACAAAAGTCAACTTCATCGTCCTTATAGTAATATATCTTTTCTCGACTCACTTGCTCGACTTCGTGGAACCCAGATTAAAAAAGAATTTGCTGAATCTTTTGAATTAATTCGGTGGATTGAAAAATAACCCTTCTACAATGACTACTGTTTCTAAACTCTTAGAATTTTGCGCTGATAAAAACACCGTTATTCATAAAAACGAATCAAACGGAGATCAGAAAATCAATACGCCTAGAAATATTATAGATGCTAGTAGAGATCAAATAAGTTTTATTGGTTCGAAATTTAAGGATTCACTTAATGAAAAGGTGAAAAATAGTCAGGCTGGAGTATTGATCATTGAAACATCTTGCTTTCAGTTGCTAAAAGATGATTATTCGAATTCGAAAACTGCTTTTATAGTAACTAATAATCCAAAAAAACTTTTAAATAGCTGCATTAGACAGTTTTTTATAGAGAAGAAATTTATCCCTATCGTTCATCCCTCAGCTATAATTGATGAAAGTGTTACCCTTCCTAAGCAAATAAACGTTGGAGCTAATGCTGTAATCGAGCGTAATGTTACATTAGGCCAGCGTTGCACTATCGAAGCCAATGCTGTTATTAAGGAAAATACTGTTGTTGGTAATGACGTCATAATTAAGTCAGGGTCCATTATTGGTGGGACGGGTTTTGGATATATAAAAGATAACGAATCAGACTCTTACGAAGTAATACCTCACTTTGGCAAAGTAATTATTGAAGACAAGGTACATATTGGAAGCAATACTTGTATTGATCGCGGCTCTTTAAGTGACACCATCATAAAAACCGGAGCAAAAATTGACAACCTTGTTCACATCGCACATAATGTCGAAATTGGTAAAAATTCACTAGTGATTGCCTGTAGTATGATTGCCGGCAGTGTTAAAATTGGTGATAACTGCTGGGTAGCACCATCAGTAAGTGTTATAAATGGTATTACTGTTGGAGACCGTGCGGTTTTAGGCCTTGGAAGTGTGGTAACCAAAAGCGTTACTCAAAACCAAACTGTACTAGGAGTTCCTGCAATTGATATTAGAAGCTTCAAAAAATTAAAGAATCATCAAAACAAGGTTATCAATGACGAAGAAAATTAATTGACTGCTTTTAATCATTGAATCATAACTATGAAAATACTTGCAGTACTCGACCATAATTTCCCTCCTGATATTAGAGTTGAACATGAAATACTTTCTCTGTTATCCGAGGGTCATGAAGTAAACATAGCCTGCTTTGATCAGAAAGAAGCACCTCTCATAGAGCAATGGAATGGAGCTACTATATATAGAAAACCTATCTCGAAGTTTAGACACAAGACAAGTGTTGGATGCCTTAAATTCCCTTTCTATTTCAATTTTTGGAGAACGTTCATTTTCGGACTTTTTAAAGAACATGATTTTGATGCCATTCATATTCATGATCTCCCCTTAGCAAAGATTGGTTTAGAGTGCAAAATCAAGTTTGGGGCAAAATTTATATTGGATCTTCACGAGAATTGGCCTGCTTTACTAGAAATTTCCACACACATTAATACCCCACTTGGCAGCCTACTTTCCTCTGATTCTCAGTGGAGAAAGTATGAACATGAAATGCTTTTAAAAGCTGACGATGTTATTGTTGTTATTGAGGAGAGTAGGGATAGATTGCTTAAAATGAGTGTTGACATGAACAAGGTTCATATTGTATCTAATACACCTACGTTAGAAGACCTCAAGCTTATATTTGGAGATAGTTCATCCACATCAGATGCGCTTACCTTATTTTATGGAGGTGGAATAACAGAACATCGAGGCCTTCAATTTGTGATTGAGGCGATGGAATCACTCAAAGATTGTAATATTCATTTTTCTATTGTTGGGGATGGAAGTTATTTAAAGCAACTTAAGGAATTAAGCCAAAAGCTTAATCTAACTGGCAGTGTCAGTTTTTGGGGATGGAAAAGTCTTAAAGAAATGACCGAATTAATGAAAAAGGCTCATGTGCTATTAATTCCACATAAGAAATCTGAACATACAGATACTACGATCCCTCATAAGCTATTTCAATATATGGCTACAGAAAAACCTATACTTGCTACAAACTGCGCTCCGATTCAGCGAATTATTGAAGAAACTAATTCTGGATATATTTATGACTTAGATGATAGTGATAGTATCAAAAATCAGATTTTAGATATTTATAAGAAGTGGGAAAATGGTATTTCTTTGAAAACAGAAGGTGCACGATATGTTAGAGATAAGTATAATTGGAGCATTGACGAAAAAGTGCTTATAGATATTTACAACACAAAAAGATGAAACAAATATTAGTTAAAAAAGGCCTTGTTTTTGAGACTGATCTTCCAGATCCACCAGTGAAAGACGGTGCAGTAAAAATACAAGTATTATACAGCTGCATCTCAGCTGGTACGGAATTGAGTAATATTTCTTCAACTGGTAAAAGCCTATTGAAGAGAGTTGCGGAAAAGCCTCAAATAATTAATCGTGCTTTTGAGAAAATTTCAAGAATGGGGCTAAAATCTTATTGGGAATCCGTTCAAACAGAGCTTCAACAAGCTCTTCCATCTGGATATTCACTTGCTGGGCGTGTTATTGAAACCGGAGAAAACGTCACCAGTTTTAAAATTGGTGATCTAGTTGCTGCTGCCGGAGGTCTTGTAGCTTCACATGCAGAGATTGCCATTGTACCAACTAATTTAGTGATTGCTATTCCTACAGGTTTGGAAGTAAAAGCAGCTTCTACTGTGGCTATTGGAGGAATAGCACTACAAGGAATTAGACGAGCAAATCTTTCCTTTGGGTCAAATGTGGCCGTTTTGGGAACAGGACTATTGGGGCTTTTAACGATTCAGTTGCTAAAGGCTAATGGAATGAATGTTCTCGCAATAGACATCGATGAAAAAAGACTGCAGCTCGCTAGAGAATGTGGAGCTGATATTACTATTTCTGGAACAAAAGATTCTTTGATATCAGATTCTATTGCTTGGTCTGATGGTCATGGCGTAGATGCCACTATCATCACAGCTTCTACAAATTCTGAAGTTCCTCTATCTCAAGCATTCCAGATTTGTCGTAAAAAAGGAGCCGTTGTTTTAGTTGGTGTTACGGGGATGAAAATAAACCGTAAAGATATTTATGAGAAAGAATTAGATTTTTTTATTTCAACCTCATATGGCCCTGGTCGATATGATGATAACTACGAGAAAGACGGTATAGATTATCCTTATGGTTATGTTCGCTGGACTGAAAACAGAAATATGCAAGCATACTTAAAAGCATTAGCGAATGGATCTATAAACTTAAACCTCCTGTCTCAGAAAGAATATCCTTTATCAGATGCTGAACAAGCCTTTGAAACGCTAAAGGAAGCTAACGCTCCTTTGCTTTCATATTTTAAGTATGAAGAAAGAGAATCATCTGAAATTATTGATAGCCCAGAACAAGTAATCAAAACAGTACCTCGAAAAAACAATGAAGCTCTAAAAGTCGCAGTAGTAGGTACAGGTAGTTTTGCAACTAATATGACCTTACCTATTCTTAGAGATTTAAATAAAGATTTCTGTATTGAAGCATTGGTAAATCAAACGCCGTTCAAAGCTCATAATATTGCCCAAAAATTTGGGGTTAAAAATATAGAAGCTTCTGTTGACGACCTACTTGCAAACCATGATATTGATGCTGTTTTTGTTACTACACGCCATTCTACCCATGCTGATATTGTAATAAAATGCCTAGAGGCTGGTAAGCATGTATTTGTTGAGAAACCTCTGTGTATTAATAAGAAAGAACTCGATAAAATTGTACAACTATATGATTCCATAGAAACCCCAAAACCTATTTTAACTGTTGGATTCAATAGAAGATTCAGTCCCTTCATTCAGGAAATAAAAAAGGCGGTAGAAAACAGAATAAACCCTCTTATGATTACTTATCGTGTTAATGCTGGATTCCGTCCCTCTGATCATTGGACTCACAAAGATGGAGGTAGAATAATAGGTGAAGCCTGCCACTTTATAGATGTATTCAGTTTCTTAGTTAATGACAAGCCCAAAAGTATCAGCATAGATTCAATTGCTCCAACAAAAAAAGGGGTATCAAGTGCTGATAACAAAGTAATTACCATCACATACAATGATGGGTCGGTTTGTTCACTTATTTATACCGGACAAGGAAATGCTGGTCTATCAAAAGAACGACTTGAACTCTTCTATGATCAAAAAAGCATTGTACTAGATGATTATAAAATACTTGCTGGATATGGGGTTGATCTAGCTATAAATAAAGGTTCAGGCGATAAAGGACATAAGGCTATTATCGAAGCTTTTTCACATTCGATTAAAAATGGAGGAGAATGGCCTATTTCTCTTGCATCTTTAATCAATACAACAAAAATTTCTTTTTTGGGGGCTCAATGAAACCTCTTTTTGCTCTTGTAGTTCTTCACTATAAAACATGGTGGGATACGATCGAGTGTGTAGACTCAATGTTAGCTACAAACTATTCAAATAAACACATCATAATTGTCAATAATGATGAAGATGAGGTCAGTCAAAAAAAATTAGCTGAAAGATATCACACTGACCCTCAGATTACTCTTTTAAAGACTGGAAAAAATTTAGGCTTTTCTCGTGGAAATAATTTAGGCTTCCAACATGCAAAGTATGAACTCAAAGCGTCCTTTATTGTACTATCGAATAACGATATCGTCTTACCTGATGATAATATCATAGATGATATAATTGACAAATATAGAGAGACTCCGTTTGATATCCTTGGCCCAAAAATCATCTCTAACGTAGACCAACTTGACCAAAATCCCAGAGATGAGTTATACGATAGCATTTCGAATGTTAAAAAGTTTATATCAAATTTTAGGTGGCTTCTATGGTTAAGCTATCTCAAAATTGATCTTTCCTTAGTTTCCTGGAAAAAGAAGATATTCCCAATATCAAAACTTCCATCTTACAATACAGATTTAGACCATGAAACTGAACAATGGGAGGTAAAATTACATGGCAGTTTCCTAGTTTTTGCTAGTAATTACATTGAGCAGTATGAAGGATTATATCCTATTAAAACTATGCAGTTGGAAGAGTCTATTTTAAATTTTATTGCCAAACGTGATAATCTTAGGACTGTTTATTTCCCATCTAGTAAAGTTTATCATAAAGAGGATTCTGCAACTAACTATGTTTATGGTAAAGGAGTTAAAAAGAGAAGATTTTATTATAGAAATTGCCTTGCTTCATGCAAAGAGTTATTAAAACTAATGAAGAATGAAAACAAAAAATAAAACTTGTCGCATTTGCGGAAATGAAAATAGCAATACAACTCACAGACTTACAGAGCGTCATTTTGGCTTTTATCATAAGTTCTCCTATTTAAAGTGTTCTAATTGTGGGTGCTTACAAATTCTGGAATACCCTGAAAATATTGCTGATTATTATCCACCAGAATATAACGCATATAATAAGCCAGAAATTAAGGTAGAAAATATGTTGGTTGATATTGTTACTAAATGGAAAACGCAACATACTTTAGGACAAAAACTAAATCCTATTGGCTGGATTTTGAATAAAGCAATGGGTGCTGGTTTCACAGATCGATTAAGAAGAGCAAATCTAACTATAGATGATTCCATTTTAGATGTTGGAACAGGAGCCGGTCATCGTCTGCATTGGTTACATAATAAAGGGTTTAGAGATTTAACTGGAACAGATATATTTATAAATAATGATTTTAATTATGAAAATGGAGTAACTGTTCTTAAAAAAGATCTGAAAGATATTACTAAAGAATATGATTTCATCATGTTGAATCACGCTTTTGAACACATGCCTTTTCAATACGATGTTCTTAAGCAACTTTATAATATTCTTAAACCAGGTAAGTTCGTGTTAATCAGAATTCCTGTATTTTCAAAGTATATGTGGGATACTTACGGCGATTACTGGATAGGATTAGAACCTCCAAGACATTACTATTTACATTCTCAAAAAAGCATGGAAATATTAGCCCAACGATCAAAATTTAAGCTAACCGAAATTGTATTTGAATCAAGTGAATACCAATTAATTGGAAGTGAGCAATACAAATTGGGCATATCGAGAAAAGCCTCCAATTCTTATTTCGAAAATCCTGAGAAATCACCTTTTAGTAAGTCAGATATTCAAGATTATAAATCCTTAGCACGGAAATTAGATGAAAGGTCTGAGGGTTTTTCCGCTTGTTTTTACTTGCAAAAACCATCATGAAATATACTGAAACCCGAATATTATTTTTTAATCTCCTTTCACTACTTAACGCATCAAATTATAAAGGCTATGACCCTTATGATTTGAAAGCACATCCTTTTTTCATGAAGCTCATCAAATGGGGGAAAAAGAATAAAATAAATGAGATTGTTCGGGAGGTAATATTGGAACTTACTTATCATTTCCCATCAAAAGCTCGGTCTATATTTAATATCCAACCCGAACACAATTCTAAAGCATTAGGATTAGTTGGCACGGGAATTACTGAGTTTTCAGTTTTGAATAATTATGATCAAGAATTACTTAGTGAAGCCCAAAGCAGAATTGATGAATTACTAAACAACTATAAATCAGAATCATTAGGCGGCATTGGTTGGGGTTATCCCTTCGACTGGGAGTCTCAACAACTTATTCCTGCAAACACACCTAACGGAATTGTTACTACCGCAGTTGGAGAATATTACTGGACTAAATTCAAGGCCAATAATGACAAAGATAGTTTATCAACCTGTGTTAGAATTTGTGAATTTTTAAGCCACTTACCTATAAACGAGATCGCTACAGATAAAATCTGTTTCTCATATATCCCTCATTATCAAAATCACGTTCATAATTTAAATTTATTCGTAGCTGATTTCTTAATAAAGGTAGGGTTAGAGGTAAACAATACAGAATGGGTTGCGCTCGGTAACAAAGCAGTTAATTATACTATTACTGAGCAAAGAGAAGATGGCTCTTTTGATTATAATGGCCCACCAGAACTACCTCAAAACTTTATTGATAATTACCATACAGGATTTGTTCTTAGAATGCTTGGGAGTATTCATCATTATACAAAAAGAGAGGACGTATTAATCGCACTAAATTCTGGTATCACTTTCTATTTAAACGAATTGTTTACTTCCGAAGGAATCCCCAAGCTGAAGCCTGACAAAATTCACAGAATTGATATACACTCTGCAGCCGAAGCCATAAATTGTTTAACCTTTTTAGCTCAATACAACGAGAAAAATTTTCCTATGGCTACTAAAGTTCTAACTTGGACATTAAATAATCTCTATGATTCAAAAAATCATGATTTTTATTATGCCATGATGAAAAGCAGGTTTACCGGAAGAATTTACAGATCTGAAGTTAAATATATGCGCTGGGCTCAAGCCTGGATGCTTCGTGCTCTGTCTAGATATATGTTATATTCGGAACAAAAGAAAATCATCTTATAATAAAAGATCATTGCTTAAATACGTAAAAGAAACGGTTAAAAACTCAGCAATTTATGGAATAGGCAATATTTCCATAAAACTTGTGGGATTCATTCTTATCCCTTTCTTAACCGATCCTACATATTTAACTACCGAAGATTATGGAGCTTTAGGTGTATTGGAAGCCATAAATCAGATCGCCGTTTTTGTAATGGGTATGGGCCTTTATAACTCTATGTTCAGGTGGTACTATGAACAAGAGGAGAAAGAACAAAAAGCAACTTTCTTTACTGTATTACTAACTTGTACTTTTATAATTCTTGTTGTTTTGAGTGCCGTTCTATTTTGGAAAAATTCGATTACATCGGTCTTTTTTAGCTCTCAAAAATATAGTTCTGTCTTAATGTTGGCTTTTCTATCAACCGGTTTTCAAGCTTTGAGCCAAATCCCGGCAACCTTAATGAGACTTCAGGACCGTGCTTCTTTCTTCACGTCCAGTAATATTTTAAAGTTGGTAGTCACGCTAGTTACCACCTTATATTATTTGCTATGGAAAAATGAAGGGCTTACTGCTATTTACAATGGTCAAATAGCAGGTTTTATATCTTATATTCTTATTCTTATTCCTTACCTGTTTAAAAATTCAACCTTTAGAATCCACATCCCAGTATTTAAAGAAATGATGGGATACGGATTCTCAATGATGATTGCAGGTATATCAGCCGCTAGTATCAATGTACTGGATCGATTTGTACTAAACTCAATGTCTGGACTGGAGGAAGTAGGATTATATTCCTTGGGATATAAAGTATCGTCAATATTAAAAGTTTTTGTAATTGGGTCAGTAAGTATGGCTTTAACGCCTCTTATTTTCAGAAAAATTAATGATAAAGACAGCTCTCGTTTTTACACTAAGACAATGACTTACTATGGCTTTGCTATGATGTTTTGCATCATTGGAGTTTCATTATTTAGTAAAGAAGCTCTAAAAATATTTACCAGTAGCACATTTTATTGGTCTTCATTCTCAGTAATTCCATTACTTGCCTTCAGTTTATATTTTGTTGCTTTAAAAGATGTCGCCGTCACCGGGCTTCACATTACCAAAAAAACTTCGCGCATAAGTTTAGTTACAGGAGTAGTTTCAGGACTCAACTTAGTTTTAAACATACTACTCATTCCATACTTAGGGGCTGAGGGAGCTGCATTAGCAAGTTTATTATCACAAGCACTATTCTTTTTTGGCCTCTGGTATTTTTCACATACCAATTATCCTATTCCTTATGAATGGAAGAAAATCCTGCTCATGTTCATTATCGGTGGAATACTGGTGTATCTTTCACTCCTAACCAGTAACCTTTCTTTGATTATCAGATTATTTGTTAAAACATCTGCTCTCATTCTTTTTCCTGTAATACTTTATTTCTTCAATTTTTATGAAGAAGCTGAACTCAAACAAATTAGAATTATTTGGCTAGATTGGAGGAATCCTTTGCGATGGAAATCGAATTTCAAGCGTCTTTTTAATTAAAAAAATTTACTATCTCTTTCACAATTCTCTCTGACGCCTTCCCGTCCCATAACGGAATTTCAGGATTTCTAGAATTTTTTTCTTTCAATTTGAATGATAATACTTTTTCAACAGTATCAATTTTATCAAAAGGAATAAGGGAATTTGTACCAATGCTACAGGTTATAGGCCTTTCTGTATTGTCACGAATTGTTATACATGGAATATTCAGATAAGAAGTTTCTTCTTGAATTCCTCCAGAATCCGTAATTAAGAAATTGGATTCATTCATCAATTTTAGAAACTCAAAATAACCTTGCGGCTCAAGGATTGTCAATTTATCAATAGCAGATACTTCCTGAGACAAATCCATTTTAACTAAATTATTTTTGGTTCTGGGATGCATTGGAAATACAAGATTATGGTCTTTAGCAACAGATCTTAATAGCTCAACAATACGCAGAAGTCTCTCTTTATTATCAACATTTGAAGGTCTGTGTAATGTAACAAGTCCGTAATTTTTACTTTTAATTCCAGAACTGATGCTATCCAGATTTAAAGCGTTCGACTTTTCCATATTACTTACCAAAGAATCAATCATAACATTACCAACAAAAAATACTTTTTCATCGGGTATACCCTCCTTCTTAAGGTTCTCAATTCCGCTTTCTTCAGACACAAATAATAGATCAGAAAGATGATCTGTAGCTATCCTATTCAATTCTTCTGGCATAGATCTGTCTCTACTTCGAAGTCCTGCTTCGACATGAACTACAGGAATTTGCATTTTTGAAGCAACTAGCGAACATGCCAACGTTGAATTTACGTCTCCAACAACCAATACTGCAGTCGGTCTTTCTTCAATTAGTATTTCTTCAAACTGAATCATAATCTGAGCAGTTTGAGTGGCATGAGACGAACTCCCCACATTTAAGTGTACAAATGGTTCTGGAATACCTAACTGTTCAAAGAATAATTTATTCATTGAATAATCATAATGCTGACCAGTATGAACTATTTTATGATCAACTTCTGTATAAGCTGCAAAAGCCTTACTTAATGGTGCAACTTTCATGAAATTTGGTCTAGCACCAACTACACTGATTATTTTCATTTATTGAAGAATAAGTTTGAATTCAACTTTCAATTAATTCATGGTAAACTAAGCATTTTAATTCTCAATGATTTAAAAAATGAAAACCACTTTTAATGAATAGGAAACTAAGAAACTCTCCTTCTCTACCCTTATCTTAAACCGAATTTTAAGCGAACTAACTAAATGGCTAAAGCAAAATATACCACACACCTTGGAATGGTTGATATCCTTCCTGGTGAAGTTGAGCAATGGAGAGCACTGGAAAATATCATCCACGAAGAAGCAGCAAAGTTTAATTTTGAAGAAATTCGTACTCCGATTATGGAACAAACGGAATTGATTAAACGTGGAATTGGTCAACTTACTGACATTGTTACCAAAGAGATCTTTGCTTTTACAAAAGGAGACAGCAACTACGTACTGCGACCTGAACTCACTGCTCCTGTGGTTCGATCTTATGTTGAAAATCATCTGGATCAACGAGGTGGTTCACAGAAGCTGTATTATATCGGACCGATGTTCCGCGCTGAAAGACCACAGAAGGGTCGTCAACGTCAATTCCACCAGTTTGGAGTGGAGATCATTGGTAGCGACAATCCTGTAGCCGATGTTGAATGTATCGCCTTCATGATACGTATTTATCAAAGAATCGGGATTAAAAACTTCAACTTGAAATTAAATTCGGTTGGTGATCCTGAAAGCAGAGAAACTTATAAAGCTGTTCTCAAAAATTACCTTCGGCCAAACTTTGATAAACTAAGTGAATTATCTCAGAATAGATTAGAGAAAAATCCGATGCGTATTCTGGATTCTAAAGAACCTGAAGACCAAGAGTTCATAAAGAATGCTCCGATTATTAGCGATTATCTGAATGAAGAATCTAAAGCCCATTTCGATCAGGTTTGCGAGATGCTCTCTTCTTTGGAAATCGAATATACGCTTGATCCACTATTGGTGAGAGGCATGGATTATTATACCAGAACGGCTTTTGAATTAACCAGCCCCGATCTCGGTTCACAAGATGCACTAGCCGGTGGTGGACGTTATGATCTTCTGGTGGAAGAAATTGGAGGTAAACCAACTCCAGCTGTTGGATTTGCTGCCGGGATGGAGCGTCTTTTTATTGCCTGTGAAGAACTTGATATTTCACTCGCAACTCCCAAAAAAGTAGATGTATTTATTGTAAGCTTAGGTGAAGAGGCTCGAAAATGGGCACTACAGACGTTACCCAAGCTTAGAGAAAAAGGTATTTCTTCCACCATGGATTATCTGGACAGATCAATGCGAGCCCAAATGAAAGATGCGAATCGCGAAAATGCTTCCTATGCTTTGATTGTGGGCGATAACGAACTGGAAGAAGGTAAATTTACTCTTCGGAATATGAAAGAAAGTGAAGAAGCCCAGCTTACTCTTGACGATATTATTTCAAAATTATCCTGATTGGTAATAATCTGAGTTTTATTAGACTTCCTAACTTGCTTAACCAGGATTTTAATTGATTTACAAGAATCTCAGGATTAACTTTATAACCAATCCTGTGCATCCTGAAAATCCTTTGTAATCTTGGTTAAAAGCGGATTGAGAAATAGAATTTTACCCCGAATTATTCGGACCAGATCTATGGAACGAGAATAACTCCTCCATCTGTCGACTCTAGCTCGACTGATGGATATCGAAGGCTGCTATCTTATGCTGCTTCCACATTCTTTGCGTTGAAACTAAAAACGGTTGGACGAACTGAAGTCGTCAAACCGAAGTGCCCTCAAGCTAATTCAACTTCTCCACTCGTTGAAGCAGGATTTTTGGGATTATAGAATGAACAGGATGTAGTTTTAACCTCGTTCCGTAGCTCTGCTACGGAATGCCACGCTGGAGCTTGGAGGTTTTTTCTTAAAAAATTAACCATCTTTTTATTCAAGCACTTTTCACACGAGCTGAGAGCTACGATACGAGAGTAAACTACTTAAGGTAGGTTACCAGTTCGATACTTGGAGCAGGAGCTTGGGAAAGAGCCAAAACCTCCATCACCTTCACCTCACACCAACCCGTCATCTCACACCAACCCGTCATCTCGGGCAAACTTGACCCGAGATCTCCCAAACAACGCTCATTGCCTTTGATCTGGAGATTGCGGATCAGGTGTGTCCGCAATGACGGCTTTGTTGATTTTTGTGCTCTAATTTACAACGCTCATTGCCTTTAATTTGGAGATTGCGGATCGTTCATCTGAATAAGAATAGCGCAACACCTTTCTCTTCAAAATAATGTAACTGGATTGTTTGTTCTGCGTCCGCAATGACGAGATCTTCACCTCACACCAACTCG
>CAXBHO010000060.1:0-22855 GCA_963975485.1 uncultured Balneola sp. | reverse complement strand
TGCGTCCGCAATGACGAGATCTTCACCTCACACCAACCCGTCACCTCACACCAACCCGTCATCTCGGGCATACTTGACCCGAGATCTCCTGAACAACGCTCATTGCCTTTGATCTGGAGATTGCGGATCGTTCATCAAAATTGTGAATAGATTTGAAAAATGATACTTCTCAGAATGCATAACACTGCATCTTTTCATCGTCCGCAATGACGATGGTTCCGTTCCATCACCCCGACTTCGTCGAAATGATGGATAACATCAGAGAAATCAATCTTCAAAAACACCAAAGGTCTGATCCGGACGCATAGCAAGAACCGCTTCAACCATCAAATCGATCAAATCCTTTACATCGCTCATGTTGCAGGTTTCCACCGGAGAATGCATGTATCGTAATGGAAGTGAGATCAGCGCACTTGGAATTCCCGTTTGCTGATAGAAAATACTGTCTGTATCTGTTCCGGTTCTCACGCTGGTTGCTTCATGCTGAACATCCATCTTCGCTTTTTTGCATACTTTCTCTAAGAAATCCACCACTTTAGGGTGGTTAGCTCCTCCGTGCTGAATAGCAGGACCTTTGCCCATTTCAACGGTTCCATGCTCTTTCTGGTCAATTCCTGGCGTGTCTGTAGAGTGTGTAACATCGGTTACCAATGCTACATCAGGCATAAAACGATAGCTCATCATTCTAGCGCCAAACCCACCTACTTCTTCTTGTACCGAATTCAGCGCGATTACATTCACTTTAAGATTTTTCTTTCTTTTGCTGATTTTTCGCAATGCTTCAGCGATTATATAACCACCAATGCGATTATCAAGAGCTCTTGCTGTTAAAATATCATCATTCAAATACTCCATATCTGACGAATAAGTAATCGGATCGCCCACCTGAACCAATTCAAGTGCTTCTTCTTTAGAACTCACTCCGATATCAACATAAATATCTTTCCAGGCGGGCTGTTTTCCACCGCCATTCTTATTGTCTTGTAAGTGAATCGCCGTATTTCCGGTAACGCCCACAACTCTTCCTCTTTTGTTGTGGATGAACACCTTCTTAGCACGGGCAATGGTCGAATCGCTTCCTCCCAACTTATTTACATAAACGAATCCCTGATCCGAAATATGCTGAACAACCATTCCGATCTCATCACAATGAGCTTCCAATAAAACGGTGGCTACATCTCCGCTTGTATTAATTTTTCCGGCAGCTGATCCATAAGCATCGGTAACAACTTCATCAGAATATTCTTCCACATATTCTTTCCAGACTTTAACCCCTGCTTTTTCAAAGCCGGTAGGACTTGGAGTGATAAGTAGATCTTCTAGAAATTGTTTACTGGAATCGTTAGCCATGTGCGTATCTGAATTTTTATTGTGAATTTTTGTGGCTTCAAATATAACGAAAACATCACCGAATATTGAATATTCAACAAGGAAAAATGAATAGCGAACTAAAAATTATATTCCTTTATTCCTAATTACCTTATTCCTAATTTAAAACATGATTAAACCCAACTACGATCCCGATTTTTTTTATCACTGGCACAAACTAACAATCCGCTTTAGCGATGTGGATGCTCTTCAACATGTGAACAATGCCGTTTTCAATACTTATTATGAAGAATCAAGATTGAGATTTCTTGGAGAATACTTTCAAATGAATAAAGAATATCATGAAGGGCGCTCTTTTGTGATGGTTCGTTCTGAAATCGAATATTTGGGTCAGATCAAATTTCCTGATACTATTTTGATTGGAACAGGCATCAGCAAAGTCGGCAATTCAAATCTGGATGCATTTCAAGGAATTTATAATGCAGAATCTAAGAAACTTCTCAGTGTTGCTAAAACAACAGGTGTGTGGTTTGATGTTAAGAATCAGAAGCCTGTCAGATTACCTAAAATCAAAGATCTTGATGCGATGATGTTAAAATCTGAATCAAATGGATAAAAGTACACGCTACAAAATATTTAATGACCCTGTTCATGGATTCATCACCGTTCCAAAAGGAATAATCCTCAAATTGATTGATCATCCGTATGTGCAGAGATTGCGAAGAATTAGACAACTTGGATTGGGATATTTGGTATTTCCTGCGGCTGAGCATTCAAGATTTTCTCACGCTTTAGGTGCTTTGGAGCTAGCAAAAAGAGTGTTGAATAATCTGCTTGAAAAAGATACCACCATCACCAAAAAAGAATATGAGGGCACGTTGATTGCGATACTTTTGCATGATGTTGGTCACGGTCCCCTTTCACATACTTTAGAACATTCGCTCATCAAAGATTTTAATCACGAAATGATGAGTCTGGCGATAATGAAAGAACTCAACCAGGAAATGAATGGAGAACTCGACACAGCTATTGCCATTTTCACCAATCAGTACAAAAAGAAGTTTCTTCATCAGCTAATTTCATCACAGTTAGATTTAGATCGATTGGATTATCTAAGCAGAGACAGTTTCTTTACCGGAGTTTCTGAGGGCCGAATCGGTATCAACAGAATCCTTAAAACAATGCGAGTTCATAAAGGAAATATCGTCATCGAAAAAAAAGGGATTTATGCCATAGAGAATTACATCATTGCACGCCGTTTGATGTATATGCAGGTGTACTTGCACAAAACCGTGCTAAGTGCCGATGCTTTAATCAGATCTGTATTTCGTAGAGTTCGAGATTTATTGGATTCAGGTTCTGAATTGAATTTTGCTTCTGAAAGCTTACGCTATTTTATGCAAGATCAGCCTTCTGCTAAAAAACAGATTACCAAGAAAATGATGCAAGCATATACGCAGCTAGATGATTACGATATCTATCTGAACATAAAATTCTGGACTCAATCGAACGATAAAATCTTATCCGAACTATGTACTCGTTTCTTAAATCGTTCTCTTTTCAGAACTACCTTTTTTGAACAAGAACCAACTGCTCAGCATCGAGAAGATATCCATCAAAAAACTAAACTGGCTTTGAAAAAACTTAGTTTACCATACGGAGATGAAGCTGCTGCTTACTTTTATAGTTTTGACCAAAGCTATTCCGAAGCTTATAAATACAAAAACGAAAGTATCTGGATCTTTGATGATGAACATGCAATTGAATTCTCTAAAGCAGCTGATACTAAAAATATAATCGCTTTAACCGAACCGGTTGTTAAAAATTACTGCGTGCATCTAAAGGAAATCGAGATTTAATTCTACTGTTTTTGCTGATGAAAGTGAACCAGATTTTCAACGGGTTTTCGAACCACGATTCCCAAATTCATGCTTCTTTCTTTGAGCACTTTCTCTAAAATATCTTTATAAACTGAGGCTATTGATCCGACAAAACCTATCTCCATCTGCTTTGATTCTTCGAAATACCCAAGTTGTTTATCTGCAAATGCCTCAAAACCCTTTTGTACCATTTTTTTGATGTAGGGGTGCTCTTTATGATCAGAAAGCATCTTTGAAAATGAAGCTACAAATCTGTTTGCCTGAGGCTCTTCATAGACTTTATGCAGTATACTTTCCAGATTCATATCACTGGTTTCATCCAACGCCTCTCTTAAATCCTCCGGCATAGTTTTATAATAATATCCATTGAGAATTCTCTTTCCGAAATAACCACCACTCCCCTCATCTCCAAACACAAATCCCAATGAGGGAATGTTTTTAACGATTTGATTACCGTCATATACACAAGAATTAGAACCTGTTCCCAAAATACATGCTACTCCTGGTTTATCTCCGAAGCAAGCTATTGCAGCTCCTAATAAATCACTTTCAATGTGTATGTCAGAATTGGGGAAGTTTTCCCTGATCGCATTCTTGAGTATAGATTTTCGTGACTGGTTTCCACTTCCCGATCCGTAAAAGAAGATTTTATCAACTTCGATATCTGATATACTGTTTTTAACTCCTTTCTTGATTGCTTCAGAAAGTTGACCATGAGTTCGGAAATAAGGATTTAGTCCATCACTGTTAAAATAATCTTTCTTTCCATTTTGTATTAAAACCCATTCTGTTTTAGTCGATCCACTGTCTGCGATTAAGATATTCATTCAATCATTTTTTTATGTTCATACCAAGATACTTATCCCCTTATTTCATTACCACATTAAGTCGATTTTTTTAAGTACATTTCGAAAATTAATTAATCATTATGACATCAATAAGTGGAATTTCTTCGGGTAAGAGATTAGTCTCGCTAGATTTTTTTCGAGGTGCAACAGTCGCAGCTATGATCCTGGTTAATAACCCCGGTTCATGGTCTCACATTTATGGACCTTTAAAACACGCTCCCTGGCATGGGTGGACACCAACTGATCTTATTTTTCCATTCTTCCTATTCATAGTTGGGGTTTCTATTGTTCTTGCATTCACAAAGGCTAAAGCAAAAGGTGCTGAAAATTCTGAGCTATTAAAGAAAACTTTGATCAGAGCGGCTAAAATATTCGGACTTGGATTGGCTTTGTCAGCATTTCCTTATTTAACATTCAGCCCTGATTTTGGACTCCACTCCAACTTAATTGATCTCAGAATTCCGGGTGTACTTCAACGAATAGCTATCTGTTATGCTATTGGAGGTATCCTTTTTTTATACACTAAGCCAAAAATACAGATGTACACTCTTGCAGGGCTTTTAATCGGCTATTGGATTTTAATGATTGGAATTCCTGTTCCCGGATTCGGAGCCGGAGCTATTGACAATCCTGATGGAAATTTAGCTGCATACATCGATCAGTTGTTATTATCAGGGCACACATGGAAAGAAAATTGGGATCCCGAAGGTTTATTAAGTACGCTTCCTGCAATAGGAACTACCCTAATAGGAATTTGGACGGGTAGAATGTTAATGGCTGAAAAGGAATCAGAGAGTTCACGAACGTTGCAATTCTTTATTTGGGGGTTTGTACTCATTACGATTGGCTACATTTGGAGTTGGGTATTTCCGATAAATAAAAATATCTGGACTAGTTCTTATGCACTTTTCACAGGAGGTCTGGCGATGTTTATTTTCGGCCTTTGTTATTGGTTTCTTGATGTAAAGGAGAAACAAAAATTTACTGATTGGGGCGTTGCCTTTGGTATAAATGCGATAACCGTATTTTTCTTAAGTGGAATTATCGGGCGTCTTCTTTACCTGATAAAATTCAATGTTGGTGAAACAACATATACGCTAAAAGGTTGGTTATATGATGTCTTATTTTCCTCAATAGCCTCACCTGTTAATGCGTCTTTATTATATGCCATAAGCTGGATTCTTCTTTTCTACCTTCTTGCAACGTGGATGATGAAAAAGAAAATCATCATCAAGGTTTGATGATGCACTAACTCCACAATAGATTAGCTTAGGGGCGTTTATTGATTTCGGATTGATATAAGCGCTCTTGTTTTTGTTCAAATTCTTTCCGCTCCTTGATTCGTGTTCTTTCAAGCGTATCCTCCGGCTCTAGTTGATGTTCCCACTCGAATGTTACTGGATGCCAATTCAAAATATCTGATTCACCTAATTCTAAAACGGTATATCCGGGTTTAAATCCTAACCAGTTTCCTCCCCACCAAGCCGCCGATACCGACTGTGAAGTTATATACCAGACATCGTTGAATTTAAAATCTTCACTCATATGTGTATGTCCCTGAAGCAATGCCTTCACATGGTGTCGCTCTAAAATAAACCGTAACTCTTTATTATCCTTTAAAACAACGTAGTTCATGGCTTTCATATCAAAATCTTGATTAATTTGCCCGATATGATTGAATGCTGCATAATGAGAAACTACAATTGCAGGCATTTTGTGATGTGCACCCAGATCAAATCGTAACCAATCAAGTTGATCCTTACCTAGCATTGGTTTATAAGCCGGTCCGCTTTCTCCTTCATATTCAAAAATTGAATTAAGAATCACGAAATGCCATCCTTTATGATTAAAACTATAGTAGTCTTTCTTCATTCCAAGTTTTTCCATGATCATCTTCCGGCCAATACCGGGATGATTTTGAGACACTTTTCTTCTCGAAGAAAGTCCTAAAACATCGTGATTTCCCAAGCAATGATAATGAGGCATGATTAAATCTTCAGAAATATTTTTATACAGATCTATAGATTCCTCATACATAGACAGGTCTGTATACAGACCATCAAAAACCATATCGCCACCCATAAGAACAAGTTCCGGTGAAGGATTCAATTGGTTTACAGATTCTATACATTTTAAATATCCTTTATCTCCCTTTCGTCTTGAAGTGACATGCTGATCCGTAAGATGCAATATGCTAAAGCTTTTCTCTTTAAGGGTTTCACTTTCTTTTAAAGAATTAAAAGTACTGGCGCCTAAGGCACCAAGCCCTACTTTTTTTAAAAAATCTCTTCGGTTTGTCATTTTACTTAATCAGCGTCATTCTTTTTGTTAACGTATTTTCCTTCGAGGATAACCTATAAATATATACTCCAGATGCAAGATTCGAAGCATCAAAACTTATCGTATGCAAGCCAGAAGTTAATTTCTCATTAACAAGCGTTGAAACTTCCCTGCCCAGCATATCAAACACTTTTAATGATGTAAATCCTGTTGTCGCTAATCTAAAAGTAATTTCAGTGGTGGGATTAAAAGGATTAGGATAATTTTGATCTAATATTATTCTTGAAGGAATATTTTTCTCTTCTTCGTTTGATACATTTACATCACTTGGGTAACTCAATCTCATATTATCGAAATAGAGTGTGCCGGAATACGTTTCCCCTGTTTGTTGATCGGATTTTAATTTAACTCCAATTTTTTTGATAGTGATGGGATAATAAAAAGTACTATTAGCACCAACTGCTTGTATATCATCTAGCAAAAATGGGTATTCATTATAAACTGTATTATCTGCATATCTTTTTAGGCGGATAATAAATTCTTCTCCGTTATCATCAATTATATTAATCTGGGCTAAATGTTTCTTTCCATCTGTAAATCCATCTATTAGAATTGTATCAGGCACTCCAAAAACTGGGATATTGGTTTCAATATAAGCCCAAGTATCAGGAGTCCCTGAGTAAGTGAACTCGTAGTTCAGCTTCAAAGAGCTCTGACCTTGACTAAAATTTTCATCTGAAATACCTATCGTTGAATTTTCCAGATTAATATTTTCTCCACCTAAAGATAAATCCCCAATTTTTTCAAAGTCATTTAATAAAATTTCCCCAGTACCTATTTGAACTTCAATTTGGGATGTGTCAGATGCTTCATCATAGATTGCTATTACCTTTGTAATTCCTTGATTTTTTCCCTTGAAAACACCTTTCTCAATACTTCCGATTGTGCTATCCTCAATCTTCCAAGTTATATTAGCATTAGATGCTGATTGGCTTACACCTTCAAAATCAAATGACCGATTGAAAAAAACCAACTCTCGCTCATTATCTGTAACTGCATTTTCAGGAAATAGGTTTAATGTAGTAATGCCTTTTACTATCACCATTGAAGAATCTTTTAATCCATTATACTCAACAAAAACATAACCGGTATCAGGGTTATTCCCTGCTGTAAAAACACCATCTTCTGAGATTTCAGCATCAAATCCTTCGCTTAATGAAAATCTGATTTCTTGAGAGCTTAATTCAACCGGGAAATAATTTGAGTCCATACCGGTTACCTCGTAAATAAATGATTTGTTTCGGTATATTCTGTTGATGGAAGGACTTAACTTAATATGATCCACAGATCCTATTCTAGATTTGTTTGACACGATCATTAAAGCATTAGAAACCGACCTTTCTAATCCTCCATCTGAAGGTGAGTTTACAATTTCTTCATGAACAACTAGTGTTGTTGAACCTCCTCCATCAAGATTTAAGGCATAATGTGCTCCAAAGCCTTTCATAAATTCACCCAACTCCGTTAATGTCATACCTGAGCTTGAGCTTTGTCTCCCATCAACGGTGACCAAATAAAATTTAGTTGTGTCTGCGTTAAAACCTAACGCTGATCTTGGATGTCTTTCCGGCCAATTGCCTTGGTTAACACCTCCATTTAAAAATTTTCTACTCCCTCCAACCGCTTCCTTAATTTTATCGGTTCCGGGAATAATTTTATGGTTAATTGATAAAGTATCACCAACTAAAACATTTGCTAATATACTTGAAGAAGTACCATGACCTGATAAAACAAAAGTAGAATCAGTAAGTGTAGAGTTTCCGGCATTTTCAGATTTTGAAACAACGATTGATCTAACTTCACCATTTACCACCCAAGGGTCTATGGCTTTTAATGTTAATTCAGTTCCAAACTCATTCGTAAAAGTACTTGGTCCATAAAAATGATTGTAAAAAACAATTTCATTGTTATTTCTTACTGCATTAACATCATTTAACGGATTTGTTGCTTCTCCAATTTTTAATACACCTTCATAACTTATAGTATTTATAAACATAGTACCATTATTAGAATAACCAAAAACTTCTCTGTTGATTGGTGTTCTTAGCATTTCACCTTTTAGAACCTGAAGATTTGTAGGAATGCCCCCTCCTCCATAAAAGTCACCATTAATTGCAGCGATAACTCTGTGTCCATTTTTAGATTTTCTGGATGACATCGAACTAGTTTTCTCATAACCGGTAAGTCTGTCATTAGCTTTTACTGTCTCCAGACTGTACGTATCATTCGTAAGATCAATCTCAACTACCTCCAGAGTCCACGGAACAGATGGAGCAACAATTGAATAATGAAAAGCTCCCTCTCCAATTTGTTTTACATTTAAAGTATCGTACTTAATCTGTGAAAAAGCATAAACAGGTATTAATGTGAAGATTAAGAAATAGAGTAATTTTTTCATATTTCTAAATTTTAAGGAAGTGATACTGTGGGTTGCCTTTTAAAAAAGAACCTCTCTAACTGAGAGGTTCTTACAACTTATTTTATTAAAGTCATTCTTCTTGTTAAAGAACTATTCTTAGAAGTCAATCTATAAATATAAATACCTGATGCCAGATTGGATGCATCAAAACTTACTGTGTGTAATCCTGAAGACCTATTTTCATTTACAAGTGCAGAAACTTGCCGACCTAGCATATCATATACCTTTAATGAAGTGAAACCTGTTTCAGCTAAATTAAAACTAATCTCTGTACTAGGATTGAATGGGTTTGGATAGTTTTGTGCCAACTGAAATTCATTAATTAATTGTGGCTCTTCATCATTTGACACTACCACTCCTCCTTCTGCCGATGGTGTTGGAGCACTTTCTATATTATTTCTACTTACAGCGGTAACAAAATACCAATAACCGTTTTCTGATGGAGGAGCTATATCTGTATAAGAAGTATCTCCGGTGACTTCTATAAGATTATAATAGTTATCCATTTCGGCTGATTCATCAGGATCTGCCCCTGAGTCAACACGATACACAGCATACTTAATTAATGAATCAACGTGACCTGTTGAACTAATCTTAGATATTTGATCTGCAGAGGCAGAACTCCATGAAACATCAAATATGTATTCATTTTCCGAATCTCTGGTTACGATTAGATTTTCCGGAGAATCAGGCTTGGTCATGCTTTTCCATTCCATTATTGGAGGTAAAGCTACATATTTGTAATAATTATTTTGTAGAGAATCAACTATACCTTTTGAGTTATAGTTGGTAATATTCTTCATCCTGAAAAATACACTACCTTTTATTTTCTCTCTTTCCTGATTATACGCTATCTGTCTTGGGATTTCGTTAGCAGCAAAAAGAGTATTACTATAAGTATTTGAGTCTGATCGATATAATCCATGACCCGGATAAAAGTGGCGGTTATTTTCTGTGGCTCGATCTGCCCACCACGTTGCTAAACGTGCATAATCTTGCCCACCTCCGAATGCCCAATATAGTTGTGGTACTATATAATCTACAGTTCCTGATTCCAACCAAGATATAGCATCTCCATAAATGGTAGTATAAGCATTAAGTCCTACAATCCCCGAAGGTGTCCCTGATTTCCATATACCAAATGGACTAATTCCAAACTTAACCCACGGTTTTACTACTTGTATGCTATCGTAAATTTGCTCAACAAGTATATCTATATTGTTTCTTCGCCATGCTCCTTTATCAGAAAAACCTCTTGGGTACTTTATAAAGGTACTATCGTCAAGTGTTTCATTTTGTGAAGAAGAACCCATATGATTTGGAGGGTAAGGATAAAAATAGTCGTCAAAGTGAATACCATCTACATCATATCGGTTTACAATATCTAATACAATGTTAGTTGTATAATCAATCACCTCAGGCAATCCGGGGTCAAAAATTGCAATTTTATTATTTAAAACCATCAACCATTCCGGATGTTGATTTGAGACATGTAATGAATCTCTTTGCTCTGTTCCCTTAAATTTGTTTGAACTATTCGCATCAAATTCTTTGTCCAGAAATGGGGCTAAACTTTCGTCTATAGCTTCATCAACTACATTTTCTCGATCTACTTTTTGTGTAAAATCGCTGGGAATAGATCTCATTGCTCTATAGGGATTTAACCATGCATGTAATTCAAGACCAAGACTATGTGCTTCTTCAATCGCATAAGCTAATGGATCCCATAAAGGAGAAGGTGCAGTTCCCTCAGATCCGGTTAAATAAGCAGACCAAGGTTCTATTTCTGACTCATACATAGCATCACCTTCTGATCTTACCTGAAAATACACTAAGTTGATTCCTGCTTTTTTTAATTGCCTCAATCTATTGGTGAGTTCATTTTTTTGGAATGATACCGGTACTGAAGTTGATGACGGCCAGTCCAAATTTATAACAGTAGCAATCCATGCGCCTCTAGCTTCATTTTTGGGCTTTGCTGTTTGTGCATTTATAAAGCTTACTGGTAAAAGAACCAATAAACATGAAAATATTAGTTTCTTCATAATGATATCTCTTGATAAATAAAAAGGCAGCCTTAGGCTGCCTTTTCTTAAAAAAATTAACAATTATTTAATTAATGTCATTCTATTAGTTAGTCGCAATCCATTAGCTTGTAATGTATATATATATACACCGGAAGCTAAGTTAGTTGCATCAAATGCAATAGTATGGTCACCTGCATTTTGTCTAGTATTAACTAGAGTAGCTACTACTCTACCCGTAATATCATACACTTTAAGCGTAGCGTTTCCTGCACGATCTAAAGAATAATTAATATTAGTAGTTGGATTGAATGGGTTAGGATAATTTTGCTCCAATTTAAAGCCTTCAGGTAGCCCATTATTATTATTGTCTTCAATTGAAACGAAAACTTGGGAGGTAGTTTGGGTCTGTAGTGCATAAGCTCCTTGGCTAAATTGACCTAGATAAGCTGTAGTTCCGTCCGGAGAAAATCCAATTGCTCGCGGTCTGCCTTCGAGAGGTCCGGAACCTTCTTCATTCCAAATAATACTATCCAGTCTTGTTGCGCTTGCTAAATCAGCATAATCAAAAGCATACCAAGTTTGCTCAGTATAATTACTTGGAAAAGCAGAACCCTGATACAGATTTGGTGGATTGGTAGCCGAACCTGAACTTACCCATAGATAATCAGTTACCGGATGAAAACCAATTGACTCAATCGCCATACCTTTTAACACAGTATCCGGCACTTGAGTAAATGGGCTAAAGCCATCGGGTCTAGTATAAACGAACAATGCATCATTAGTATATCCGGGCCAGTAAAGAGTGTTACCATCTTTAGAAATTTCCATACCTCTTGAGAAACCGACGGTAGTATCTATAGCAGTTCCCTGATATGTTAATGTATTATTATAAATATTCACTGGATCTCCCGGAAAAACACCTGATACATAAATATTACCTGAAGCATCTACAGCTGGTTTTATTAACCCTCTGTCATCTAGATCATTATCTGGTCCAAAAGTCTTGGCAATTCCTGCACCTGTTTTATGGTTAATTACGTACAAATTGTTACCGAATGCAGCCACAACATCGCCATCTGGTGTGGTCGCTAATCCTCGACCAGTATTATATCTGAATGACGTACCATCCCAATATCCACCTACTGTGTCAACAGATTCATCAGGAAAGGTTAAAAATTTAATCGGTGAAATAGAAGCTTCAGTTCCATCAGCATTAAATACCTGGATTACTGTAACTCTTGCACTATCACCTGTTTGTTCAACGAAAACACTATCACCGGTAAATGGGTAATAGGGTTGATACCAAAGCTTACCTTCTCCATCAACTGTTATACCGTGTATATCTCTATCGGCATTAGCGCTATCAGGAAAAACTTTCTCAAATGTCCAACTTTGACCAAAAGTAGCCAAAGGAACAAATATCAGTCCTAAAATTAAAATTGTAACTCTTTTCATGAGTACTCCTTTTTGTTTATTGTTAATATTTGGGCAATCCAAATTTCTTTACTCAATTCCATAAATTGGTGCTCTGGTTTTATCAAACATATCTATCTTGTTTAATAACAAAGAACCATTTTCACCAGATAATATACCGCCAATCATATTCCCCTCTTCATCCCATGTGAGTGAGTAATACGATCCTTCAAGAACATATCTGTAAAATGGATAAATTCTTCCATTGGGCTCTACTTTTAATATACTATTGTTACCATTTTGTATAGCTAAATATAAGTTTCCATCGCTGTCAAAGCTAATATCTCTAATAACACCATTGATTTCACTTGTCGTGTTATTCTCTAATCTTAATACTTCAGAGGGCGCACCTAATGATGAACCAGAAATATCAAATTTCCAAACTGTTTCAATATTATCTTTGGAACCTGCTACAAATAGCTGATTATTAAATACAACTGCGGTTCTTAAATTAGCAGTAAAAGGAAATCTCTGTAAACTCTTATCTGAATAAGTATATCTATATATATTCGTATTATTTCCAATTACCCAAATATATCCATTATTGTCAAATGCAAGATCAACAAAATTAGCTTTTTCACTGAAAGGAGGAAACGCCCATACCCCATCCTGTTGACCTTGTGCATTACCACCAGATGGCATTCTAAAAATTGCTGAGTTTGGGGATGCCGTTGAAATAAGATATAATCCATCGTCAGGTCCAAATTGTGCACCGGTATAAGTACCAAATCTTGTTGTTGGAGAATAAGTGCTTATTACACCCGATTTAGTTATTTGATAGAATGCTTTGGTTCCAGCAATATTAATAAACCCATGGAGGTTTTCATCTTTATCTATAGCTAAAGCTGACAATGGGCGGTAATTATTGTCTAATCCTCTTACATTTGTAAAAGCTGAATCAAGTCTGTAGTAATAATCATCGTTGAAAAATTCTGTTCCTCGTGTAGAAACTCTCACTAAAATACTATCACCGGTATTGAAACCGGGTCTAACTATGAGTTGGTTTTCAGAAGCCTGAAGTATAACTCCGGGTGAACCTCCAAAATTAACAGTGTTTTCCTCAATGTTGCTTGAAAAAAAAGACCCATTTATTATAACCGAATCTACTCCTGCCAAATATCTATTTGATGGAGTTATAGAATTTATTACTGGTGTCTCCCCTGTTAATTCAAAATCAGGGTCAAAAACACTATTATTATCTTCGCAAGATATAACTGCAAAAGTCGCAATAATGAATAAGTAGAAATATTTAATTTTAATCTTCATTTAAATTTTTTTAAAGTCCAATTTGAACGCTGAATCGATTTACTTCACCAAAAACACCAAATTGTGTATAAGAATAATCAACAGCTAACGATGATCCTCTTATGGGTTGAACAATTCCGAAGCCTAAAGAAAATTGTTCTTCATCCTTTGGAAAACCATTTCCGGCTCTAATTTTAAATCTCTTAATAAATGTGTATTCAAACCCAAACAATAATTGTTCATCATAATCTCTTGGGCGATTTGCATCTATACTTACTAGTAGCGAATGTTTATCCGCATCTAATTCAGTCAGATCAAAAACATCCATTGCTAATCCAATCTTAAAAGTAAGTGGAATTTCAGCTTCCTCTTCGTTATAAGAAACTTCAGGTGAAAAATTCCTTAAAGTCATTGCAAAGTTTAAGCTTTCAAAGCCTGTTTTATAAAATACTCCAAAATCAAGTGCATAAGTCGTTGCAGAATAGGATTGAAGTAAATACCCACCATTTCCATCTCTATCTACAGCGGCATTACCTAGTACTTGTTTAATGTATCGGTAATTTGCACCAATGGAAAACTGATCAGTTACTGCATTTGCATACGAGAGACCTAATGTCATTGCCGTTGGATTAATAAGCCCCAGATCTTCATATCCCTGTTCATTATCAGCTCTTGCTGTAGAAATAATATCACCATAATCTACTGAAGATGCATTTACTCCAAAGACTCCTACCCTATCATTTTCTGGTCTATAAATAAGGGACAAAGAATTATGATTAATATCAGTTATCCACTGTACAGAACCGGCTGTTAAATGCCATCCATTCTTTATATTAGCCATACTGGAGGGATTGTAGTACGGAGCGTAGGCACCCATTTCAACAGCGGTTACAGCACCTGACATCGCTGATGCTCTGGCAGATTGTGAAACGGAAAGAAATTTCATACTCGTTTGTGCTCTCTTACTCTGAGCTAACGTCAAAGATGTAGCCAATAAAGATATAAACACTGCAAAAATAAATATTTTGGGCTTCACGTTCACTCCTATCGTATTATTACAATTTTTCTTATCGCTACTTCACCAAATTCATCGTCATTTGGATCTTCGTTGATAATCCTGGCAATATATATCCCACTTACAACATCTTGATTTGAATCTGTTTTAAGATCCCATGGTATATCACCGGTTCCCTTATCGCCTCTGAGTGTCTTAATAAGTTCCCCTAATTCTGTATAAATATTAATGGTGCTAATACCCGGTACATCAAAGAAATTAATACGATCATTACCCTCAAAACCTTGATTAAATCTCAAAGCAGTCGATGCTCCTGATGTGTAAGGATTCGGAACGACACGAATGTCTGACATAGATTCACCGGCAGGTCTTTGCAGTCGTGCGGGGTCATAAGATTGGGTATAATATCTGCTACTCTTAAGTTTCGCTCCTGTAGGAGTTAATCCTGTAGCGTCATTATTTATATCACCAATGCTTTGTATGTAATAATAATAATCCAACCCTCTTATCGGAGGTAGCAATAAAAATGCTCCAGGGTTGTCTAACCTTCCATTTTCACCATCACTAATAAGGGTTTCATTAGGAGAAGCTTCATAAAGAAGTCTATAAGTACTATCAACCCTTCCTGTTGCTCTATAAATTTGAAAACCCTCAATATCCGCTGTGTTTCCATCGTACTGCCATTCAAGATCAATTCCCCCTCCTAGTGAGGAAACAGTAAAAAATCTTGGTGGTTGTGGAGGTTTAGCAATAGCATATCCGGAATTGAAATTCTCTAATGCTCTTTCAAAAGTTTGAAACAGAGAATCTCTACCCTGAAAAACTACTTCATTTTTATCGAGTGCTGATATTTCTCCTCTTTTAAAAGCAGCGCCTGTTTCATTTGCCAACTCTCGTGAAATACCTGATGAAGCTTCTGCAATAACTATTCGTACACTTTCACCGGGTCCTAGTGTATAAGGTCCATATCCATATGTATATCCAAATCCACCCGAAAGTCCTAATGAAGGATCACCTGTTGGTGATAAAAAGCCACTCTCACCGCTTGGTTCTACCCTGTATGCATGACGTTGAGAAGACCTTCCCTTAGTCATTAAATTATATTCATCTTGCATTCTTGGAACATTAAATGGATCATTTTGACTAAAAAGTGCATCATCATTATGCTCTTCTGCCATCGTAAATGGTTGCCCCGGATCATCCGTGTCATCTGAAGCCGATGCATCAGCGTGTAGCGTAACTGTACCTACAAAATGATATGCTCCAAGCCTTCCTGTTGTATCATCTGCTGTTAAATAACCATTTGTAATATTTGGCACAAAAATCGGTGCGCCAATATTATCATAATTAGCATCCATAAAAGCAGGATATCGACCATGCCATGAGAAATGAGCTCTAAAATCTTCTGTTTCAGCGGGGCGTAACCCATCTCCTCTACGATCTGTCATTGTATTGATTCCCCAACCTGTAGCATTTCCAATGGTAAATCGAGTGGCTTTAACAGGAGCCATCCTATTTAAAAAGTATGGTATAAAACCTTCTACAGTTTGATTTGGTAATTCAATATCATCATCATCATCTGTATTCCCTGTGTTAGTGAATATATACTCAATAATATGATAGTTGTCGTGATATTCTTGGCTAAATTGACGTGCAGTTCTTTCTACCGTTATTCCCAACAAAGTGTTCATTTCGGTTCTAATCTCTCTATCTGCTAATAGGGAAGGCTCAATTGCATCATTCTCTACAAATTTAGCAGCTGATACTACCCCGTCAACAATAACTTCCGGTGCTTCAAATTGACTAACCGTATTTATTGAAATCGGATAGAATTCACCTAATCCTGTAACTCTTGGTCCTACATGAACCACTCTTTTTTCAAAATTATTACCATTATCATCAGTGAAATTATCTGCACCAAGCCATAAAGCTTTCATAGCTTGGGCATCTTGTGCATTATAAATGGCTGGCCATTGCCAACCTCCTTGCTGGGTGCTAATAAAACCCGTTTCAATTTCAGAACCAATATTTGAGTAAAAATTATGAAAAGAACCTACAGATAACCATCGGTTTTCAACCTGTGCGTAAGCGTTACTGCTTCCAATAAAAATCAGAACCATTAAAACTAATGCTGATGTTAATCTAAGTTTTGTATCGTTATTGACCATAAGTTATATTAATCTAAAATGAAAATCTCACACCGACCCTAATAGTTCGAGGATCTAAAAAGTTAAAAAAGCGTTGGTTTGGCATATTTATATATGCCTTATCGTCTAATACTTGCTCAACATAATTACCATCAGCATCAACAAACGTACTGCCATCGTATTGATAATATTTATTCTCTAACGGATTATAATAGAGCGCACGTTCGTTACCAGCATCAGGCAATGTAGTGTAAACTTCAATCGGTACATACTCTACATCAGATGCTCTATAATCTCCGGGTTGGTCGTTACCGGAAACTCTGCTGTTTAATAAGCCGATTTCATCCCAGGTTTTTGCCGGAAGATGTAATGAATTCATATAATCCAAATAGTCATTTCCATTAACTAACCCTGAATTAAAAATATTGAAATCTCTAATGTTTAACAGATTGCTGACATCTGCGAAAAACTTAATGGAACTGCCATTTGAGGTTTTTACAGTTTTAGTTACACGAAGGCTAGATCCCCAAGTATCTGTTTGTTGAACATTATTTATAACTCCTCGAATTGCACCACCACCGGTGTATGTAAAGTAGCTTCCTGCAGCCCAGGTAAATAGTGGTACTACTTGCCAGTCTCCTAAAGGTTTTACACCAAATAGTTCGGGACCAAATTCTTTAGGTGATTGGAAATAAAGTTGTAAACGAGCATATGGTTGTGGTACAGGCTTGGTTATATCGTTAGCATTTGTCCGCCTATCATAATCTCTTTGGTCAGCTAAACGTTCGTAATTTTCTAAAACTCCAAAAAAGCCCCTACTTGTTATACTATACGTATAATTAATTTCGCCCCAAAAATATTTGCCCGTTTGTTTTCTTAAAGTTAATTCTAAACCACGAATATCTTCGTAAGAAAAAGGACGACTTACCGTGTATTGATCGCTCCCATTTTGACTAATGAAATCAACTTGAATGGGCTGATTTGTTATATCTCTATAATAACCACTAATTCTTACTAAATAATTATTCAGAATATTATGTTCGTAGCCTAATTCATAGCTAACGGTTTTTGGTAACTTATTCTCAGGTGCAGCAACTCTCACTACTGTATTAGTAAATGGTTCAACCCTCACTAAATACAAATTTTCCGGGTCAGGAAGCTGTACTGAATGACCATAGTTAAAGAATAACTTGCTTCGTTCTGTAATTGGGAATGAAACTCCAAGCCTGGGCTGAAGAACTATTTGAGGCTTCACATTACTTGTTTGGGCTGTATCTAATGCACTGGCCGTTCCGTTATTAAACAAATCAGTATAAGGTTCGTAATCGTACCACTCAATATTCGGATCTGAATAATCTAGTCTTAAACCAATATTTGCGATCATTCCTTCAAATTCAAGCTTGTCCTGAATAAATGCTCCAAAACGTATTGGAGTAGTATTCCAAACAGATCTTGTTCTACCTGACGGAAGAACTTTGTCAAAAGAACCGTAATTAACTCTACTATTTGTTCTAACAAATTCAATACCTGCTCTTACCTGATTAAACCTATCAAGCTGGCTAGTTATTTTAAAACTTCCGGAAAGTGCACTTACCTCACTACTATCGCGAGCAGTACTCATGCCTACTCCTGTTCTCATACCGGATGCTAATCCGGAAGCAGCTTCATCAAAAAAACCAAATGGAGCTTCGTCAAACCCTACACCTCCAATTGTATAAACATCAGATGTATTTCTATAAGCACCGGGATTAGTACTGTTTTTAGACTCAAAACGACTTAATCTAGCCTCGTAGTAAGTATTTTCAGACAAACTATGAGTAAATGTCAATCCAAAACTATTCGTTTTCTCCTCAGTAGGTGCCCAATAATCTGAAGCATACAATCTTGATTCCAGAAAGCTTACTCTTTCAATATTTGTAGCTATACTACCAGGTGATACAAAAAACCCTGGATTACCAGCTTGATTGGAACTTGTACCTGTTTGTCTTCCATAGAGGCCATCAAGGGAAAGCTTCATCCCGGAAGCAATATTACTGGTTACTTTACCTTGTATTGTAGTTTGTTTATAGCGATCACGTGAAAGTGGCACTATATACATGTCTTGTGTTTCACGAAAGGACAGTGAAAATCTTAAATCGCCAAATTGATCACTAATTACAGGAACAGGTCCTCCTAAAGTAAAGTCAAGCTCATAATCAGGTTCATCAATAGCAAAATCCTTTCTGTGCTGGTATAAGAATGCTTGTTGAGCCGCACTTGGGCTTAAGTCATTTGATGGGTCATTGTCTGCTAACAACTGTTGTGAAAATGCATTCCAACCTTGAAAGCCCGGATATTCTGATTGAGTATATTGATCCCAGGCACCATTAGATGTTCCAGTATAGGCAACCTCAGGATCTAAATAAGGCCTTAACCAATAGGAATTTGGATCATTAATTTCCTGTCCTACATTTTTTTGTTGAGCCGGTGTTACTCTTACAATTCCATCAAGCGTATATCTATCCCGTTCCCCTTCTTTGGTAGTAACGTTTATAAGACCTGATCTCAAGTTTCCATATTCAGCTGTAAATCCACCTGTTTGAACTTGAATACTTTCAATGGAAGTCAAACTCACACCGGTGTATGGAGTGTTATCTCTTTCGGATTTGAGCGTGACACCATTTAAATTAAATGAAATTTCATCACTACTCCCTCCCCTTATACTTAATCCACCCTGAACCCCTGCTTGCAACCCGATAGCTTCGGTCACACTAGCGATAGGCAGAGCATCAACAGTTTCCTGGCTAATATTAGCCTGACTGGATGCAACATCCTTCTGAATTACAGGCCGTTGAGCAATAACAACGATCTCTTCTCCTTCTATTGTTTCTTCTCTCATGGTAATGTCAATCTCAGTAGTTTGATCAATACTAACAGTTACATTTTCGATAGAAATCGGAGCAAAACCTATATAAGTAGCTTTAAGAGTATAAGTTCCGGGTTTCACATTTAAAATTTGATAGAATCCGTCAGCTTCTGCAGCTGTGCCTTGTAAAGTTCCATCTATCAAAACATTTACCCCAGGTAATGGCTCTCCATTTGAGTCCGTGACAAAACCATTTATTTTACCTGATTGAGCAAAAAGCGAACTTGAAAATATTAAGAAGAAGAAGAAAGATAGTAGCTGTTTTAAAACCATATATTTTCAATTAAAGTAGTGATTCAAAATCTCAACCCTTGGAAGGGCTTTCATCTCCAATCATTTTAATGAAATTTTGGTTTTGTTAAAAAAAAATAGTCATGAAATACATTTTTTAAAAGAATTGGAATATATGTCCTATACGCACGCATAAAGTGAGTTTTATGCATTGTTATTATACTATTCAGCCTTTTTTCTTTAAAAAAATCAATAATCATAATAATCATAATATCTTTTTGCTGAGAGTAAAACTCATTTTCATTATAATTCTGTAACGTTTTCATAACATTAAAAGCGAATATTTTTTATAAAAAAAGCCCCCTCCTGAGGGCTTTAAAATATCATAATCTTGAAAGGAATTTATCTTCTATTCCCAAAAATTCTCAACATGAATATGAACATGTTAATGAAATCCAGATACAGAGCTAAAGCACCCATTACAGCTCCCTTCTTTCCCTGCTCGGAATCTGCATCAACTTCTAAACTCATTTTCTTGATCTTCTGAGTATCGTATGCGGTTAATCCGATAAATATTGCAACACCTGCATAACTAATTATCCAGTAGAGCGCTGAACTTGCTAAAAACCAATTTACCACGCTTGCAATTATTAATCCGATTAAAGCCATGAACAAAAATCCACCCAACGAGGTTAGATCTTTCTTAGTGAAGTAACCATAAGCGCTACAAACTCCAAACGTTCCTGCTGTGATAAAGAAAGTTGATGCAATTGAAGCACTTGTATATACATAGAATAGCACGGAAAGTGTTACCCCATTCAGCGCTGAATAGAGTATAAAAAGTGCTGTTGCAAAGCCTGAGCTCATGGAATCAATTCTTGAACTCATCCACCAAACCAATCCCAGTTCTACAGCCAATAAAATATAGAACGGCATTGCGCTGGATGTTCCGGTAAACATTCCCATGAACGCCCCTGAGTCTGCCACACGCATTGCAACAATTCCTGTAACTGTTAATGCTAATCCCATCCAGATATATACTTTGTTCACAAAGCTTGCCTGGATGCTTTTAATTTCTTCTGATGTTAGTTGTGCCTGGTTGATCATCTTCTTGATTCAATTATTTATTGATACTCATTTACCATTCAAAAATACGAAAACTAATATCAATAAGCAGTAAGATTAAGAACCAAACCAGTAACTAAATTTTATCAGAAAAATATTGGTTGGTTGAGCATCTTTCAAACCATTTACACTATCCCCAAAGTTAAATTCTCCATTTCTTGAAAAGTCATTGCGTTGCTGTTGCCACACTAAAGAGAATGTAGAACCAGGCCGGTATTCCCATCTGAATACCGCATTTCCTTGTAGTGCTCTTCGATTAAAATCCAGTCTCCAGCTTTCAATTTCAAATGGATTTTGCCCTTCCGAAGTTTGGTCAGGATCTATCGTTACTGAACCATCTGCATTTCTGGTCACCGTACCTTTATCATTGCCATACTCATCAAAGCCGAAGCCGCCTGGGTTATTGAATTCTTTCAAGTTTGAAAATTTTCCTGACGCTATGAATGGACGAACGTAGGTTTGAAAACTCATTTTTGTATTGAATGTCCAGTTTAACCTGATCTCAGTTGATAAACTTGTTTGTCGAATATCAGAAAAAACATATCTCCTTCCGTAAGTATTATTCGCATCGGTTGACATATCATCATATGCTACTGTCTTAATAAACTGATCGACATTATTTTCCAGCCCAAGCTGAGGTTCAACGGTTATCTGAATAAATGTTGTTGGGCGATACGAAATATCAAACCAATAATAATGATCAAATTCCCCTTCTCTATCTGTTCTGTGAAACTGTCCAAATCCACCCGCGAATGTTTTTGAACGATTTGTGTTTACATTGAAATTAAAGTTCCAGCTACCCGGAATTTTATACGTGGGTCCTCCACGAGTAACTCTATCTGAAATGGTATCAAAATTGGCATTCGAGTTGATATTGAATGACCATAAGTTTCTAAACTGAAAGTAACCACCTGCATTATAACCCCGGGAAATCAAATCGTTATCAAAATTCCATGCATGTGTTGTATAACTCCATAATTCATAAAACTGGAAGAACTTTGGGTCATTTTCTTGATACTGAATCCCTGTAGATATCGCTCTGTAATCTGCTCTGTTTTGGAAACCGATATCATTGGTTTCGTATCCCGGTGTTACCACAGATCCTGTTACAGACCATGTCCAGTGTTCTCCGCTTGCTTTCTGAAGACTTAACTCTGAAGCAAGTCCGCTTAAACTGGTTTTATTGGTATCCACTGAAAGCCCTTCCGAATCTACTCTTTGGTAGTATCTCTGAGGAGCATTCTGAGTTCTCGTAATAGCATCTTTTGTTCCAAAAACTGAGCTAATGGAAGCTGTACCACTAACAATCCAGCTTCTATCGTCCCAGCCATGTTCAAAATCTGCACCGGTTATAAATGCAGAGCTATGTAGTCGATTTTCAAAATAAGTATTATTTATATCTCGATTCATTCCACTAAAGAAACCACCAACAACTGTATTTCCTTGATTGAAGTCTTGCTTTGAGCTCGTTCCGAACGTCTCGTTCGGAATGCCTTGTTTGAGGCTCCGCCTCAATGGAAGCAGAGCTTCCAAATTAGCATCACGCAGCGGAAATAATATGTTTCGGCGAAGGCAGGGTGATGGAGCGGCCAAAGGCTGTCCTGTCTATTGGTGAAATTTCAGCCCCCTATCTGACGATATTTCAGCAATGACACGGCACTAGTGGTGTTTACATTATTCGAATCCAAGCAGGTTCAGAAGTTAAATCAGGAAAAATAACTCTTATCAAATAATAAGATTAATCAACGATCCATAATCAGCGCAATCAGTGATCCATAATCAGCGAAATCAACGATCCATAATCAGCGCAATCAGTGATCCATAATCAGCGCAATCAACGATCCATAATCAGCGCAATCAACGATCCATAA
>CAXBHO010000059.1:0-23535 GCA_963975485.1 uncultured Balneola sp. | reverse complement strand
TTTTTATTCAAAAGTACAACCTCATATATTTACCCACAAGGTTTCCTGTAGAACCCAAAATATAAATCAGCGATCAAAAAGGGAGCAAGCCTTTTCCAGACTCACTCCCTGAGGGATTTATGGAGTTTTAAAATTCAATTGTTATAACTATTCAGAGACTTCTTTCATTCCAATTTTTTTGCAAATTCTGCCAAGTTCCTTCTTTTCATTATCGTCAAGAACGCCGAACTCTTCACTAATTTTAGCCAGATGTTTGGGAAAGAAATCTTCAATAAAACTTTTTCCCTGAACAGTCAGATCTACGATCAAAGCCCTTCTGTCATTTTGATCTTTTTTACGTGTTACATAACCGCTCTTCTCCAGATTATCTATAACAAGTGTAATGTTACCGCCGCTCTTCAAAAGCTTTTGCCCTAATTCCTTTTGGTTTTGCGGCCCCAGGTGAAGCAGTGCCTCCAAAATTCCGAATTGGCTTATTGTGAGATCCGCCTCTGATAAATGCCTGCATAATCTTTGGTTTAGACTTTCTGTTGCCCTCATCAATTTTATGAAAGTATTAAGTGTGGCTTTTTGTTCTTTAGTCCCTTCAAAATGAGTTGGCATAGAAACACATTAAATTGTTTAGTATTAAGCTAATATATTCAATTATTGAACTAATAAAACCATTTTTTAGTTAATAAAAAGCAGAGTAGTTATTCTTTTTTCTACTTCTGGACTTAGCTTTTCCGTAATAATTAAATTTCTATTTCGGAATAATGAAAAGAACTCCTAGTTTATCAAAAAATTAAATAAAAACTACTACTTTTAATGCTTCAACAACTCATTGCTTTACGAAAAGAGATACATCGTTTTCCAGAATTAAGCGGTAAAGAATATGAAACCGCTCAGCGTATTGTCAACTTTCTTACCCCTTTTGAACCCGATCAAATCATTACCGAATTGGGAACTACAGGTGTTGCAGCTGTTTATGATTTTGGGAAAATCGAAACTACTATTATGATCCGCTGTGAATTAGATGCTCTACCCATCCAGGAAATAAATTCTTTTGAATATCGAGCCACTGTTGATTCAGTATCTCACAAATGCGGCCATGACGGTCATATGGTTATCGTTGCGGGCTTGGCTTCGTGGTTACAAAATGCTTCTATCGAGAACGCAAGGATTGTACTCCTTTTTCAGCCGGCCGAGGAAACCGGCGAAGGCGCTCCGGGCATTCTTGCCGATTCAAAATTCGAGGAAATTATCCCGGATTATATTTTTGCTCTCCATAATTTACCCGGCTTTCCGATGCATCAAATTGTTACTACCGCAAGTGAATTTACTTCGACCGTGCAAAGTGTTTCAATCTCACTTCATGGTAAAGAATCGCATGCTGCAGAACCTGAAAACGGAATAAATCCTGCATTAGCTATAGCCGAGCTCATTAACTCTTTTGAGGACATTGTGATCAATGATGTTAATAGCGATGATTTCACATTAATCACTCCTGTTTACAGCTCTATGGGAGGCAAAGATTACGGAGTTTCTCCTGCTGATGGTGAATTGCATCTGACTGTGCGGACATGGACCCCTGAACAAATGAATAGTTTGATGGAGAGAATTGAAACTATTGCTTTACAGACGGCGAAAAAGCACAAGCTCAACCATGAGTTGTTTTGGTTTGGTTATTTTGCTGCAACTAAAAATCACGCCTTCTGTAATTCTGTGATACAAGAATCTGCTACTGAAAAGGGAACTGATTGTGTCTTTCAGAAACATCCGTTTAAGTTTGGCGAAGATTTCGGTGTTTTTACTCAACGGTATCCGGGTGCAATGTTTGGATTGGGTTCAGGAACTGATACTCCCGCTCTACATAACCCTGATTATGATTTCCCAGACGAAATTATTGAAACGGGCATTTTAATGTTTACGGAGATTATTACTACCATATTAGAGAAGAAATAATCACCTGCCTGTGCCTAAGGCATCACTTTGTGGGAATCTGGATTTTTTTGTAGTGCAAATGAACTTTAAACCTCAATTCGCCCTAAGAACATGCTCATTATCGTTACTTAAATGTTGAGGTTTTTTTCTAAAAGGCTTCAAATTACTCGGCATTTGAACGATGGTCGGAGAAAGTGGGCGAACAAGTTTGCGAGTCCGAATGGACGAATAAATCTCTACAGGCTGGGTTTAGAAAACTTCCTGGATTGAACGAAGACCATGAGATTTATTCAGCAAACTTATTCCTCACGCCGACCAGTGTTCATAGCCGGGAGCTTACCCAAGGGGATGCCTTTGGCATTGTTACTTTTGTCGCCTGCCTGTCGGCAGACAGGGCACAAAAGTAAGGCAAAACAACGATCGAAGGCAGCATGTTGAATATGTATGTGTAATTTAGAGAAGTCTATAGACATTGTACAATCGCTTATTTCGATGTATAGGCTTTTCTCCTGAAAACGTTCGCTACATAGGTGTTTCTGGATTGGTTAAAACTCTTTTCTTGGATCGGGCTCAGGTTTTAAAGTTCAATCTAGATTCCTACCTGCGCCCGCCTACCAAAGTCTTGTACGGCTGTCAGGAAGGACGTTAGAACTTTAATTATATACTATATAAAATCGAACTGTAGTTCTTTGTAGGGCTAAACTCCTGAAAACGCTCAAATATCATAAACCACTGAAACCGGGGCATGATCTGATATGTCCCACTTCATTTCTATTTCTGCTTCAACAGCTTTTTTAGCAAGCCCTTTTGTAGCAAAGTGATAATCTATTCTCCAGCCTTTATTTCTTTGTTTAGAAGCGGCTCTGTAGCTCCACCAACTGTATAGATCGGGCTCGCTTTGATGAAGGTTTCTAAACACATCCTGATAGCCAATACCTAAAAAGGCGGTGACCCACTTCCGTTCTTCCGGCAAGAAACCAGAGGTGTTATTCTGTTTTTCAGGATTATGAATATCAATCGCCTCATGACAAATATTAAAATCCCCGCAAAAAACAATTTCCTTGTCTTTTTTTAGCCACTCCTCTCCAAACTCATAAAAATCATCCAGAAACTTGTACTTCATATCCTGTCGGGCATCACCCGTTGTACCACTTGGTGCGTAAACCGAGCAAACATAAAATGACTCTAATTCAAGAACGATAACTCTTCCTTCTTTATCGATCCAATCAGTGCTCATTCCTTCAATCACATTTTGTGGCTTTTCCTTTGAGAAAATTGCCACTCCGGAATATCCCTTTTTCTCTGCAATATGAATGTATTGATGATAACCCAAGGATTTTACCTCTTCAGGAATCTGTGTCTCATCTGCACGTAACTCCTGAATACAAATGATATCTGGATTCGATTCTTCAACCCAATCCAGAAAACCTTTACGGTGAGCTGCTCTTATTCCGTTAACGTTGTAAGAACTGATCTTAATCAATTATTTCCCTTTTATGATTCCGAAATTACGCTTCCCTACTTTCAGAGAGATTTCCTGACCGGACGATAACGTAACAGAATGATTAATATCTTTAACTTTTTCATCATCAAGACTAATCCCTCCCTGTTTAATCATTCGTTTTGTTTCACCATTACTAGGTGAAAAATCTGTGTCCGCTATTATGTCTAAGAGTCTTAACTCTTCTCCCGAATTGTATTCAAACGTTGGAGCGTCATCAGGAACCTGTTTGTTAATGATGGTTTTCTCAAAATGCTCCTTTGCAGCTTTGGCTTTTTCTTCCCCGTGATACATTCGAACTATAGTATAAGCCAGATCGTGTTTTGCATTCCGAGGATCTTTTTCTGCTTTTTCTTTTACTGCTGGTAGATCTTCTATTGAAACATCTGTCACTAGTTCAAAATAAGTGAATATCAATTCATCCGGAACTGATAACGTTTTGCCATACATATCATTAGGAGCTTCATCAATCCCTATATAATTGTCGTAAGATTTTGACATCTTTGCCGAACCATCCGTACCAACAAGTAATGGCATCATTAAACAAACCTGCTGATCTTGTCCATCGTCTTTTTGTAATTGACGCCCAACTAATAGATTAAATTTCTGGTCTGTTCCGCCAAGCTCAATATCAGATTTTAAATAAACTGAATCCTGTCCCTGAGCAAGGGGATATAAAAATTCGTGCAGCGAAATAGCTTCATTATTCTCGAATCTTTTTGAGAAATCATCCCGTTCTATCATTCTGGCAACGGTCAACTTTGAAGAAAGCCGCACAACATCCATAAAAGCCATCGGTCCAAGCCAATCATTATTATTGGTTAGAGTAAGCTTGTCCGCATCTAAAATCTTTTTTGCCTGATCAATGTAGGTCTGAGCATTTTCCTTCACTTCTTCCAACGTAAGCGGCGGACGTGTTTTGTTCTGTCCGGTTGGATCACCTATCATCGCGGTAAAACCACCAATAATTAATATAACCTCGTGCCCTAAATCCTGAAACTGTCTCATCTTTCGCAAGATCACAGAATGACCTAAATGGAGATCCGGTCGAGTGGGATCAACACCCAATTTAATCCGCAGAGGCTTATTCTCTTTTTTTGACTTCTTTAGTTTCTCAACCAGCTCTTGTTCAGGAACAATTTCAACCGCTCCTCTTTTTATGATTGCTAGCTGTTCTTTAACACTTGGAAATAACATCGTTAATTATCTTTTAAAATTGGCAGGTTTTCTGCCGGATTATATTTGCTGATATTTTGCTGAATGGTCTCGGTAAAGCCTTCCGCTCCAGGATAAATAAACGCTATAGCTTCGTATGCAGCCGGTCCTACTTGTATTACGGAGTTGTATAATAACGAATCTTCTCTTGTTTGTTCTGCTGGAAAATTGAATCCCGAAAGCAACAAAAGAGCCGCACTTACTATCATACTGGCTTTTAGCGCACCAAATAAAGCGCCGAAAATTCTGTTAATCGCACCAAGCTTAACTGCTTCTAAAAACTTTTTTGTTAAGTAAGCTATTACTCCTACCACTATTAAGGTTCCTAGAAACAAGATTGCGCCTGAAGCAAAGGGAATATATTCTGGATTTTCTTCAAAAAAAGGAGCAATAACTCCACCAAAGGCGTCCATATAGTTAAAGGTCAGAAAAACAGCTAACGTGATTCCAACAATATTCAGAATCTCTTTCACTAAACCATTAACCGCTCCCTTATATCCAAAATATAGGATCGGAAGAGCGATTATAATGTCTAGCGTGTACATTATTTGTTCAACTCTTCTTTAACAACCTTACTAACGAGACCACCATCAGCTTTTCCTTTCAACATTCCCATAATAGGGCCCATTACTTTTCCCATATCCTGTGGCCCGGAAGCACCCATGGCTGATATTTTTTTTGAAACTACTTCGCGAACTTCTTCTTCACTCAACATCTTTGGAAGATATTCTTCAATGATAGCTAATTCCATTTTCTCTTTATCAGCGAGATCTTTTCTGTCGCCTTCTTCAAACTGAGTGATAGATTCCTTTCTCTGTTTTGCAGCTTTCATTAAAACCGCTATCGACTGGTCTTCCGAAAGCGTTGCTTCCCCATCTTTTCTTTCTGAGATCTCTTTTTCCTGAAGCTTAGCCTTTAAAGAGCGAAGAACTTGTAACCGATCTTTGTCTTTAGCTTTCATTGCTGTTTTCAGGTCTTCTAATATTTGTTCTTTTAAAGCCATTTTGAGAAGTTAATTCGTTGAAATTAAGCAAAAAAAAAGGTTACACAATCAACTTGCGTAACCTTTTAAATCTTTTTTAACGTAATTACGCCTTATTACTTTGGATAAATTCTTTTACGTTATCCTGATCTACCATTGCTTCACGATACGAATATTTTCCATTCGCATTTTTAGTAGAAATGATAACCTTAGCCATACGACGAGCTGCCGCTTTTGCTGCAAGTGCGTCTGAACCGAATGTTTGTTTCTTAGCCATGTCTTAGATTATTTAATTTCTTTATGAGTTGTATGCTTACGCAGTACAGGATTATATTTTTTTAGCTCCATGCGTTCTGTCTGTGTACGACGGTTTTTCGTGGTTACATATCTAGATGAACCTGGTTTTTCAGTACACTCTAAAATCACTTGAACTCTGTTGCCTTTTGCCATTGTCTTATACCTTTTTTAACAGGGTTCCATTACGACGAGCATCTTTTAAAACTTCAGTAATACCTTTTTTATTGATAGTACGTAGAGTTTTAGCAGAAACTTTAAGCGTTATCCACTTGTCTTCTTCAGGAATGTAGAAGCGTCTTTTTTGTAAATTTAAATGAAAGCGATGCTTAGTCTTATTATTAGACTTAGAAGAACGATAACCGTTCAGCGCTTTTTTTCCAGTAATATCGTCTCTTCGCGACATTTTATATAAATTGATTTTTTCATTGAGAAATAGACGCCAAAGATAGAAGTATTATCCCCAAACATCAACGTTTTGAATAGGTTTTTTATCAAATAAGTGAATTATTCACATTTTTGCCGATTTATCCACATTAAAACCCTCTTCTTTAATTGTTAAATTTCCCTTCAGAATTTTTATCTCTATTTTTTTTGATATAACTCTTCGCTTTTTTTGATTTTGCCCGTTTAAGCACTATTTTCGGCTATCAAATTACACATCTAATCAAGCTATCATCCCTTATTTATGGCAAAAAATAAATCTACCGACTACAAGGCTTCGAATATTCAAGTTTTGGAGGGTCTTGAAGCGGTAAGAAAAAGACCTGCGATGTACATTGGCGACACAGGTCAACGCGGTTTGCATCACCTTATTAATGAAGTTGTTGATAATTCCATTGATGAAGCCCTTGCCGGACATTGCGACCATATAGTAGTACAAATTAATAACGACGGCTCTTTAACCGTTGAAGATAATGGCCGAGGCATCCCTGTCGATATTCATGAGAAATTGGGAATACCGGCAGTCGAGGTTGTGCTAACCAAACTTCATGCCGGGGGTAAGTTCGATAAAGATTCTTATAAAGTATCCGGCGGTTTACACGGTGTTGGTGTAAGTTGTGTGAATGCTCTTTCTACCGTTTTTAAGGCAGAGATACATAGAGATGGGAAAATTTATAAGATGGAGTTTGAAAAAGGTATTACAACCAAGCAGCTCTCAGAAGAAGGTAAATCTGATAAGACGGGTACCATTATTAATTTCCTTCCTGATGAATCTATCTTTACTCAAACAACAGAGTTTAAGTTTAACATCATTGCAGACAGAATGAGGGAGCTCGCTTTCCTTAACCCGGAAGTAACTATTGAGCTTATTGACGAACGAGAAGAAGACGAAGCGCTGGGAAAAGAAGTTTTTCATTATGAAGGTGGCGTAAGTGACTTTGTTCAGTATTTGGATGAAAACCGTGACTCTCACATGGATAAGCCTATTTTTATTCAAGGAGAAGTTGAGGGTGTTCCGGTTGAGCTTGCCATGCAATACAACAACTCCTACGCTGAAAATGTCCATTCTTATGTGAACAACATTAATACTCAGGAAGGCGGATCTCATGTCTCCGGTTTTAGAAGAGCATTAACAAGGTCACTAAAAAACTACGCTGAGAAGAACAAAATCATAAAAGCCAACAACAAGATTTCTATTTCAGGGGAGGATTTCCGTGAAGGAATTACTGCCGTATTGAGTGTGAAAGTTGCCGAGCCTCAGTTTGAAGGACAAACAAAAACAAAACTGGGTAACTCTGAAGTTCAAAGCGCAGTTGAAGTAACTGTATATGACCAACTGAATGAGTATTTGGAGCAAAACCCAAAAACTGCAAAAAAGATCATTGAAAAGGTTGTTTTAGCCGCTGAAGCCAGAGAAGCTGCCAGAAAAGCTCGCCAGTTAGTTCAGCGCAAAAGTGTAATGAGTGGTGGCGGCCTTCCCGGAAAACTCGCTGATTGCTCAATTAAAGATCCTGAACATTGTGAAGTTTACTTAGTGGAGGGTGACTCTGCCGGTGGATCTGCAAAAATGGGTCGTAATCGTAGTTTTCAGGCAATTCTTCCACTTCGTGGAAAGATCTTGAATGTTGAAAAAGCTAAGATCAATAAGATTCTTGAGAACAAAGAAATCCAAGCAATGATCACCGCTTTAGGAACAGGGGTTGGCCACGGTGATGAGGCCTTTGAAGTAGAAAAGCTTCGGTATCATAAAATTATTATCATGACGGATGCTGATGTAGATGGTTCTCATATCCGTACTTTATTACTTACATTTTTCTACCGATATATGCGCCCACTTATTGACAATGGTCACATGTATATTGCAACTCCTCCTCTTTATAGAATCACAGTGGGTAAAAGCATTGAGTATGCATGGGATGAAGCCACACGCGATAAAATGGTTAAAGAGCTCAAGAAAGGCCGGCGCAAATTTGATATTTCACGCTATAAAGGTCTTGGTGAAATGAACCCAAGTCAGTTATGGGAAACTACCATGGATCCGGAAACCAGAACACTTCAATTGGTAACTGTGGATAGCGCAGCAACAGCAGATAGAATGTTCTCCACTTTAATGGGGGGCGATGTTGCACCTCGTCGTGAGTTCATCGAGCGAAACGCCAAGTACGCAAAAATCGATATTTAAGCCGAAACAACACAAAAAGGATTTATTACTTAAGATATGGCTAGAGAAAAAATTATACCTATTACTATAGAAGACGAAATGGAATCATCCTACATCGATTATTCGATGTCAGTGATCGTTTCTCGTGCACTTCCTGATGTTCGTGACGGTTTAAAACCGGTTCACAGACGTGCTTTATTTGGGATGAGTGATCTTGGAATGCTCCACAACCGAGGCTATAAAAAGAGTGCTCGTATTGTTGGGGAAGTTCTTGGTAAGTATCACCCTCATGGTGATACCGCTGTTTATGATACCATCGTAAGAATGGTTCAGGATTTTTCGCTGAGATATCCTCTTGTTGACGGACAGGGCAACTTTGGCTCTGTTGATGGTGATTCTGCGGCTGCAATGCGTTATACAGAAGTTCGTATGGATCGAATTGCCGAAGAACTTTTAACTGATTTAAATAAAGACACGGTAGATTTTCAATCGAACTTTGATGACACACTCGAAGAACCAACAGTTATGCCGGCAGCTCTTCCAAACCTACTGATAAATGGTTCATCAGGTATTGCGGTGGGAATGGCTACAAATATGGCTCCACACAATTTGACTGAAGTTATAAATGGTATAACTGCCTTCATCGAGAATAAGGATATTGAAACCAAAGAATTGATGGAGCATATTACCGCTCCGGATTTTCCTACAGCTGGTATAATTTATGGATATGAAGGTGTAAAAGAGGCGTATGAAACGGGCCGAGGTAAGATAACTCTTCGGGCAAGAGCCAGTACTGAAGAACTTCGAGGCGGTAGAGAACAAATCGTTGTTACCGAAATTCCTTATCAGGTTAATAAAAGCACTCTTATTCAAAAAGTAGCCGAACTTGTTAATAATGAGAAAATCACTGAGATCTCAGAGATTCGTGACGAATCTGATCGTGAAGGAATGCGTGTTGTTATTATTCTTAAGAGATCAGCTAACGCCGGTGTGGTTCTAAACCAACTTTATAAGTACACCCAGATGCAAACTACCTTTGGGGTTATCAGCTTAGCGCTTGTTAAAGGTCGTCCGAAGGTGATGGGGCTTAAAGAATTGATTTCTCATTATGTAGAGCATCGTATTGATGTTGTAATTAGAAGAACTATTTATGATCTCGACCAGGCAGAAGCCAGAGCTCATATTTTAGAAGGGCTTAAAATTGCTCTGGATAATTTAGATGAAGTAATCAAGACTATTCGTGCTTCGAAGAATCCTCAAGTAGCAAATGTAGAACTTCGTAAGAAATTTGCTCTAACCGATATTCAAGCTAAGGCCATTCTCGAAATGCGTCTTCAGAAACTTACCGGTTTAGAGCGTGATAAGATCGATACAGAATATCAAGAAATTGTAGAAAAAATTGAGCGCTTCCGTGAAATTCTTTCTAATCGTGATATTCAGTTTGATATTATTAAGGAAGAACTTCAGGATATCAAAGACCGATATGGCGATGAGCGAAGAACACAAGTTGTTTATTCAGCTGATGACTTCAACATCGAAGATATGATTGCTGATGAAGATGTTGTGGTTACTATTTCTAATAAAGGCTTTATCAAACGAATGCCTGTTAGCGGATATAGAAGGCAACGTCGTGGCGGAAAAGGAATGAAAGGTACCACTACTCGGGATGAAGAATGGGTAGAACATTTATTCGTAGCCACAAATCACAACTATATTTTATTCTTTACTGAAAGAGGACAATGTTATTGGCTTAAAGTCTATGAAATTCCGGAAGGTGGACGTTTAGCAAGAGGGCGCGCTATTGTTAATTTAATTGAGATCGACAAAGAGGATCACATAAAAGCGTTTGTTCCTGTGAAAACATTAGATGATGAAGAATACGTTCAAAAACATTCTATCATCATGGCTACTAAAGAAGGGCAAATTAAAAAGACTTCACTTGAAGCATACAGCCGGCCAAGAAGAGACGGTATTATCGCAATCAACATCAAAGAAGGAGATTCCCTCCTAGGCGCAGAGCTTACAAACGGGGAAAGCAACATTATTCTCGCCAACAAAAATGGTCGTGCAATTCGGTTTCATGAATCTGACGCTAGAGAAATGGGCCGAAATACTTCCGGTGTTCGAGGAATGAACTTAGGTAAAGGAGACGAGATCGTTGACATGGTTGTTATTAAAAATACACACGAAGCAACAGTACTCGCCATTTCAGAAAATGGCTTTGGTAAGCGCTCACTTGTTGATGATTACAGAGAGCAATCCAGAGGTGGTAAAGGTGTGATTACATTAAAGGTTACAGCAAAGACCGGAAAACTGATCGCTCTTAAAGAAGTTACTGATGAAGACGATCTCATGATTATTACCGAAAATGGAAAAGTAATCCGAATGGGTTGCTCAGGAATCAGAACCATGGGTAGAAATACTCAAGGCGTCAGAATTATGAGATTGGATGACGAGGGCAATATTGCTGCTGTAACCAGGGTAGCGAATGAGGAAGAAGAAGAAGTTTAAAAAACCTTCCTTCTCAAAATTTGAGAGGCTTCATTTTATGGAGCCTCTTTTTTATACCCAATCTAAAATCATTTATTGATCAAGCATTTCCTGAAGAAGTGATTTTCTCTTAGCTTTAAGCTCTGGCGGAGAAACAATTTCTACCGCTTTTCCAAATTGAAGAAGCCACTCATTGAGGAATTCCAAATTATCAATTTCAAAGCTTACTTTAATTTTTTTAGGATTTTGATCTTTTTCCTTAATAATCTTAGTCGGTAAATTTCCTTTAAAACGCTTGTATCCTTCTTTATCTACCAACACCTCTACTTTTTTATAGCTCTCGTTATTTCTAAAAATAAGTTGCTCTACGGTCGTTTTATCTTTTTTTGCAAATTCTTCGCCTAAAATTTCAATCTCTCGCACCTTATCCAGTATAAAATTCCTAAAATCTCCTCGAAGATGGGAAAATCCAATCATGTTCCAGTGGTCTTGGTAAAACACCAGAAGATACGGATCAACTTTTCTTATTTTCTTTTCTCCAGATTTAGATTTGTAAGAAAATTGAATTCTTTTGTTCTGAGAAATAGCACTACTAATTTTATACCAGTTTCCCCCCTCCTTTTTCTCCGATCCGAATCTTAAAAATGGATCTACTATTGTCTTTTTCTGAAGGGAGCTCATAAAATCCTTGAGCTCATCCGGTAAGACATTTTTGATCTTAACCTCTACACCCTTTGCATCTTCTACTAACTGTGCATCAACCTGAGATTTAACGAAATTAAGCCCCACAATAATTGTTGCCAGTTCGTGAGATGAAAACATAAGTGGAGGAATCTTAAATCCGGGCATCACACCATAACCACTGTATTTATCCCAAGTTATAGGAACATTAATTTCTTGTAAAGCATTGAAATCCCTAAATATAGTCCGCTTACTTACATCAAAATATTCTGCAAATTCCTGAACTGTTTTTCTCTCATTTCCTTGCTGAAGCATTAACATCAGTTTTAGTCGCCTTTCAGAACTATTCATCTTTTCCCCTTCTTAATTCCACGATTCCCTTTCCGTGATAGAAAGACCCCATGAATTTTGAATCCAATTTTATTATATCGATTTCAACAGGTTCTTTAATTTTACTCGCCTCCTCTATGCCTTCTTTAAATCCTTTTAGAAATATTATTCTTTCCCACGGCTTATCTTTAATCATCTCATAAAGCTGTTCCACCTTAAATGCGTGCTTCGTTATTACAGTAGTTCCTTGTTCAAAATCAATGTCACATACATCCCCTGTCTTACCCCTAACGGTTTCGTTAAGACTCAGCTTATTAATCATATCGTTAACTGCGAATATCTTTTTGGTCACAATATCATTTATAATAAAGTCTTTTTCTTTGAAACAAACGCCAAGAGGCAGACCTGGTAAACCCCCTCCTGCTCCTGTATCAAAAAAAACAGCGCCTATTGAAAATCCCGTTGATAAAGAAATAAACAAACTATGTTTAATGTGATTAAGAACAGTTTCACGTGAAACATCCCGGCTAATGAGATTTATTTTTTGATTCCACCACATAAGAAGATCAGCGTAAACCTTTAGCTCTTTATAGTTCTCCTCAAAAAGAAATTCAACCCTTTCAAATTCTTTTTGTGTAATCTCTCTTATAGAATGTTCCACGTGAAACCTTAACTTTTAAGATGCACCATCAGGACAGAAACATCGCTGGCAGAAACACCGCTTATTCTACTTGCTTGTCCAATGGTTTCGGGTTTTATTTTAGACATCTTCTGCAACCCCTCGTTAGAAAGGCTTTTTATCTTTGAATAATCCAAACCTTCAGGTATTCGAGTGTTTTCTTTCTGAGCAAGTTCCTCAACCATCTCGAACTCTTTTTGAATATAACCGGCATACTTGATCTGAATTTCCGCCTGCTCTATCACATAGTTATCAGATGTTATTTTCTGAATTTTTTTGCTTAACCCTGGATCACTCTTAATCATGTCCTTTAAAGAAACTTGCGGTCTCGCCAACACCGTCTCAGCTTTTACAGGCTGATTTAAACCTGAGGTCCCCAAGAGCTCTAACATTTCATTTAAAATCTCCGGTCTTACCGTTTGATTAGACAATAAATCCAATAATCCATTTACCGCTTTTTTCTTTGTGATTACCAGATCATATCGCTCTTTGCTTGCCAGACCAATTTTATAACCAATCTTGGTCAATCTTAGGTCTGCGTTATCTTGTCTCAATAAAATTCTATGCTCAGCTCTTGACGTAAACATTCTGTAAGGCTCTTCTGTGCCTTTATTTATTAGGTCATCAATTAGAACACCAATGTAGGCTTCCGATCTTTTCAAAACTAACGGCTCTTTTCCCTGAACTTTAAGCGCCGCATTTATTCCCGCCATTAAACCCTGGCAAGCCGCCTCTTCATACCCTGTTGTCCCATTTATCTGTCCCGCAAAATACAAACCTTCAATAGCTTTTGTTTCGAGCGTTCTCTTGATTTGATGAGGAGGAAAGTAGTCATACTCAATGGCATAACCGGGACGTAGCATTACTACGTCTTTAAACCCCTGAATAGTCCTTAATGCCTCAAGCTGTACATCTTCAGGTAAAGAGGTGGAAAATCCATTCAAATACATCTCGTAAGTATTCCAGCCCTCCGGTTCTAAGAATAACTGGTGTCTGTCTCTATCCGCAAAGCGATTGATCTTGTCTTCTATACTTGGGCAATATCTCGGTCCCGTTGATTTAATTCTACCATTAAACATCGGGCTTCTATCAAAGCCTGTTTTAAGAACATCATGTACCGCTTCGTTTGTGTATCCAATCCAGCATGTAAGTTGCTCTTTTTGGGTAGGTAAATTTTCAGTTAGGAATGAGAAGGGCGTTGGAATATCATCCCCCTCTTGAACTTCAAGCTTTGAATAATCAATTGATCTGCCATCCACCCTTGGCGGAGTCCCTGTTTTTAATCTACCTACAAGAAAACCTTTGTTTTCTAGTGCCGCAGAAATCCCAGTAGAGGCTCTTTCCCCAGATCGCCCTCCGCCGTAATTACTATCACCAATGTGTATCAATCCATTTAGAAAAGTTCCACTTGTTAGAACTACGCTTTTTGAATAAAATTTTTGACCTGTTTGTGTTACAACTCCTTCAACTTTATTTGTATCGGAGAAAATTAAATCAACAACATTATCCTGACGTAAAAAGAGATTTTCTTTTTGTTCTAAGCGTTCACGCATTTTCTGTGCGTATAACATACGATCGCTCTGGCATCTTGGGCTCCACATTGCCGGACCTTTGCTCTTGTTAAGCATTTTAAATTGAACCCCTGATTCGTCACTTACAATTCCGGATAAGCCACCAAGCGCATCAATTTCTCTTACAAGCTGGCCTTTGGCAATCCCCCCCATAGCAGGGTTGCAAGACATTTTTGCGATCACTTCTAAATTCATTGTAATTAGTAGCGTTTTAGAGCCCAGCTCTGCCGCTGCGCCTGCAGCTTCACTACCTGCATGGCCTGCGCCAACAACAATAACATCATATGAAGGGTAAATAGAAGACATTTATTTAAACTGGGGTTTATTAGCCTAATATAAAAAGAATACAACACGACTTCTCAATACTATTTTATGATAATTTGAAATTAGAAAATAAATTTGTATTTCGTGGTCTAACCTTAATTAATAAATATTTATGACTACAATCAATTCTTTAATAGTTCTCAGCACTTTTCTTTTTCTGCCTGTTAACTCTAATTTTGATATTAGTGCCCCCATTGATCCATTGGATAAGGCCATTGAAAACAAAACATGCTCCACAATGCTCACAGGATGGGATGTTTCAGTAAACGGTGAATGGGAGGGAAATAAATTCATTGTTACTATAACTTGTAGTGAGGGCGGCACTGACGATTGTCCTTCATAATTTCCGGAGATTAGCTAATTATTTTAATATTAAATAAAGCCACATTATGTAATGTGGCTTTTAACCTTTTTGGCATGAAACTACTTTTTACTCTTCTTTTTGTACTAAGTTATTGGAGCGCAAACTCTCAAAACCGTTCGTCTCCTCCTACCTTTAACGAGCTGTTTGTTCCGGTAGATACAGTATATATAGATATCAATAACGATACTTTTCTTACTACGCCAGTTAACCTTTGTTTTAATGGAAACTACTTAGTTTGGGGAGCAGAAAATTCTATCACTATATTCAGCAAAAACAGAAGTTTACTATACTATCAAGACAAAAAAGGCAGAGGACCTGGCGAGTTTGAGAGGGCAGTTCATTATTCTTGTAACGGAAATTCAATTTCTGTATTGGACCGCTCTTCAAATAAAGTTTCTCTTTTTAGGTATAGCAAAAACGGGAAAGAACTCCTTTTTAGCGATGAATTTTCAATATCCAAGAAAAGGCCTTCTAAATTATTAGATGTAGGCCACTCTCTTTTCACTCTAAACAATCTACTTAATCCCAATGTGTCTGAGCCCGCGATATCTGTATATAAAAAAGACGGCACAACTGTAACAAGCGTTGGGCTTATTCCTAAAAGTGCGGAACTGCAATCTTTTATCGAGGGATCAGGGGGTATAACAGTAGATGATTCAAGCAATATATACTACTCATTTTTAGGAGATCATCGTGTTTGGAAGTGGTCTCAAAAAAAAGACTCCGTAATCATTTTTGATAACAAACCTGAATATTTTATTAACACAGAGTCTGGTAATTTAAAAAAAGCATCAAAGAGCTCGATGGAGAAAATACGTTATGCCTTTGAAATAAGTCGCATTACGGATTTATTTTTTTTAAGTCCAGACTTAATTATTCAACAAATTGAGCCAGACAATTACTTAAAAGAGGGGGCTAAACAAAAGGTTCTTATTGAAGTTTTTGACACTAACGGGATAAAGAAGTATTCGTCTGTGCAACTACCCAATGTTATCTCTTTTACCTACAAAGATCTCATTTATATACCTGTGGACTTCTTTTCAAATCTTATTTCTGGACAAGGGAAGAAAGCGGTCCTGATTAGATATAAATTTAAAGTAAAATAAAAACCCCCCTCACATAAAGTTTATGTGAGGGGGGTTGCGATCCGGAAGGGACTCGAACCCTCGACCTCCTGCGTGACAGGCAGGCGTTCTAACCAACTGAACTACCGGACCTAAATGAGAGCCCTAAATATACGGTTGATTTTCAAAGTAAGTCAACCGTTTATTGAACTCTTTTTGATCTTTATTTTCCAAATTCTGATTTGATAGCAGAGACAATTTCTTCGCTTTGAGGTTTCACTTTACTTCTGAATCTTCTAAGTAATTTTCCTTCTTTTGAGATGAGAAATTTCTCAAAGTTCCAATTAATCTCTCCTGTAAAATCAGGGTTTTCAAGTGAAGTGAGATACGCGAATAATTCATCCTGATCGTCTCCCTTTACAGATACTTTCGAAAACATTGGGAATTCGACTCCATACTCAAGTGTACAAAATTGCTTTATCTCTTCATCTGTTCCCGGTTCTTGGCCTTTAAAATTGTTTGCAGGAAATCCAAGAATTACCAGCCCTGCATCTTTATAGAAGTCATAAAGTGCTTGTAGCCCTTCATATTGAGGGGTGAATCCACACTTAGAAGCAACATTTACAATTAATACTGTTTTGCCTTTGTATGCTTCTAAAGAAATAATTTCTCCATCTATACTTTCTGCTTTAAACTCGTAAATTGATGTTGGAGCATCACTGTTTATTCCAAATGCCATGAGTATCAAAAAAATTAGCGTTGTTTTCATGAAATAATAACTTTATTTATCGTTTACCTTTAAAGGTAGATTTAATTAAGTTCATTCCCATGAAAGTAAATTTTGTTTTATTAATTTTAATACTTCTCCCTGCTTCTTTGTCAGCACAAATGTTTTCCGTTGGTGGAGATTCAGGACCCGGCGAGCAAGCATCCGCTAACTTCTTGAGAGTAGGTTATGCCCCTATTGAATTTTCCTATACCGGAAATATAGGGAGTGTTAACCCTCAAAATAGATTAGATTTTGAATCGCCTGCTTTTCATATTGGTCTGGAAACACCGACTTTAAGCGCTTCTCTTAGTTTTGTAAATAAACTTACAGGAGCTAAAGATGAGCGGTACTTAAATCTTTCACTCGATTATATCAATCGATTTGCTTTTATACATTCGCCCTCATTTCAAGTAGGCTTGCCTTTAGGCTTGATGACTAGCCTTGTTAGCGTGCGAAATGAACAGCTCAATAATGATTTTAGCCAAACTGTTTTCGGTTTTGGGATAGGTGCTTTTTCGGCTATTAGAATACCCGACAAACTTATTGTTTCAATTGAGGGAATACCGTCTTACGGATTTAGCAACTCCCGTGGAGGGCTCTTTGGTGGATCAAACAAAGGATTAACCGCTTCTGCTCGGCTAGATTTTTTAAATATATTTCCCGGCAGAAATCTGAGCTTAGGATATGATTATAAATTCTCCTCCTACGACCTAGATGATGACAGTTTTGATTATGATTTGACTTATCATTTAATAACACTTGGAGTTTCTTTGTGAAGCCGGACAAACTACTTCTTGAGCTTGAGCAACTTCTAGAACAATGTGATTACTCTTTGAGAAAAGAACGAGGTTCTTTTCGTGGAAATAATTGTGTAGTTCAGGGAGATCGGCTTGTTATTGTAAATAAAAACAAGCCCATAGAATCTCAAATTGGAACTATTGCTCGTATTTTAGGAGATGTTGATCTAAGCTCAACATATATTAAACCCGCTGTTAAGAAAGAGTTGGGAATACTTTGGGGCAGGCTCTCCGTTTCCCCACATAGCGCCGGTGACGAACTAGACTTTGAAGAATGAAACTCACCTTTCTCGGAACCGGAACTTCTATGGGCGTACCCGTTGCAGGCGGCTTCGGAGAAGAACACATCACGAACGATCCCAGAAATTTACGAACCAGATGTTCAGCATGGGTTCAAACAAAAAATACATCTTTACTTATTGATGCAGGACCTGAATTTCGAATTCAAAGCATTCGTGCTAAAATAAAGAAAATCGACCACGTTCTTATAACTCATGAACACATGGATCATGTTAGCGGATTAGATGACCTAAGGGCTTATAATTATATGCAAAAAAATTCGATTCCTCTACATACCTCAAAACAATGTATTCAATCTATAAAAAAACGATTTGATTACATGTTTGGTGAAAATAAATACCTTGGTTCTTCTTCATTAGAACTTACTGAAATAACTAAGAAAGAAATTTTGGGAGATGTCGAAGTTACGCCTCTTCCTTGCTCTCATGGAGACTTAAACATCTTGGGTTTTAGACTCAACGATCTTTGTTATCTTACTGATGTAAAAGAAATTCTGGGTTCAACAAAAGCATTAATAAAAGGATCGAAAGCAATTGTGCTCAGCGGACTTCGATGGGAGCCTTCTCATCCTACTCATCTTACCATTCCGGAGGCAGTAGATACGATCAATGATTTAGGAGTGCCTCAAGGTTATCTCATACACATGAATAGCTATGTAGATCACCAAACCAGTAATGAAAACCTGCCCGATCATATAAGATTGGCTTACGATCAGCAGGTTATAGAAATTTCTTAAACGCTTCACTAGATTTAAGCTGCTCTACTATTTCCTTAACACCTTGAGCTTGATTTAAATCACAAACCAAAATCGAATCTTCAGTTTCTACAACTGCAACGTTATCCATGCCAACTAAGGAGATCATTTTTCCCGAATTAGAAACAACCAGATTGTTCTCTGAACCGGCAAAAGTTACGTTCACTGCCTGAACAGCATTTCCGTCTTTATTTTTTTCACCGAGATCATAAACGGCGATCCAGCTTCCTACATCATTCCAGCCAAAATCACCCGGAACAACAAACACATTTTTAGCGCCTTCCATAATTCCATAATCAATTGACACTGACTCACAATCAAAATAAAATTCATTAACTGCAGCATTATGAAGATCTGTGTATAGATCCTGGGAGCTTTGTTTCAGCAATTCGTGCATTTCGGGCAGTTGTTTGCTGAACTCCTCAAGAATAGTATCCGCTCTCCAAATAAACATACCACTGTTCCAATAATAATCTCCTGAGGCAACGAATTTTTCCGCGGTTTCTACATTAGGCTTTTCTTTAAAAGCTCGAACTCTTTCAACCGTATTGCTTTTAACTTCTTCAAATTGTGCGCTATCTGCATGAATGTATCCAAAGCCTGTTTCAGCCCGATCCGGCTTAATACCTATAGTAACCAAATCGTTTCCTTGCTCAGCTTTTGCAATTGCAGATGAAAGTATATTCTGAAATTCTTCGGGGTTCGTTATGTGATGATCAGCCGGTAGCACAACCATAATAGCGTCAGGATCTTGCTTAATCAAAAGCTCGGCGGCAATAGCTACACAAGGCGCAGTGTTTTTGGCAACAGGCTCACCAACAATATTTGTATCAGGCACTTTAGGTAGTTGTTCTTTTACAATATCTACATAGTCATCATTAGTTACTACCAAAATTCTCTCTTGCGGTATTAATTCCTTGATCCGGTTTGCTGTATTCTGGATCATAGTTCCCTCTCCAAAAAGATTCAGAAATTGCTTCGGGTATTTCTTAGTGCTTTTTGGCCAAAACCTTGTTCCTGATCCCCCTGCCATAATTACTGCGTAAACCATACATATTATTTAAAATTTGAACTAACAGTTTTAAGGTAGGAATTTTTAGCGCTTATTACCGAACTTTACGGAGCGTGAATTTAAATATGGTTCCTTCATTTACTTTGCTTTCAAAATAGAGTTGTTCACGGTGTGCTTCCATGATGTGTTTAACAATAGCCAAGCCAAGACCTGTTCCGCCTCTTTCTCTTGATCTGGATTTATCGACTCTAAAAAAGCGCTCTGTAACCCGAGGAAGATCATCTTCATCAATTCCAATGCCGGTATCTTTAACGGTGAGCACAATACGATTCGGATCTTTTTTATACTCTTCGACTTCAATTTCTACTTTTCCATTATAAACATTGTACTTAACCCCATTCTCAATGAGATTGATAAGCACCTGTTTTATCTGATTTTTATCAGCTTTAACCTGAAGATTCTTGTCGAACTTTTTCATCTGGATACTCACACCATCCCTTTCCGCTTTATGATGAAGACTGTCAACTACATCATGGACTACTTCGTAGAGATAAAAAGGCTCGATATCTGATTTCAGCTCTCCGGTTTCGAGTTTAGAAATCTCCATTAAATCCTTAGTTAAGTAAATCAATCTATTCACATTTCTCATTGTCTTTTTGAGAAACTCACGATTTACTTCTTCGTCTTCCAAAGCACCGTTTAGTAGTGTTTCTACAAAACCTTGAATGGCAAAAATCGGAGTTTTTAATTCGTGAGAAATATCTCCAATAAACTCTTTACGATAGTTTTCTATTCGATTAAGTCTTTGGATCTCTCTTTCTACCGTTCGGCTGGACTTAACAAGATGTTTGACCAAATAGTCAATTTCATCATTATATTTAGTAGTAATATCCTCGTATTCTTCGAATCGTTTTTTCGAAATATTGCGAGAAATTTGTTCCAGTGCTTCTAACCGTTTGAAACCGAGAGCGTAATTTGCACAGTAGGTTACGATAAAAACGCCGGTCCCAATCCCCAATGAAGCTACTACCACTCCAAGAAAAGCCAGACTAGTAAAAACCAGCAGTGCTGCAAATGAAACCAACATTGAAATAACCGCTGAATAAAGGGCTATTCTAAGGCCTAATTTAAAAACTGGAATCTTTTTTCTTTTTCGAGCCGTCATTCCTTAAATCTGTATCCTACACCCTTAACGGTCTCAATATAATGATCGCCAAGTTTCTCTCTGATTTTTCTAACATGAACGTCAACGGTTCTATCCACAACATAAATATTATCTCCCCAAACTCTATTTAAAAGCGTTTGGCGGTCTAACACTCTCCCCTTTTTGCTGGCCAGAAAAAACAACAATTCAAATTCTTTACGTGGAAGATGAAACTCTTCTTTATCTCTGGAAACTATATATCTATCTCTGTCAATAAGTATATCGTGCACTTCTATTCTGTTTACTGACTCCTCTTTTTCATCAAACCTGCGAAGTACTGCTTTAATTCTTGAAATAAGCTTTGTTGTGCTAATCGGCTTAGTGATGTAATCATCTCCCCCCTTGTTTAAGCCTTCTACTTCCGTTTTTTCATCGCTTCTGGCTGTTAAAAAAATGATAGGAATATTCTTGAGCTGATCATCCCTTCTCATTTCTTCAACGGCTTGCATGCCGTCCATCTTAGGCATCATGATGTCAAGAAGTACCAAATCCGGGTTATGCTCTTTTGCAACAGCGATGCCTTCTTCACCATTTTCGGCTTTTAAAACATCAAAGCCTTCTTTTTTAAGGTTATACTCAATTAGATCCAAAAGATCTTTTTCGTCATCAACAACAAGAATGGTTTGTTTGGCCAAAACAGTGGGGTTTGTTAGATAAAAACTAAACCAATGGTACTAATGTATCTTGTTAATATAAAATGAACAAATTGTTACCTACTTAGAATTAAGAATTCAAAATGAAGATTTAAGAATTATACACTCCATCAATTCTTAATTTTTTTTGGTCAAATTTTATTACCATAAGAGCAAATTTAACAAAACAATCACTCTTTTCTCATTCCATCCGTTCTCACTTAAAAAGACACGCTCGTTCCATCCGCTCTGCGGTGGAATGAATTATTTATTCAGGTAACTAAGTGCTTTTTTAATAGCTGCTGGCACCGTTTTAATCTCTTCTTCCTGAAGTGCTTTAACCGCCACTTCCTCAGCCTGTCGCTTTTTGAACCCCAAAGACTCTAATGCAGAAATAACCTCTTCAGTAACTCCTCCTGAAGAATATTTTGAGCTCCCTGAAAAGCTCGAGACTTCTCCTATTTTGTCTTTCAACTCCAAGATAATTCGCTCTGCCGTCTTCTTCCCGATACCGGGCACTCTGGATAGCGCTGCTGCATCTTTTGTTGCGATCGCCTGGACTAAATGATCGGCCGGTAAGCCCGAAACAATCGTAATTCCCAACTTCGGGCCAACCCCTTTTACGGTGATCAGTTTTTCAAATAATTGCTTTTCGGCTTTTGCATAGAATCCAAACAACCTCTCATCACTATCTGTAATATGGTGATGGATAAGAAGCTTTACTTCGGCTCCTTCTTTTAGATGTACTAACGTTTGATTGGAGGCTTCAACGCCATAACCTACCCCGTTCACATCAAGATGAACTTTATTTTCTTCGAGTTCTTCAACAAATCCTTTTAAAAATGTAATCATAGTTTTGTTTTGACCTCCTCTGTATCTCTCCCTTTGATAAAGGGGAGAATCCTTATCATCATAGTATTTTCAAACAACGAGTGCTCTCCTCTTGATGACGGGAAGGGACAGAGTGTAGTCTTAAAAAATATTGCAAAATTTCCCTTTTTCATCCTTTCACCCTATCCGGATTATCCGCCACAAAGCTCGACCAATCTGATTTCTTATTATTCTGATGTGTTTTATTCTTAACAACTCCGGGTAAACCTTTTCCCTTCATATAATGACACCATGCTACTGCCAACGCATCCGTTGCATCATTCTTTAATTTTTCATCTGGAAGCCGAATCATCTTGCTAAGCATAAAAGCTACCTGCCCTTTACTCGCATTTCCGTTTCCGGTTATCGCCTTTTTTACCACTTTCGGATAATATTCGTATGCCGGTAAATCACAATTTTTTATAGCAAGAATCGCCGCTGCCTGGGCTCTTCCCAACTTTAACATTGCCTGAGGATCCACACCATAAATTGGAGTCTCAACTGCACAGGCTGTTGGTTTATTGGATTTGATGATCTTAGAAATCTGATCGAAGATGAATTTAAGTCGGTCAGAATGATCTTCCATGTGTGCCATTTTTAGCACATCACACCGCAGAGCAATCAACTTGCCTTTTTCCTCAGTAAGCACAGCATACCCGGTAAAGCGGGAGCCAGGATCTATTCCAAGGATAATTTCAGGCATAATGGTTTGTTTTAATTTTATTCAACTAAAGGTCATCCTTGTAGAAGTTAGATAATTCGTTGACAAAAAATGAACCGTATTTTAGCCAGCATCTTCACGGACACCCCGGATTCAGATACACTTTTAGCACTTTTTTTTCGCAATGATACTAAAGTTCCCCTCTTTTAGAGGGGCCAATGAAGCTCGGGGCATACCGAGCTTCATTCGGGGTGTTTGTGAGGAGCCGATGCTAAATGCCAGATATTTATAATCAACAAAGATTAAGTACTTTTATCTGCGGACGATTTAAATGACTATAACACATCGAATTTCATCCACAATTTCAGATAGATAGCTATTTGAATACAAAATTTAGAAAGGTATTAACCCAGAGTGGAAATTTAGTTCATTGTCTAAACAGAAACTAAACTGTTACTTAATTAATTGTCTTTCCGGAAGATCCCGCCCATAGAACTTGGAGAAATAAATTCG
>CAXBHO010000058.1:0-23631 GCA_963975485.1 uncultured Balneola sp. | reverse complement strand
ATTTAAAGATACAAAATTAAATTTAATACGCCATAATATAATTAACTTAACACTACAATAGTTACATCAAAAACACTGGAATTTTGCCAACGAAAAACGATTCTCCATTGGCTAATAATTCGAATACTGTGATATTCTTTATAGTCACCTCGTAATACTTCTAGTCTATTGCCTGGAGGTGATCGTAAATCATTCAAAGAAGTAGCCGCATTCAGTATATCTAATTTATACATTGCTGAATCAAAGATTTGAGTGGGCAGTTTGCGAACTTTACTACTCGAAATTCCATGAAACAGATCTGATGTTGCTTTATCTCCAAACGATTTGATCATTTATTAATTTAATGGATTAGCGGCATCCATGCAACGAAATTGTTCAGCCATCCCCAAAAGCTCCTGCTTAGGACGCCACTCATGGAGTTTTTACTCCCAATAAATTATTTTCGACAAAAAGGGCTTGTTTCATACTTTGTTTGTCGGTTTGGTATTTGGAGCAGGAGCTTGAGGCGGATATTGTTGCTAGAAACAAATCCTGCTAATCCTATAATCCTGAAAAATCTTGGTTAAATATTGAGGGTATAATAAAAGACCAAGCTAAAGAAATTAGTTAGGGAGTTCTTGCTCTCTGTAAATCATCTTTGGAAAAAGAGCTTGGAGCAGTACCGGCAGGAATAGAATAGAACTTTAAGCTCGTTCCGAACGTCTCGTTCGGGTTGCCTTTCCATTGAGGCTCCGCTTCAATGGAAAGGCACGTCCACGTCCTCAGTTGATGCGCTTTGTTATAACGCGATTGCACAAGGATACTCCCAAATAGGTTCAAAATCATCAATAGGAATAAGTGTAATATCTATAATCCCCTTATCAACATATATTGTATCAGGAAAATATCGAAACTCTTCGCCTGCACTCTGTTCTATTTCAAATTTTCCATTCAATATTCCCCAAAGTCTTCCAGTCTTTGGATTATAATTCTCTACAACTAAAGTTGTACTTTCATCAGTAGTTGGTCTGTAAGTTCCTGTGATGCCATCTCCATCACTATCAGCAATAAAAACTGAAGGCTCTCCTGCATAAGGTTCTTTTGGAATATTGTAATTTCCTTTATCAAATTTTGGAAGAGAAATTGCAATATGCATGTTTCGAGGGAATCTACTTGCCACACAATAAGTGCCACCTATTGAAGCACTTCCATCTTTTGGGATAACTGCTACATCGACAATAAAAGACAAAGGAACTCCATTAATCAACGCCTGAAAACTATTAGGAGGAGCTTTATCAGTACCAGTTGATGATTTACAACTATTAAATGATACGAACAAAAGTAATATCATTAAAAATTTCAATCGGGGTGATTTCTGCATTTTTTCAAGTTGTGAAAGCGTTATAACGGCCTACCGCATAACCGGCGTGCGTAAATTTTAATTCTAAGACAAAATGTACTATGGAAACTGATGAAAGTAAAACAAATAAAGAACGGCGAGGCGAGGCCGAGTTGACGCGCTGGTTATAGCACCGGTTTGCTTTATATACTTTATCAAATATATTTTATTCAGCAGTTACTCTATCTACTAAAGAACCGTCAGGTAAATAAGCATTATTTTTAGCCCATGTAGTTATTTCCTCAACACCAACTTTTCTAGCTATTAATTCTTCACTGTTAATTCCTCTAAAGCTAGAATTCCCATTTGTCTTTTTAGCAATCATACGATATTCCCGTAAAGTCACTAAAAGTTGAGGAGTAGCCGCACGCCCTGGGATCTCTCCATAAATATATTTTAGTATGCCAGCATTAAGCCACCCTTTTCCAGTAGTCACCTCATCAAATCTACCGATTTTACTTAAATGGCTCAATCCTTCAGTTATAACCATGTCTTTTGAAATACCAATCATAGAAAAACCTAATCCATTTTTTTGAGATTTTGTGAGTAAGTCATCTCTAATATTATTAACAGATTTTGGAATTGCAGGAACGTTACAGAAATGACATGTGGAAGAACCAATGTATATTAATTGAAGTTCATATTTAACTTCTTTGCCACTATAGGATGTTTTATTTAAAGAATGATAGGATGATTTGTTATCATTAATCACTTTAGTTATCAAATAACTACCAATGAGAAATAAAGAAAAACAGGCTAATCCTATGAGTGTTGTTTTAAAGCTCATATGCCAGTACTGTAGGATATTCATAAAATCGTTCCGAACGTCCTCGTTCGGAATGCTAAATGGAAGCTCCTGCTTCCAAAGCGGATAATGGGAAGCAGGAGCTTCCCGATGGGCGTTCCAAGCAGAGCTTAGGAACGAGATTAAAAGAAAATCTTTATAAGTCAAAAAATACTCTTTTTTATCATGAAACAACCAGATCCCATGAGCCGAGATATTTGTTACTTCAGTATTATGTTTCTCTAAAGTGACCATTCTAATTTTGTATGATTTTTTCTTTGTGCTTTTCTATTTGTTCTAAGATCTCTTTAATTTGTTTAGAATTCAAACCGATTGATTTGTTAAGTTAAATATCAGGTTCAACCCAAATTTTGGTTTCACCTTCTGCATGTACAACGTGAACATGTATTCTTTCTTCTTCTTTTGAAAAGAAAAAGAATCGGTAGCCTTTGTATCTGAATATTGTTGGGCTCATAAAATACAATATAAAAATATAAATAATGAAAACACTCCTTACCGGCTCTTCCCGTGGAATTGGAAAATCGATCGCCGATTTGTTATTGGCTAATGGTTATGAGGTTATTGGAACATCGACTTCAACCAATAACAATTACACCAATAACCAATCCCGACATATAGTCTGCGATCTTTCTAAGGAAAATGAACTGGAAAAACTAAAACAGCTACTCACCGAAGATGAAATACCCGAGGTATTAATAAACAACGCCGGAATCTTCATGGAAGCCCAATTCGGAGACTCTGATGAGGAGTGGATGGCGAAATGGGACCGAACCCAACAAGTAAATCTTCGTTCGGTGGCTTTGATTTCCAAATGGGCGATCAATGCCTGGAAAGAACGTGGAATAGAAGGGAGGATCATTAATATTGCCAGTCGTGCCGGAGTTCGGGGCGATACTGGTGAATATGCCGCTTATGCAGCAAGTAAAGCCGGAATGATCGCCTTCACCAAAAGTATTGCGAGGAGTTTAGGGGAATTCGGGATCACAGCTTATTCCATCGCTCCCGGTTTTGTAGATACAGATATGGCGCGAGGTTCTATCGAAGTTTATGGAGAAGAATATCTGACCAAAGATTTGGCGCTAGATTCTATTGCTCCACCGGAGCAAATAGCTGAAATGGTGTTGTTGCTTGCATCAGGAAAACTAACCCATGCCACGGGACAGACTTTCCATATTAATTCGGGAAGTTATTTGGTGTAGATTTTTTTTTAGCCACAGAAGCACAAAGGCACGGAATTGTATATTTCCATTTCATTTCGGAGGAGCTTATCGACTGAGAAACCTAAAATTTTTCCTAGAAGGCAATTTTTAGATTTCTCCCTCTGGTCGAAATGACAAAGAAGAAACAAATCTCCCTTCCAAGGGAGACAGATCGAGCACTTGTGCGAGATCAGAGGGATGTTGTGCAGTTTCTGAGTTTATAAACTTCACAACATCCTCCGTCTTCTGATCTGCTCGATCAGAATCCACCTCCTTCTGCCAAAGGCATCCCTTCGGGAAAAGGAGGAATCAACGAAGCTTCTATGAAACTTTGAGGATAATTTTAGGGATTCCATAAGATCGCAATACCACAGCTACTGATCAGGTCGAGCTCTTAGTATGATTTAGTTTTACCGGTGCTTCTCATACACATTCGGCTCTAAAATCTGCCCAAGTTCTTCTAACTCATTGTCAGGAATAATAACATCACAAGAAGCAATCACTTCATTCAGCTGCTCTATGGTTCTGATTCCAATGACAGGCGAATTCACCGCAGGGTGTTGCTGAACGTATTGAATAGAAGCAGACAAAGGATTCTCCGTCCGTGAAACAGCATATTGCATCAACCTAACTTGTTCTTCAGAATATCCGAGATAGGCTTTTGCAGGTTTATCAATCAACATTCCTTTTGCTAATGTACCACGCATTATTACTGAAATTCCGGCTTCATGCAGAAGGTCTAAACATTCTTCTTCGGGTCTGCGGTCCAAGAGGCTATATTGCATCATTACGGAGCTCATATTGGATCTCTTGATCCATTCCTTGATCACATTGGGACGGATTGAGGAGATTCCATAGTTCAGGATCTTTCCTTGTTCTTTAAGAATCTCAAAAGCCTCAATGGTTTCATCAAATGGATCGTCAAGCGTTCCTCCATGTAATTGATATAGATCAATGTAGTTGGTTTGAAGTCGTGCTAGGCTCTTATCCACAGCTTTTAGGATATATTCCTTAGTTGGATTCCATCGCCAGTCCGTTCCTGATTCGTTCCATTCGTTACCAACTTTGGTAGCAATCTGAACTTTATCCCGAACAGGAGAGAGGGCTTCTCCTACAATCTCTTCATTCCAACCCTGATCATACAAATCTGCAGTATCAAAGAAAGTAATTCCAGATTCTGTGGCACTCTTCAAAAGATCAATATTATCTGAACCATTCGGATTCAGAGACATACAACCAAAACCGATATTTTTTTTCATAAACTTCTAGTGTATAAATTAAAATTATATATATGTTTGTGTTTTTAAACAAATAATACTAATCTCTCAATTGTTCTATAAAACTAACTAAACTTTATATTATGACTATTTCTAAAAAATTTCAGGTAATACCTACTTTAATTCTAATTGGTATACTCTCAATTTCTTGTGCTACCATTTTTAAAGGCTCAAGTGCAGATGTGCGAGTAAACTCAAATCCAGTCGGTGCAAACATTTTTATCAATGGAATTGACAGAGGGGTAACACCTCAAATGTTATCCCTGAAAAGAAATCAGAATTACTTGTTGACTTTCAAAAAAGAAGGCTACGAAGATCTGAATTTCGAAGTATTCAAGAAGTTCGATATCGGAACTACAGTCGTCGGCAATATTTTTTCTTGGGGATTAGTGGGAATTATTGTTGATGTTGCCACAGGAGCAGCTTACTCCCTAACACCAGCTGATGTGGACGCAAATATGGCTAGCTTGCAAGCAGCCGGATATATTGACGACAATTTTCAAACTGACGATAGTGATATCTATGTTTTTATGCTTACTACTGATCAATGGGAAGATCTAAAAAAAGCAGAAAAATAATATTTTAAGATTCAATTAAGGCTGTTACAATTTTGTATCAGCCTTATTTTTGATCTAAACTTTGCCGTCAGCTTTAGCAATTACCCAAACGGCATGAATTATTCCGGGAATATACCCGAGAATTGTAAGTAGGATATTTATCCAAAAGGCAGATCCAATTCCAACTGTCATAAATACGCCAACGGGTGGTAAAAATATTGCAAGTAAAATTCGTAGTAAGCTCATAATTGTTCAATTAGTTTGATACAAAATACTAAATCAAATAGCGTATTCATAAATAAAAAAAGCCTTGTAAAACAATGTTCTACAAGGCTTTGTACCAAAGAGGGGAATCGAACCCCTACTTCCGAAGAAACACGAGTTTGAGTCGTGCGCGTCTACCAGTTCCGCCACTTTGGCTAAATGGAAATCAAAGATAAGCGAGTTCGCAATTCTTAACAACCGTTTTCTTAATTATATCCACTTGGATTTTGTGATTGCCATTTCCAGGTATCCTCACACATTTCCTGAATGCCTCGTTCTGCTTTCCAGCCGAGTTCTGCTTCTGCTTTTGCAGGATCAGCATAACAAGTTGCTATATCACCAGGACGGCGTGGAGCAATTTTATAATTCACTTTTTTTCCGGAAGCGTCTTCAAAAGCTTTAACCATATTCAGAACACTGGTCCCTTTTCCGGTTCCAAGGTTATAAATAACCAATCCCGGATTGGATCTGAGTTTATCAATCGCTTTTAGATGCCCAAGCGCCAAATCAACCACATGAATATAATCACGAACTCCGGTTCCATCCGGGGTAGGGTAGTCATCACCAAAAATGGCTAGCTGTTTTAACTTTCCAACAGCAACTTGAGAAACATAAGGCATCAAATTGTTTGGAATATCATTCGGATCTTCACCAATTAAACCGCTTTTGTGAGCTCCTACAGGATTGAAATATCTCAATAATGCAATGTTCCAAGTATTATCTGAAGTATGTAGATCTTTCAGAATATATTCTATAAATAATTTTGTACGGCCGTATGGATTCGTAGCTGAAAGGGGAGATTCTTCTGTTATAGGTACAGATTCAGGATCTCCATATACCGTAGCTGATGAACTGAAAACAAGGTTTTTAACTCCGTGTTTATTCATAACCTCACAAAGCACAATAGTACTATTAATATTATTCTGATAATACATCATTGGTTTTTGAACGGATTCTCCAACTGCTTTATAACCCGCAAAATGAATCACAGCTTCGATCTTATGAGAACTAAAGACTTTTTCGAGTCCTGATTTATCAAGAAGATCGAGTTCGTAAAACACCGGCTTTTTCCCAGTAATAGATTCTACTCTTCTAAGTGATTCTTTACTGCTGTTTGATAAGTTATCAACTACAATAACTTCATTTCCAAGTTGCAGGAGTTCTAAAACGGTGTGGCTTCCTATATAACCGGCGCCACCGGTGACCAAAATTGCCATAAATATATTAGTTTAATTATTTAAACCAGTTTAGGAGTTTGTTTTTTTAAAACAAAACTGATTTATAATCTCAAATAATTTATTAATACCCCATCTTAGGAGAGAGTACAAAAGAAAAAGAGGTTCCTTTTCCGGCGCCACTTTGTACGGATAATTTTGAACCATGAAGTTCAAGTATTTTCTGAGCAATAGATAACCCTAGCCCTGCACCGGCGCCAACTGTTCTGCTGGGATCTTCCTGATAAAATCGATCAAAAATGCGTTGGATATTTTCCTCAGCAATACCTTTACCTGTATCAGAAATAGTGAAGCTTACATTTTCATTCTCATTACTGGAGATGATAGAAACTGTACCGCCTTCCGGAGTATGTTTCAGCGCATTATCGATTAAATTTGATATGGCACGCTCCATTAAAGCAATATCAGCATATACAAGATTAATAGGCTCATCAGATAACACAGCTTTTAAAGCTATTCCTTTTTGCTCTGCAATGGGTTTAAACTGTTGAACTAAATCCTGAGCCAGTTCAGCCATAGAAACTTGCTCCATATCAGGTTGAACATCTTGCGCATCAAATTTAGAAAGCTCAAATAATTCTTCTATGAGCGTTCCCAGCTTTTTAGTATTTCTAAGTACGATCTCATAGTATTTAGTTCGTTCTTCAGGTTTTATGGATGGTTCTTTGCTGAGTATCGTTTCTAAATAACCTTGAATGGATGCAAGAGGGCTCCTAAGATCATGTGAGACATTTGCGACTAGTTCTCTTCTTAAGTTATCAATCTGTTTTATTTCGTCCATATTTGCTACCAATGTATCTGCCATTTGATTAAATGATGATCCTAATAAACCAATTTCATCTTCAGTAGTTACTTTAACTCTTTTATCTAACTGTCCTTGTTCAAATGATTTAACAGTTTCACTTACATGGCGCAAACGTCCGGTTAGTAAACGAAAAACGATCAATCCAAGAATCAAAGTGACTAGAAGTATCAGACCTAATCCTAGAATTGTATTTCTGAGGATATAGCTATTTTGTACCATTCCTGCGGCTTCGTCGAACTGTTGTCCAGATAGAATCACATATAAATAACAATCTTTACGGCCCATAATAGAGATTGGTGCTACAGAAAAAGGTTTTTGAACTCCGGCATTCAAAGGATCGTCCCCATAGATTGGAAGTGTTTTACCTGATAAGAATTCATCCAAAGGTTTTGTATTCACACTTGCAATTTGCACTTTTGCATCAGGATCTTGGCTGGGATAGAACCATTTTATCATTCCATTACTACTTAATAGGTAAATATCTATTTCAGGATTTATTCCATTCAAGTATTTAATCACAGAAATAATACTATCACCTTCGATAGATTCCATTAAATACGGCTGAAAGTGAGATGCCATATCTGCTGCAAGCATTTTATTCACTTTTTGCCCGGTTTCATCTACAAACATAAAAGAGGAAGAAACACCGATGTAAGCAAATGAAGCTCCAAGAGCTAATACCAAAACTAAAAAAGCCGTTGATATTTTAGTATAAAAGCTTTTTTTGAAATTCATTGCCTTCCTAATTCTTCAAGTTCAGCAAATTTATAGCCCATTCCCCAAACTGTAGTGATAAACTTAGGCTCGGAAGGATTTTTTTCGATTTTACTTCTTAATCGATTTATATGAGAATTCACCGTATGGCTATAGCCACTGTATTGATATCCCCAAACTACATCCAATAATTCTTGTCTGCTGTAAGCCTTCCCCGGATTTTTTGCAAATAGAAGAAGAAGTTCGAATTCTTTGGAAGTTAGTTCTATAAGCTCGTTTTCAAGTTGAACGGATCTTTTATTTGGGTAGATAACAAGATCTCCAAAATCCATTTTATCTACCTTTGAACTATCCTCTGTCTTAGAAGTAGCTGCTCTTCTTAAAAGAGCTTTAACACGTGCTACAAGTTCTTTAATTGAAAATGGTTTGGTTAAATAATCATCAGCACCATATTCTAAGCCCATAATTTTATCGACTTCTTCAGCTTTAGCGGTGAGCATTAAGATTGGAACTTGTTGATTTTCTTTCCTTACCGATTGGCAAATTTCAAACCCATCCACTTCGGGTAACATAATATCCAATATAATTAATGAATATTTATTCTCAAGCGCTTTTTGAAGGGCTATACGTCCATTCATTGCTTGCTCTACTTCGTAGTTGTTATCTGTAAGTTGAATTTTTATGAGTTCTGAAAGGTCAGAATCATCTTCAACTATTAGTATGGGATAAGCAGGAGTGATCATAAGACTTATTTTTAAGAAATAAACTAAATCTTAACCAAAATAAAAGTATCACAGAGGGATAACATTTATTTTTTTGAGATCATGTTCTCAAGCTCATTCAAAACTTGAGAGCAAATTTCATCAATCTTTTTTACTGAAGATTTTAATTCCTCGTCCGAATTTTTTTTCCAAATAAGAGTTTTTGCATGCTCATACTCATCAACAATCTGTTGAAGACCCAGCATTTGAGCAACCGGTTTTATCTTGTGGCCGGCTTTACGGAAATTCTCTTCATCCCTTTTAGATAAATACTCAGCGTAATTAGTTTTAAACTCAGAAAATGAAATAATAGCGGCCTCAGAAAATTCTTTTATATACCGGTCATCACCATACAGCATTTCATTTAAAGAGGAGAAGTCGATAATGTTAGCCATTAAATTCAGAGTTAGTCGTTAACAGCCTCAGTTATAAAGTGAGGAGAAGGCTTTCCGAATTCATCTAAATGAACAAAAATGATTTCATCAATAGTGATAATCGTTTTCTTTTCAAACTTGGTTCTCACTTCACATTTAACGGTAATAGAAGAAGTTCCGAATCGCACCGTTTCCATTCCAATTTCGATGACTTCACCCAATGGGGCAGAGTTCACGAAATTTATCTCAGACATGTATTTGGTAACAATATTGCCTTTACCCAGCTGACATAGCACAAAAATCGCTGCTTCTTCATCGATCCAGCTTAATACAGTACCTCCAAAAAGAGTTCCGTGGGCGTTAAGATCTTGGGGTTTAATAAGTTTTCTACTGAAAAAACGCATTACTTAATTTTTTTTATGAAGGTACAACGAATATCTTCATTTAAACAAATAGGTTTACTTTATATGAGTAATTCTAATATTTAATAAGTTGAATCTTAACCTTAAAATTGCTATTTGAAGTGATAAATAAAAATAAAAATGTAACAATTGCTAAAGATGTTTCTCTTGTATATATAGAATAAATAACTAAAGATTTTTAAACACGTCGGATATAATGAAAACTATCGCATTGACAAACCAAAAGGGCGGGGTTGGTAAAACAACTTCCACAATTAATATTGGTGCAGGCTTGGCCAAACTAGGAAAAAAAGTACTTTTGATCGATTTAGATCCGCAAGCCAATCTTACCTATTCTCTTAAAATGCACTCCAATCGCATGGAAAAGAATATTTATCATGCTTTGAAAGGGCAGGCTAAAGCTCATGAAGCGATTATTAAACACAACGGGTTCGACTTCATTCCATCTTCATTAGAACTATCAGGAGCAGAATTAGAGCTTGCAAATGAACCTGCAAGAGAAGGATTACTGAAAAATGTTCTGGAACAAATTAAAGAAGAAGAGTACGATTTTGTGCTTATTGATTGTCCGCCCAATCTAGGATTATTAACCTTAAATGCTTTTACAGCAGTCGAGGATGTTTTTATAGTTCTTCAGGCAGAATACTTGGCATTGCATGGCTTATCTAAGCTGTTAGATTTGATTAAAATTGTTCAACAGCGTTTGAATAACAGATTGGCAGTAGGCGGGATTATTTGCACGCTATACGATGGTAGAAAAAACCTTAATAAAGAAGTAGTTGGCCACATAAAAGATTATTTCGGCGACAAAGTATTTAGTACAATAATCAGGGATAATGTTGCCCTTGCAGAAGCTCCTAGCCATCATAAAACAATTTTTGAATACGATGCAAAAAGTAACGGAGCTAAAGACTATTTTGCGCTGGCAAAAGAAATAAAAAACAGTCACTAAAAAATGTCTAAAAAACCGAGTTTGGGGCACAATCCTTTAGCTTACAGCTTAAAAAGTCATGCTTCATTCGATTTTGTTAGAAACACTCAGGAACAGGAAGATACTGATCAGGACAAAAATACTTCTGGCCAAAAAAAAGTGACTAGTTATTACTTAGAAGAAAGTATTGTGAATGAAATAAGAGCCATAGCCAAGAAAGAAGACAAGTCTTTTAGTTGTGTAGCTAATGAATTTTTAAAGCAATCAATAAAAAGAAGAGAAGACACAGAATAGTTCTGATTTGGGCTCACCTTTTTGTTATACTTTTGCCAGACTAAATGGCTTATGTATCACGATTACAGATCAAAATCTTTAACACAACTTACTAATCAGTTTTTGGATCTTTTATCCAGGAATTTACCTGAGAATCCATTCCAAAAAAATTGGATCATTGTTCAAAATAGAGAAATGGAACAATGGCTTTCTTTGAATATGGCAAAGAGGAATAAGATATCAGCCAATAACGAGTTTATATTGCCTTCTGAATTTATTTGGAAGCTTTATCGAACAAAAGATTCTGATCTCGATACTAACCTTCCGTCAGACATTATTCCACTCCAATGGTCTGTTTTTGAGCTCATTCAGATTGATACAAAATTGCATAATATCCTTTTTAGAGGCAAAGAAAGTAACTCGAAAATCATTCTTCAGCTTAGCCGTTCGATTGCAGATGTTTTTGATCTCTATCAGGTATTTAGGCCTGAAATGCTCAAAAAATGGGAATCTGATAATTTTACTTATAAAGACAACCATGAATATTGGCAGGCATCGCTTTGGAATAAGCTAAATAAGAAGTGGAACAAAAAAGAAAGTGTATCAACCAGAGTAGAAGCTTTTGATCAACTTAAAAATTGGATCAAAAAAGATGATTTCCCTGTCAACAAAATTCCGGAAAGTATTTGGGTGTTTAACATCCCACAAGCCTCAGAACCGTTTTCGGAGATTATAGCTTTAGTATCAAACAAAATTGAATGTCATAATTTTGATTTTGTTCTTGAGCATCAAGATCAAGGACAAGATTCGGATGTAGCATTGTTTTCAAAAAAGCTTCTAAGTGCTTCATTGAATAAAGAGAGCGTTCTTAAAAAAAGTTTCCAAAAACATCATACTGAAATTAAAACAGTTTTAGATAGTACGTTATCACATCCAAAAGAAAGCAAACTAGCCCAAACACAAAATTTATTATCAGGTAAGGCAGTTTCTGATAAAGTGATCTCTGACCAATCTATTACCATCCATTCTTGCCATAGCAAAAAGAGGGAAGTAGAAGTTTTAAAGGATTCTATTTTGGATGCAATGAATTTCAATAAAGAACTTAAGCCGGAAGATGTGCTAATTCTGGTACCTCATGTAAATGAGTACAGATCTCAATTAAGAGATGTTTTTACTTCAGAAGCGGATGAAATAAGCATTCCTATAAATTTAGGGTTTTTGGATTACACTGAATTCAGAGAATCTACTCTTTTAAACTTGATTGGAGTTCTAAACTCAGACTTTAAGGTAAATGCCGTTATTGATTTACTGGATAATTCAATTATCTCATCTAAATGGAAATTCAGTAATGAGGATATTCATCTCATCAGGGAGTGGGCGAAAGAGCTACATATTCATCGTTTTTTGGATGGAGATATTTTCTCATGGATGAATGGATTAAACAGACTTTTTCTGGGTTTCGCCATGGAGCCGAAGAGCTATGAGCTGGTTCAAGCAACTATTCCTTATGACAAATTACATTCCGCTGAAGCCGTTGAATTACTTGCCAAACTTTCTTCTTTTATTGATCAACTGAAACGCTTTTCAAGATTAACATCTTCATCCTTAAGTGTTAGTGAATGGCTATCCAAAACAAAAAGCATTGCAGGAACACTTTTACTTCAAAATTATGATGAAGAATTTAATATTCAATCGCTGATTCAAAAACTCGAGACTTTAAAAGAGAAAGTCTCTGTTTCAGATTTTAATGAGCCCATCCTTTTTGAAACTTTTTTTCTATGGCTGAAAGATCAATGCTCTGGCAGTAGTTCTTCCAGTACAGGCTTTGGGCATGGAATAGTAGTGAGTGATTATGTTCCAAATCGGGCAATTCCATACAAATTTGTTGGAGTATTGGGGTTTAATGAATCACAATTTCCAAAGAATGTGATACGTCCGGATTTTGACTTGATTCATAAATATCCAAATGCAGGAGATAGAATTTCTATCGATGAAGATCGGAATTTGTTTTTTGATATGATCCGGTCTGCTCAGGAAAAATTGCATTTCAGCTTTATAGGACAAGATCAATACACACAGAATAAAAAAGCTCCTTCAATATTACTTCAGCAATTAATTGATGTTGTCAAAACCAAAGGAATAGACCTTCAGATTAAAGAACACAAGTTACATGGATTTGACGCTGTGTATTACACTAGTGAGGAATTCAAAAGTTTTTCAAAGAAAAGACTCAAACTTGTGCAAAACATCGACAACGAAATAAAGAAAAGATTGAGCTTTTTAACATCTGAAATTTCACAAAAAAAAGAAGATGACTTTTCAGAAATTTCTGTTAATGATCTCATTTCATTTTATTCACATCCATCCAAATATGTAAGTAATGTAGTTTTTGGGATTAGAGATACAAACGATTTTCAAGACCTTGAAGACAGAGAACCATTTAATTTAAGTGGTTTAGAAGCTTATTTTCTTAAAGATTTTTTGGTTGATGCTTATTTGCAAGGAAAAGAAGTTAATGAAGTAAAAGAAATCTCAAACGCTATTGGATTACTTCCGGAAGGATATCCGGGGATATTAGAACTCGACCAAAACAAACAAATAGTAGAACAATTTAAGGAAGTCAGGGATCGCTACGACTTTACTTCTTCAGAAACTGTGGATATTAATTATGATCACGAAGGGACATTCTTATTTGGGACGATTGGCTCCGTTTTAGATAAGGAAAGAGTTGTCCTTAGATTGGGTGACATAAAGGGAAAGAGCCTTATTAATCTTTGGATTAATCATCTTGTATTGAATTATGAGAATGAAATTTCTAGCTCTATTTACTTTATAAAAAAGAAAAAAAGTGTTGAGAGATTCACGATTGTACCAGATTCTAAAGATATAAGTCACCTTAATTTTTTGATCGAGTTTTATAAAGAACAAGTGGCTTTAAAGGAACTTAATTTCTTTTCAGTAGAAACTAGTTTTGCTTACGCAGAATCTATTTTAAATGGAGAAGAAACAGAAAAAGCAGTTAGTAGAGCACTTTCAAAATGGGATGGAGGAAAGTACGCTACTTCCGAATGTGATGACTTCTACAATCAGCTGATACTTAAAAATGCTGATTTCATTTATTCATCCTCATTTCAAGAAGCAGCACTTAAAATCTGGACTCCAATTATCAATCTTTTTAGGGAGTCTTGATGAAAACACTAGATGTATTTAATGCTCCATTTAAAGGATTCAGCCTTGTTGAAGCTAGTGCAGGAACCGGTAAAACGTTTAATATTACCTCATTATATATCCGTGCAATTATTGAACAGAACTATGTTCCTTCCAACATTTTGGTTTTAACCTATACAGAAGCGGCAACATCAGAATTAAAATTCAGGCTAAGAAAGCGAATTAAAGAAAGCATCGGCTGCCTTAATGGATCATTCGATCAAAATGATACTTTTCTTCAAGAGTTAAAGAAACGATCAAATCAAGATTCTATAAAACTACTCAAGAACGCTCTTTTTTCATTCGATGAAGCTGCAGTATTTACCATTCATGGATTTTGCCAGAAATTACTCCGTGAAGAAAGTTTGTCTTTTGGTGTACAAACAGATTTTGAAATTATTCAAGATACTACTGAATTAATACAAGATTCAGTTGATGCATATTGGCGTAAGGTTGTTAAAGAATATTCAGATACAAAAATGGGGCAAGGTTTGCTTGGGTTTTTGATTGATGAAAAAATAACTACAGATACTCTTAAATCGATAACAGAAAAAATAATAGCCAAGCCTTACGCTAATCTACTTCCTGATAATGAACTAAGCACCAAAGTTGAAGCGAAGAAAAAACGAGTAAAAGAACTAAACGAACATCTTGCCTATCAATGGGAGGAAGATTCTCAAAGACTTCATCAAACCATTTTTTCTGGAAATCTGTATAAAAATTCTTACAAGCCCGATACCTTTAAAGAAATATGGAAAGTATTAGAGAACTGGGTGCTAAGTTCTAAAATTCATTTTAAAGGGTTTGATAAGCTGGAAAATTTTGGAAGAGAAAAGATCGAGAAATCGACACTAAAAGATAAAGAAGTTGAAGTGCCAGTTTTTTGTGATTTAGTGGATGAATTTTTATCTGAAATAACTGATCTCGATATCATCAAAGCCGATTTTATACTTAAATCTATTGAACAAATAAGTGAAAACATTACGGAACAAAAAGAAAAAAAGAACGCACTAAGTTTTGACGATTTGCTTCAAAAAGTAGAATCAAATTTAGATGAAGATCTGACTAAAAAAATAGCAAAACAGTATCCCTTGGCTTTAGTGGATGAGTTTCAGGATACAGATCCGATTCAATATTCTATCTTCAATCAGATCTATAAAAATAAGGAAGCTGCGATGTTTATGATTGGTGATCCCAAGCAAGCTATTTATAGTTTCAGAGGAGCTGATTTATTTACCTATTTCGAAGCGACTGAAGATGTGTTAGAAGAACACCAATATTCGTTGAATAACAACTACAGATCAAATAAAAAATTAATTTCAGCTGTAAACTCCATTTATAGCAGACATTCTAAGCCTTTTGTTTTTGATCAGCCTTTATTCAGAGAAGTTCAATTTCCTGAAAATGGGAACTCAAAAAGACTCTTTCGTTCCGGTAAAGAGGAACATCCGTTATCAATATTTGATTGCAATATTGATAATGCAAATAAAGACGTATCTAAAGATGCCGTTTGTGAGTATGTAGCAACTCAGATCAAAAGATTACTAAACGGTGATTATACAATTGAAGAAAAGGAAGTAGAATCAAAAGATATTTCGGTTCTGGTTCGAACTAAAACAGAAGCTAATCTAATTCAGAATACTCTTCAAAAGCATGGAATTAAAAGTATAGCCAGAAGCAATGAATCTGTTTTTAAAACCTTGGAATGCTCGGAGCTAAAACTAATACTTAAAGCGGTTATTGATCATTCTAATTCTGATTTAATTAGAGCGGCATTAATCACTTCCTTTATCGGTTTTAACTCGGTTGATGTATTAGATTTACTTGAGAATGAATCAAAATGGGGAGAAATAGTTCAGGTATTCAGTGCTGCCGAGGAGCAATGGAATAAATATGGAGTGTCACCAGGTCTTAATGTTCTTGAAGAATTCTTTGGAATACGAGAACGCCTGTCAACATTACCAAGTGCAGAACGTCGTATTACCAATTTAGACCATGTACAAGAAATTCTCATTGAATATGAAATAAAGCACAGAGTAGCTCCAAGTGCATTGATCAGGTTTATAAATCAAAAGATCAATAGTTCATCTCTTCCATCAGATGAAGAATTAATCCGGCTGGAAAGTGATTCAGATCTTGTAACTATCAATACTTTACATTCTAGCAAAGGCTTGGAATATCCCATTGTGTTTATTCCTTTTCTGTGGGATAATTTTGAAAAAAAGAATAATAAAAGTTATTCAATCCTGGAATATCATGACACATCTAACATACTACAGATTGATGTTGCTCCAAAAAATAATGTTGAGGGACGTGAATCTGCGCAAAGTGAATTGTTAGCTGATGCGCTAAGATTAAGTTATGTGGCTTTAACCAGGGCAGAAGCGGCTTGTTTTATTCCCTTTGTTGCTCATAAAGAGATTACCAATTCATCACTCCTGGCGATGATTTCAGGCGCTGATGCTTTACTTAATGGCAAAAAAAACCAAGATGCTAAGCTCGATGAATTTTATTCCTATTTAACTGAGCTTGATACAAAAGGAGGAATTAGTTTTCTAAGATCATCAGAAATACAAGAAACTAGCTCGGCTAAATCTTCTGAATCCACTCAAAAAGAACTGTTTGATTCAATTAACTATGCATTAAAAGAATTTGAAAGACACGATCTGCATGAGTTTTCAAGAATAGTAAGTTTTTCGTCATTGACGAGTTCAAAAGAAATGAATGAAACGGTTAAAGACTATGATCAGCTTGAGTTTAGTTCAAGTTCAAAAAATGATATAAACGAACTTGTTGACGAGCTTACCAAATACACATTTCCGAAGGGCTCAATAACAGGAAATTTACTCCATAATATTTTTGAGCATCTGGATTTTCAACATCCTGAAACACAAGATGAAATAATCAAAGCTCAATTCGATAGTTCCGGTTTAGATGGAAAATGGTTACCGGTGTTAAATGAGTGGATAAAACAAAGCTTGACTCATGAATTAACAGATCATATTCAGCTATCCAAATTGTCATCTTCAAATGTGCTTAAGGAAATGGAATTTCACTTTCCTGTTAAAGATATTAATATTGAACAAATCCTTAAAATCATAAGAAATAGCAGTTCTAAAGTCGCTGATAGAGCATCTATTTCCGGATTTATGAAAGGCTTTATTGATCTGATATTTCAGCATGAAGGGAAATATTATATACTGGATTATAAAAGTAATCACTTAGGGATTGAATCGGAGGATTATAATCAAGAAGCATTAAAGGATAAAATAATCTCATCCAACTTTGATGTTCAATACCATATTTACTCGTTGGCTCTTAAACTTTATTTAGAACAACGTTTACCAAATTTTGAATTTGAAAAGCATTTTGGAGGTGTTTTTTATTTCTTTTTAAGAGGGATGGAAGAATCTGAAATAGGCTCAGGTGTATTTTTTGATAAACCTGGTTCAGCAGTACTTAATAATCTTGAAAAAGAACTGGGAGTACAAATAGTTGGATAAAGTGTTTAGATATTTGGAAACTCTAAAACAGGAAGGAGAGATTGGTTTATTTGAACTTCAGTTCGCTAAGTTTATTACCGGGTTTGAACCGAATCCAACTAAAAATCTGCTTTATATTTCAACCATAGCAGTACACGATCAATTAGCCGGAAATATCTGTACCGACTTGAAACAAATCAAGAATTCTACACTTGCTAAAAGATTAGGAATTCACTCAATAGAATTGGATTCATTAACCAAAGAGCTTCAAAATTTTGAGTGTGTTGGTGGCTCTGGGGATTATAAACCCTTTATCTTAGATAAAGAGAAATTATATCTCCATAAATATTGGACTTTCGAAAATGAGTTAATTCAGTGGCTGAAAAGTAGAACTTTACAACTGCCAAGTTCAATGCCACAGGATAAGTTTGAGTTTATTCATTCAATGTTTAATTCTGAAGAAGAAGTAAATTTCCAAAAAGTAGCAGTCTTTTTATCAATATTAAGAAGCTTTGTAATTATTTCAGGTGGCCCGGGAACAGGTAAAACCTTTACCGTTAATAAGATAATTACTGCTCTTAAACACAAAGAGGAAGATCTAAAAATTGCATTAGCCGCACCGACCGGTAAAGCAGCAGAAAGATTGTCAGATTCTATAGATCAGGATCTTATATCACATGATCCTTCAACCCTACATAAACTTCTTGGCGCTAGAAAAAATGGTGAATTCAAATTTAATAAGGAGAATAAACTTCCTTTTGATGTTGTAATAGTAGATGAAGCTTCAATGCTGGATATTCGTTTGTGGCTAGGTTTGATTAGAGCCATTAAGGATTCTACAAAATTGATTTTACTTGGAGATAAAGATCAATTAGCGTCAGTCGAAGCGGGTTCGATACTAGGAGATATCTGTTATCAAACAGATAATGGGTTCTCTGGTGGTACTTTTGAAGCGTTAAAAAATCTTGAATCTGAAATTCCTGCGAGTTCATCAAGAAATCTGTTGAACAATAATATTGTACTTTTGGAGAAGTCCTACAGAACAGATTCCAAATCAGGGATTCAGGAACTTGGAAAAGCTATTAATGACCAAGATCCGATGAAAGTATTTGAACTGATTTCACAGTTTGATCAAATTGACATTAAACAACCAACCTCCATACTTCTTTCTTCACTAATAGATGATTACGCTTCAGAAATTTATTCAAAAAATGACGAACGTCAATTCTTATGCTCAAATAAGAAAGGAATTCTAGGTACTGAAGAATTAAATAAAAGAGTAGAAAGAAACATTAAGAGTCGATTTGGATTTTTTTCTAATGATGAATGGTACAATGGAAGAAGAATTATTATCACTAAGAATGATTTTTCAACAGGGTTACGTAATGGCGAAATCGGAACATGTTTCAAGAACGATCAGAATGAATTCTATATTCGTTTTGGTTCATCGGCTCAAATTCCTGTCGCTCAGCTAAAATATTACGATCTGGCTTATGCTATAACGGTTCATAAAAGCCAGGGATCAGAGTTCAAAAATGTAACTTTATTCCTTCCTGAAAAGTTGAACCCCGTTTTAACTAAAGAATTATTGTATACAGGTGTAACAAGAGCCAGGGAAAGTACTCTTGTAATTGGTAAAAGAGAACTAATCTCGGAAATTATTCAATTGAAAATTAAACGATTTAGTTCAATACCTCAGAAATTAGTTAGCTGAAAATTAAAAAAGCCACAACAAAATTTGTTGCAGCTTTAATATTGTACCCCGAAAAAGCCAACATATTCATAGGAGTTAGGATGATATCCTTTCTCCTATTTTAATATCTGTTATTAACTACAGAATTACTCTTAGAATTTTTTAATTACTCTAAGAGTATAAAAAACAGTAAAGAAAATCTTTACGAATACGAAAACGTGTTGGATGTTTAGAATTATCTAATCTTGATTTTGGAACATTTTTAACTGTGAAATATTTAAGGGAGTAGTTAATCAAAACAAAACCAATAAATATTATGTTGACTAATAAATTTTATAAATACCCAGTAATGATTCTAATGCTTGCCGTAATAAGCTTTGCATGTTCAGACACTAATAATAGTGATTCAGCAACCGTAAATGGTTCTGTGGAACAATCACAAGCTAAAGCTAAGGCTTTTCCTGAAGGAACAGTAGTAACCATGGGAACGGTAACATCAAATGGTTCTATTGAAGTATTAGATGGCGTAGAAACTACAACTAATGCCAGTGGTGAATTTTCGCTTACTTTCGATGCTAAGGCAGCTCAAAATTTTGTTGTTATAGCAGAACATGAAGGCGAAAAAACAATGGGATTCCTTTCATCTAACGTTGAAAATGGATCTAATATAATTCTTAAGCCTATTGATGAAGAATCAACAGCAGAAACTAAAATTTTTGCTAAAATCGTGTCAAATGGTGATAGTGATCTTACACTAAAATCAGACATTGAAGCCGTAATTACTTCTAATAATGCTGCTGAAGTAAAGAATAATGCTAATTTAATAGCACAATTTGCAGTAGCTATTGCAAACTCTGCTCAAGCCAGAGCTGATTTCTTTGCCGAAGAAGTTGAAGGTAATGCTCAAGAAAAACTTGAAACATCAATTAAAATTTTAGTTGATGCTCAAGCTCGCTTAGAGTCTGATTTGAATGAAGCTTCTAACACAGAAGAAGAGGAAGCAGCTATTGATCTTTTCCTTGAAACATCTGCAAATGCGTTTGCAAGTGCAGAAGTTGAAGCTAATAAAGCATCTGCAGCGCTAAGCTTGTGGGCAAGATTAATGGTTAATAACATAAGCAGTACAAGCGAAAACGTTAAAAACGAAGTACGTTCTCAAGTATCTGTAATGGCTGCCATTGCTTTAAAAGCTGCAGTTGAAGCAGAAGCAGAAGCATCAGAAATGAGTGAGGATACAAAATCTGATATTCGTGATGCTGGTGTTCAACTGATGGCGGATGTAAAAGCTGCTCTTGGAGCAAAATCAGAGATAGAAGCTGCATTTGAAAGTTTCCAGGCCAGAGTTGAGGAATCAATGGGAAATGACTCTTCAATTAATGCTGAATTCATACTTAACGTAAATGTAACTATTAATTCAACTACTGGTGCAAAAACTATCTATGATAATTCAATTGTATCAGCTGTCTCAGCAAATGTAGCGTTGAATGTATTCTCAAGCTTTGAGTCAGGATTATCTTCAGCATCAGATGCTGCTGAATCCGGTCAAATGACAGAAGCTAGTATTGAATCTGCTACAAGAATTCTTCTATTACTTAACATGAATTCTTAAAAAGAAACACTCTACATAAAAAAGCTCGTATGTAAAACATACGAGCTTTTCTTTTTTCAAAGAATTTTTCTACTTCACGGAAATCAACTCTACTTTAAAAATTAGAGCGCTGTTTGGTTTAATCGGGCCACCCGGACGCGGATTTTCACCATAAGCTAAATCAGAAGGAATATAGAACATATATGTTGCACCTTCTTTCATTAATTGAACTCCTTCAGTCCAACCTCGAATTACTCCATTAAGAGGAAATTCAATGGTTTCTCCTCTATCATAAGAACTGTCAAATTTAGTACCATCGATGAGTGTTCCTTCATAATGAACTTCAACGGTGCTTTCTGCGGTAGGAGAAGCTCCTGTTCCTTCTTCAATAACTTTGTATTGTAAACCTGACTCGGTCTCAATAACACCTTCTTTGGTCTTATTTTCAGCTAAAAAAGCTTCGCCCTCAGTTCTATTCTTTTCTTTAATAGCTGATGTTAGTTGAATCCTAAAATCATTAATCAAAGAATTTCTGGTTGCTTGATCGAGTACTTCGGTTTGCTCAATTCCGTTAATGAAACCGGAAATGTAAGCATCGTAGCTAAATTCGGTAGCACCTTCACGTGCCAGGAAATCACCATTTTGGTAACCCAGAGCAAAACTTATGCTGTCCTGAGCCGATGAAAGGGATGCTTCTTTAGTGATAGATGAATTATTTGAATTGTCACAAGCTAAGCCAACCAATAAAAGGAAAGCAATGGCTAATCTTGATGAATTTTTAAAAGTCATAATGTTTTTTTGTTTGATATTTAAATTCAGCTTTAAAAGTACTGGAAATTACCACCAAAATGGAATATAAATTCCGTACTTTCTATGTATATTTATATGATTTTGAACTTTTAAGAAATTAAGCACTTTGACATTTAAAGATTTTGAGCTCCATGAGTCTCTACAAATGGGATTAACCGATGTTGGTTATTCCGAACCTACGCCCATTCAAGAGCAAGGTATTCCGGAAGCCTTACTAGGCAAAGATATTTTAGGAGCTGCACAAACCGGCACTGGAAAAACGGGAGCTTTTGTAATCCCGATTATTGAATTAATACTACGAAACCCTTCAGAAGGTACCAGAGCTCTGATTTTATCACCAACAAGAGAGCTTGCTCAACAAATTGATGAGCAGATTTTTGCTTTGGGTTATCATTCAGGTATTAGTTCTGCAACTATTATTGGAGGAGAAGATTTTTCTCGACAAGCCAATGCAATTAGGGCTGGAGTTGATATTGTAGTTGCTACTCCCGGCAGGTTGATCGACCAAATGAAGGTCTTGGATGTCGATTTCAGCAATATTAATTTTTTAGTATTAGATGAAGCAGACAGGATGTTAGACATGGGCTTTTTACCTGATGTGAATCATATTATTGACAAGCTTCCGAAAGAAAGACATACCATGTTGTTCTCAGCTACGATGCCAAAAGAGCTGGAAAAGCTGATGAAAAGCGTCATGAAAGATCCGGTCAAAATTCAGATCGAAGCATCAACCACCTCAAAGCAAGTTGATCAGCGTGCGTATTTTGCTCCACCAAGAAAAAAATTAGGAGCAGTTCAAGATCTTTTAGATGAACTTGACTGGAGTTCCTGTATTGTATTTTCTGCTACAAAAAAAGGTACCAACGAACTTGAGCGTGCTTTAAAAAAGAAAGGAATTAATGCAGGAAGTATCCATGGAGATAGAACTCAGGAAGAACGAACAGCTTCTTTACGAGCTTTTAAAAATGGAACCGTTCCTGTAATTGTGGCTACTGATGTGTTAGCTCGCGGAATTGATATAGACAATGTTTCAGTGATTATAAATTTTGACGTGCCAAGAGCAGTTGAAGATTACATACATAGATGCGGTAGAACAGGCCGTTATGATAAAGAAGGCATAGCGATAACTTTAGTGAGCAAGGCAGATGAGAAATACTTTGATCCAATAAAGAAAAAGGTTGGAGATGATCTTAGAATATTAGATTTACCGGAAGAGAAGAAGACCTCCAGAAAAAACAAAAAAAAATCAACACAAAAAGAGACGAAGAAGGCTTCAGAGAAAACAAGCGCTGAAACTTCAATAAAAAAGAAAAGTTCTAAACCATCAGAGCCTGTTAATGTTGATAAGGAAACGGTTAAAATTTCAACAAATAAAGATGGGAAGGTAGTTGTTGAATTAAAAAATAAGCCTCAGCAAGAAGAGAAATCTAAGTCAGAATCATCACTTGAAACCAAACAGAAAGAGACTAAGAGTAAAGTAGAGGTTAAACTTAAAAGTGATAAATCGGATTCAAAAAAACCCACAAAAAAGGATAGTAAAAAGGCATCAGAACCTAAGAAAAAGACTAAGGTTTGGAATGAATTAGATCGTCCTAATAGGATAGAAAAAGCAACCGATAGAAAACAAAAAAACAGAAAACCAGCTAAAGGTTTTTGGGGAATCATTAAAAGTTATATTCCTAAATTTAACAAGTAGTTAGTAGTACAATAATTTCGATAATTTTATTTATAGTATTTTTAAACAACACATTATGAAGATCAAAGCAATTGTTTTAATATCAGCTTTTGCATTTGCATGCGGTAATATTAACCTGACGGTAATTAAACGTACCTTGTTTAAGCGGCATAATGGATTT
>CAXBHO010000057.1:0-24370 GCA_963975485.1 uncultured Balneola sp. | reverse complement strand
ACTGATTGCGCTGATTTGGATCACTGATTGCGCTGATTTGGAACGCTGATAAGGCTGATGAAGCAGATAGTCACTAATGTGTGCGTAATTTGTTGGATTTTAGTTTAAAGCCGGTTTTGTTCACAAGCCTGAATATTGGCGATCTTTTTCCGCAGTAAATTATCTGGGTAAAAAAGGGTTTTGTTTTAAGCCGGAAAATTACCCATTTAGTAGTGTGTTATGGTATAAAGAAACAAAGTATTACTTGTAATGGATGAGATTTTGGTAGGAAGCATTAGAATGAAAGTCACAAACTTGAAAGAACTTTGGCAGGGAAACGAAATAAATTTTAATTTAATTGAAAGAAGTGATACCCTTGAGTTGTTTGATTATTACAGAGCACTGAGGGAATCACATTTCACATAATTTTTTTATTCAAACCTATTATCCCACATTATTTGGTTGCGAACTGCCGGATATCATATTTATTACATTATGCAAAAAGCTATAAATACATTATTGATACTTCAAATACTGATCTTGCTGGGATTAGCACCTGCTCAGGCTCAAAACAACATCCAGGGCACTGATCCGGGTGTACTGGCGAGACTTGCCCCGGATCAAGAGCAGATCTGCACCTTTGAACCGACATTCAGGGATGTTTTCTATTACAAAGGTGTGGATGATTTCCGCAAAAAAGGTGATTTCCGTGCAAAGATGGCTTTAATTCAGGTTGACTATGTTGGGAGTTGGCCTCAGCAAGCCCGCAACGCATTTGAGTACGCAATGTCTATCTGGGAATCTCATATTGATTCAGAAATACCGATAAAAATTGAAGCAAACTGGACGGCTTTAGAAGGCAATACCCTAGGCAGTGCAGGGCCCACTCTTATTTACCCAATAAACGATGCCTGGTACCCAATTGCGCAGGCAAGTGCCATTGAAGGCGAAGATCTTCTTTCAGGAAATGAATTTGGTGTTGAGCACGATATTGTGGTGAATATGAATTCATCTTACAGGTCATGGTATTTTGAAACGGATGCAAATACACCCGGTGGACTTATCGATTTTGTGACTGTAGCCATGCATGAGATTGGCCACGGTCTCGGATTCACCGGCTCTATGAGAGGTGATCCTGATACCAAGGTCGCACAGTGGGGACTGGGTGATGATCCTGTTCTTCCATTTGTTTACGATACATTTATTGAAGATGGATTTAGTCAATCTGTACTTAATGAAAATATCTACCCTAACTCCTCCAACGCACTCTATAATGCTGTAACAGGAAACAGCAGTGGTTTGTTTTTTATTGGTGATCAGGCCAATGAAGCCTATGTGGATCTTCCGGTTCCTGTCTATGCACCGCAGACTTGGGAGGGTGGCTCCAGTTTCTCACATTTAGACCAAGCTATTTTCACAAATACTGAAAATGCCCTGATGCGTCCTCAGATGGATAACGCCTTTGCCATTCACTCCCCTGGGCCCGTTATGTGTGGAATCTTCGCAGATACTGGCTGGCCACTCGGTGGTGGTTGTTTTGCGCTACTGGGTGCGCAGTCCATTGTTCAAGTGGATGATTCTGAGATCGACTTCGGAGTGACCAATGTCAGAAATCGGCTCGATACCACCATTGTAATCACTAATGATATTAGTTCAGAAAACGCACTAATAGGTCGGGTTGAGTTGTCTTCAGGAACCGGATCCTTTTTATTGAACAGCAGCTCAATATTTTTGAATATTGAACCGGGGCAAAGTCAGGAGATTCTGGTGGGATATCGTCCCAGGTTCGCTCAGAAAAATTCAGATAAAATCCGCATTACCCATAATGGGGCTAATGTTCCAAGTCCTATTCTAATCTCGTTGAACGGCGATGCAATAGAAGAGAACCGAACCGTTGAACTGGAACAAAACTATCCAAATCCATTCAACGCCTACACGAGTATATCATACAAACTACCTCAGAGTTCGAAGGTTAAACTTGAGATTTTTGACATGCTCGGCAAACTGGTCGAAACCGTTTTTGACGGTGAACAAAGTCGCGGGCGGTATGTGCACCGCATTCAGGCAGATGATTGGTCGAGTGGTGTATATATTTACCGCATAATAGTTGAGGGCAGGGTAGAAACGGGCAAATTAATGTTGGTAAAATAGATAGCAGAGCGCTATGGGTGGGCTTACTAAATGCTTGGTATGCCTTTAACATTTCAGACTTGAAATACAGATTACTTTTCGCAGTGTTAGTTGGCGCTCTGTTCAGCACCGGGATTATACAGTTATGGTATACGAACGATTAGGAACGCTGTTTATGCACAGTCAAGAGCAATCGAGATAGTGTTAGTTGGAAAATATGTGGAGCACCATGATTCCTATAAATCTATTGTAGCCCACTAACGGCCCTGCGGTTAAGCGGCGAGGCTACCAATTTTATTTCAACTATGAAACCCCAAAAGAATGCTATGAAAAAAATCACTAATTGTTGCACTTCTAACTTGAACCTAGAGGGATATATTATGATACAATGACATCCTGAATCTCTTCAGCGGATAAATTTTCTCTCACTTTTTCTCTCATATTCCAAGCTTGCCGAATAATTTCATCAGGAGAAACACGCTTCGGTTCGACGGATCGCTCTAGTGTCGTTAATGGTTAATTGGTATAGTCGTTATTTAGACCAGAACCAAAAGGGGAGGAATTTAACTCATCTTACCAATTAACAAATAACTTAAGCCAAATTATATGCAAAGCTGGTAATTAAATTAGTGCCATATTTTCTTTATGGTAGCAACACTAGCATCAAACTTAAATTCCCCACAAAGATCCCGTCCATAGGGCTCCTTTGGAGAAATAAATTCGGGATGGTCCTATTTAGGTTTTTGAGTTAGTTTCTAAAAGTTTTTTGTCAACGAATTAGCTAACATCTACAAGGATGACTTTCGTAACCGAAGAACGTTCATCGGTTGGAAGTTGGATGTTCTTCGGTTGGATGTTCTACTGCTCCTCAGTTCAACGTTCTTCGGTTCGATGTTCTAAGTTCCTCTGTTCAGGATTCAATTGTTTTTCTTTTCGCTTTCTCTCGTTGCTCCAGTTCTTCACTAAGCATTAGATATTCACGGGAAGCATCATTAGTAATGGAAGTATTTTCTTGTGCTCTGCGAACTAAATAAGGAAAGGTGTTTTGAACGGAACCATAAGGAAGATATTTCATGCTTCTAACGCCTTGAGTAGCCAAATTGAAGGTGAGGTTATCACTCATTCCATACAGCTGACAAAACGAAATATTTGGATGATTTTCGACTTTATTTTCCTTTATCAATTCTAACAACATAATACAGCTTTCACGATTGTGAGATGCGCAACAAAACGACAGATCATCACGATGTTGAAAGCAGAAAAGAATGGCTTCGTTATAGGCATCGTCCGTATCACCTTTAGTTGCATAAATTGGATCTTCTAAACCAAGCTTTTCTGCTCGGGCAGATTCTTTATCCATATAAGCGCCACGAACAATCTTAGCCCCAAAGAAAAGACCGGATTTCTGCATTTCTTCGTATTGTGAAGTCAATCTTTTGAGAGAGCTCTTCAAGTACATTTGATACGTGTTATAAAGAGTTGGGAAGTCCGTATTGTATTTCCTCATCATATCCAAAACCATAGAATCTAAAGCGCCTTGAATCCAGCTTTCCTCTGCATCAACGAAAATACTAACCTTATTTTCATGAGCCGTTTGGCAGATCAATTCAAACCGAGCTTTAACTCTTTCCCAATCAATTACTTCTTGAGGAGTTTTAATTGAAGAAGGCTCACTATACTTTTCCAAGAGTTCAAAATCAGCGATGGCCGTTGTTTTCATGCTGATCAAGGGAATAGATTCGTGTTTACCGGCAAAGCGTATGGCTTTCAAAAATTCCTGAGTAACAGCTTCGTATTCTTCCTCGGAATCTTTAGCTTCAGCGCCATAATCCAAAACCGTTTCAACGCCAAAAGCGTTAAGATTATCGATTACTGAAATACAATCTTTCAGGTCTTTTCCGCCACAAAACACTTTATAGAAAGTATTATAAACCACTTTCTCAGCAAAAGGAAGTTTCCATTTTACAGCAAACATTCCGAGTTCGCTTAAAACCAAAACTAGATCAGGATATTTGTGCATGATCCCATAAATCCATTTTGCCAATTTTAAATCTTTGGTAGATTTATACTTAAAAGCTGTTTTGGTGTTTGTGAGTAGTTCTTGCATGAATTAGTTGTGTGGAAGCCCTTTTTTGAGCACCTCAATGATACTGATTTTTTTTTGGAATCCATTACTTAGTACCTATAAAAAGTGAATATTTCCATAATCCAAAATAGCCTTTTTTAGTTTTGTGGAATTGTATTTTAAATAAATGTTGGAGCTCATTGAATAGGTTTCCTGAAATTTGAACATGATTAAAGTTCATCCAACGCTCGAAAAATGGAAAGGGGGTAGTATCAAAATCCATAACTATGATGGTACCATTTTCTTTTAGTGAGGAATAAATATCAGCAAGAAAAGGGGTTTTATCTCCAAACATTGAAAGGGAATATGAGCATAAGATCAAATCGTACGTATTTTTTTCGCTGAGAAACTCATTAAAGGATGATTTTTGAATACTAATAGTTGGTAACAAACTAATTTTTGCTTGAGCTTTTGTAAGCATTTCAACGGAAGCGTCTAATCCTGTTATTTGGGCTTCAGGATATTTTTCAGCTAGCTTAGTGAGATGTTTCCCCGTTCCACATCCTAAATCGAGAATTTTAGGATCCTCTGATGATAATTTAGGCAAGCAATCCAGAATAGAGTTTCTTCCAAACAAGATACTCCATCTTGTAAAATCATAAATCTTAGAATGGAATTTGTAGTATGAATTGACTGAATCAAACATTGACTTCTAAAAGAAAAGTTGAAGGATAGGTAGCCACTCTATCATTTTTCAATAAATAGTTTTGATCGATGGGAAGAGCGGAAACTCTATCCTTAACAAATTTGGGTAGGAAATCCAGATCTTTATGAACAGATCGAAATAGAATTTTGGCTTTGGGTTTAGCTCTTTTCAATATAGCAATCCATTCTTTTTCTAGTTCATCGGTTCCATTTCCAATTAACCAATCCTGATGATCTAAAAGAATAAAATGTGAATATTTTTTTTGTGATGAATTTAGAAAAGAAGTTACCGATTGGTTCGTATAGTTTAATTTGGTTGTTCGAGCCGCTATTACATCGAATTTTTCTTTTTTTAGATAGCTTGGCTTACATTCGTTTGAATAACTACCCTCCAGATACAACCGCCAGAAATAATTTGTTTTCACACCTTGTTCAACGAAAATATTTCTAATCGTATTTTTCATATACTCATTCAAATTGGTCATGCTGCCACTTTGGGTAGAAGGAATTCCGGCAAATCCTAAAATCCAATCAGACTTCCAGAATCTTTGGCTTAAAACTTTCCACAAAATAGGTTCTATATGCTCATTAAATAGTAGAGTTCTTTTTTCTTCAGAACTCTCACTAATGATATGTTGAATATTAGCTCGTACTTTTTTAAGATCAATTATAGTGTTGAGAAATTTGGCAAATCTTCCGGTTAAACCGTGCTTGTAAAACCCATTTTGAGGGGAAAACCATGCTATTCTCGAATCCCAAAATGCTTTTGAATCGTCTCTAAGATCAGGTTTTATGGATTCGTATATTTCCTGATACCGATGTGATTTCCCCGTTAAGAAAAGATCGGTTAAATACTTATGATTGCTACTTTTGAATAACGAATATTTTAGATCTATTAAGTAATTTTGGTATGGATTAATATCCACACAATCGATCGATTTCGGATTATCTAAGAGGTAGTCGAACGCATTCTCACCTGCACTCGTTATCATTAATAAATTGCTGGAATTATCGATTTCAAGTAAAAATCTATCAATTTTGGGATCTTCCCAGCATGTATTGTATATAAGATAACTGGAAGTGAGGTATTTAAACCAAAGGGTTGAAAGCTTTTTTTTCATCCACAGAACTTAGCATATTTTTTAGGAAGGTTCAGCTGAATCACTAAACAATGTGCTGTTAAATTTGTATTTTCAACTTCAAAAATAAAGGAAAATTATGAGTACATCAGAAAGTAAAAAAAGAATCGAGCAAGGTTTAGAAAAAGCAGGCGATATTATAGAGCAAAAAGCTATTGAAGGCTATGACAAAGCGTTAGATCGTCTTCAGTATGAAAAAGACAGATTAGAACGTGAAGTTCGCCATGAGTACCGTAATGCGCGTCGATATGTAAGAGCGAATCCTGAACAAGGACTTGGTATTGCTTTTGCGGCAGGGTTATTTCTTGGACTGCTACTTACACGCAGCGGAAAAGACTAAAATTTAACTATTCGAATGGCAATTAATAAAGATCATTTAAATGAACTCTATGAGCGCGTGGATTCGCTCAGGGGGTATCTTTGACTACGACAAAAGAAAAGTCCGCATAATAGAACTTACCGAGAAGACCCAAGATCTCGAATTTTGGAATGATCCAACTTCAGCACAAGTAGTGATGAAGCAAATAGACCATGAAAAGAGTTTGGTTGAATCTTGGGATAATTTGAATGATCTCAGAGACAGCATTAATGTATTTCTTGAGTTTGAAGAAATGGGAGAAGATGTTGGCGATGAACTTGAATCTGAGTATGCAAAACTAGAGAAAAAGCTGGAAGTGTTAGAGCTTAGAAATATGCTCAACGGTTCGGATGATCAACGAGATGCGGTTGTGTCATTTAACCCGGGAGCAGGGGGAACTGAAAGCCAGGATTGGGCTCAAATGTTGTACCGAATGTATGTGCGCTGGGCTGAAAAGAATGATTTTAAAGTTTCTAATATAGATTACCAAGACGGAGATGTTGCCGGAATAAAATCAGCAACTATTGAGGTTCAGGGAACGAATGCTTATGGATTTCTAAAAGCTGAAAGCGGTGTTCATCGTTTAGTTCGCGTTTCTCCATTTGATAGTAATGCCCGCCGACATACTTCTTTTTGTTCGGTTTTTGTTTCTCCTTTGATTGATGATTCGATTCAAGTGAATATCAATGAAAGCGAAGTAGAGCTTCAGCGTTTCCATTCCAGCGGTGCAGGTGGCCAGAATGTGAACAAAGTTGAAACCGGAGTTCGATTAATTTGGGAAGGAGAACTTTCAGATGGAAGAACGGAAAAAGTGGTAGCCGAATGTCAACAAGAACGATCACAGCTACAGAATCGTGAAAAGGCGATGGTTTTGCTGAAGTCCAGAATTTACGAACTTGAGAAAGAAATTCAGGAAGAGGAAAAAGCTCGTCTCGAAGGTACAAAAGGAAAAAATGAGTGGGGATCACAAATCAGAAGTTATGTGTTTGATGATCAACGTGTGAAAGATCATCGTACTAATCATGAAACTTCAAATGTAAATGGAGTGATGGATGGAGATTTGGATGATTTTATTAAGGCTTATCTCTTGATGATTTCAACTGAGCACCAAGACTAATCAAAATTTTTGTTAATCCGTTGGATAGAAAAAATGCTTGTTTTTCGCTTAATTCTGTAGTACATATCAAATATGTGATTAGTTATTTTTTCTTAAAACGGCTGGAGTCTCTTCAACTAAACTACTATGCTCAAATCTGATTTTCTGGTAATTGGAAGCGGTCTTGCGGGATTATTTTTTTCGTTAAAAGCGGCTGAAAGTGGAAAGGTGATCATTGTCACTAAAGATAAAATGATGGAAGCGAATACCCGATACGCTCAGGGTGGCATTGCAAGCGTAATGAATTTGGATAATGATTCTTTTGAAAACCATATTTCAGATACACTTATTGCAGGAGATGGACTTTGTAATGCTGAAGCTGTTGAGCTAATGGTAAAGGATGCTCCTAATCTAATCCATGAGCTGATCAACTCCGGCGTTCGGTTTACGCGAAAAGATGATGGTTTAGATCTTGGCAGAGAAGGAGGTCATTCGAATAATAGAATCGTCCACACGGTAGATGCAACAGGCTTTGAAGTTGAAAACGTGATGGTTAATAAAGTCAAAGAACATCCAAATATTACTGTTCTCGAATATCATTTCGCGATGGACCTATTGACAGAGCATCACTTGGGCAGTACAGTTATCCCTTCTTCAGAAACTCAATGTTTTGGGGCCTATGTTTATGATGAAAAGAAGAGTGCCGTTCGGAAAATAGTTTCAAAAGTAACAGTGTTGGCATCCGGTGGCATCGGGCAGGTATACCAACATACCACCAATCCAAAGATTGCTACAGGAGATGGTATCGCCATGGCATACAGAGCGAAAGCTAAGATTTTAAATATGGAATTTGTTCAGTTCCATCCAACGTCATTAAATATAGAAGGTGCGGATTCATTTCTTATATCAGAGGCTTTACGAGGCTTCGGCGGTATACTGCGAAATTCGGATGGTGAAGCTTTTATGGCGGAATACGATGAACGAAAAGATTTGGCTCCACGTGATATCGTTGCCCGTGCAATAGACGATCAACTTAAAAAAAGAGGGGATAAAAGTGTATTTCTGGATGTTACTCATCTTGACTCTGCTTCCGTAAAAAAAGAGTTCCCCACTATTTTTGAAACCTGTATGTCTTATGGACTGGATATCACTAAAAATCAAATTCCTGTGGTACCAGCAGCCCATTATCTCTGTGGCGGTGTTGAAACAGATTTGAATGGCAAAACATCCATAAACAGGTTGTTTGCATGTGGAGAAACGGCGTCAACCGGGGTTCATGGGGCTAATCGCTTAGCTTCAAATAGTTTGTTAGAGGCATTGTATTTTGCTAAAAAAGCTGCAGAAAAAGCGTCAGAAGAGTTTTTAAACTATAGTAACGAAGTAGATATCCCGGAATGGGACGAGACCAATACCTTCAATACCAAAGAATGGATTTTAATCTCACATAACAGAGACGAGCTTGCGCAAATAATGTGGGATTATGTGGGGATTGTAAGAAGTGATTTACGCTTGAAACGGGCGTTGAGACGGCTCACATTATTGTACGAGGAGATTGAAGAATTCTATGAAAGAACCAGTGTGAGTGTTCCGCTTTGTGAGCTTAGGAACCTTACTTCGGTAGCTTATTTAATTATTAAGTTCGCAATGAACAGAACTGAAAACAGAGGGCTTCATTATAATTCGGATCATGATAACTCTAAAATAGGTAAATGATTGATGATCAAAGTCGGCGTAACAGGAGGAATTGGTTCAGGTAAAACTACTTTATGCAAAGAATGGGAAAAATCAGGAGCATTTGTTGTGTATGCTGATGATGTCGCTAAAAAGATCATGGTCGAAAATGAAGAGCTTATAGCTCAAATAAAATCTACGTTTGGAGAGAGTTCTTACCATCCGGATGGAAGTTTAAATCGTTCTTATTTAGCAGAAGAAGCTTTTGAAAAGGGTAGAGTTGAAGACTTAAATAAACTTGTTCACCCTTCACTTTGGAAAGAAGTAGCTCACTTAGCCGATAAAAAAAAGAAAGAAGGTATAGATGTGTTTGTTAAAGAAGCAGCCATTCTCCTGCAATATGGCCGCCCAAAAGATCTGGATTTTGTTGTCTTAGTAACTGCAGATCTTAATTCAAGAGTTAATCGCGTTGTGGAAAGAGATAATTCGCAGAAAGAGCTCGTATTAGATCGTGTTTCCAAACAGCAGGATTTTAATAAAATGAGTGATCAAGTTGATTATATCATTTCTAACGATGGAAGTTTAGAAGAGCTAAAATCTAAGGCACAAGCATTGCTAAAGGAGATTAAGAAATTTTAAAGAGAAATTGATCTAAAAACATTCATATATTACAGAAAAGCGCTTCCATATAAATTATTAGGGATTATATGACTACACAGAAAGAAGAAAGATTGGTAACGTTAGAAGAGTTTATTATCCAGGCTCAAAATAGATTTCCAGGAGCAACCGGAGAGCTTTCTCAACTTTTAAGAGATATCAGCCTTGCAGCAAAAATTATTTCAAGAGAAGTAAACAAAGCCGGAATTACTAATATTCTTGGTTTTGATGGTTCCACAAACATACATGGTGAATCTGTAAAAAAACTCGATCTTTTTGCAGACAGTCAATTGATTTCAGCGCTGGATCGATCAGGAATTACTTGTATGGTAATTTCAGAAGAGAATGATGGAATCGTAAGGCTACGAAGTACCGCAGGAAAATATATTGTGTATATGGATCCACTTGATGGATCTTCTAATATCGATGTGAATGTATCTATCGGAAGTATTTTTTCCATTTATATGAGAGAACCCCGTTTTGATAAAGCAGTAAGGGAAGAGGACGCTTTACAACCGGGAACAAAGCAGGTTGCTGCAGGTTATGTACTTTATGGTTCCAGTACTACTTTAGCTTATACAACAGGATTAAACGTGAGCTTATTTACCTTAGATCCTAGTTTGGGAGAATTCATTCTTAGCGATAGGAAAGTTCAGATTCCTGATCATGGTAAGATTTACAGTATTAATGAAGGGAGTTATAACTCATGGGAACTTGGGCTTAAAAAATACATAAAGTATTGCCAGGAAGAAGACGAAGAAACAGGCAGGCCTTACTCAGCGCGATATATTGGTTCAATGGTTGCCGATTTACATAGAACATTGATCAAAGGTGGAATTTTTATTTATCCGCACAGCAAAAAATATCCAAATGGTAAATTAAGATTAATGTACGAATGCAATCCGTTGAGTTTTATCATAGAGCAAGCGGGAGGAATGGCTACCGATGGACATCAACGAATTATGGAAATAGTTCCTACATCAATTCACGAACAAACACCCATATATATTGGCTCAAAAGAAAACGTTTCTCATGTGATGGATTTCCTTCACGAATTTGCAGATAAAGAAGAAGCTATGGAACATTGAACAAAGAACTTTGAATTAAATTTTGAACTTTAATTTAAGGAACTTAAACTTTTTCTGTTCCTCTGTTCCTCTGTTCCTCTGTTCCTCTGTTCAAAAACGTACTTTCATCCCTTCTTTGATATCATTCGATATGCTATAACCGGCGTTTGTCTCTATAACGTATTTCGCCGGAGCTCCTGAAGGTAAACTCTTATCAGAAAATGGAGTAGTGCTTTTATATATACTGACAATCACGCTATCTGAATTTACATACATGATATCTAGGGGAAGTGGCGTATTCATCATCCAAAAGCTTTGCTCTTCTTCAGTATCAAAATAGAACACCATTCCAGCATTGGGAGGCATTGAAGTAACATCCATAAGGCCCTGATTTCTTTCATTGGGATCGTCTGCTTTTACAAAATCTAACGTGGAAACAACCTCTCCGGATTCATTAATAAATGAAAGCTGATTGGTGTATTCTAAAATGCGTCCTTTATCTTTGGATTGATCTTTCTTTTTGGAATCTCCACAGCCAATTAAAAGAGCTGCTGAGATACATATTAAGCTGAGTTTATTTAACATTGAAGTCCACTTCATGAGTTGATTTTCCACTTTTAAATTCAATTTTATACTCTCCTTTTTGTAAGTACTCATTATTTCCATCGTTAACAGAACCAATAACGAGATCCCACTCATAAATATTGAAACCAAAAAGTGCTTTTTCTTTGGTCGAAAATATTTTCTCTTTATCTTTATTGTAAATGGTGATTTCTACTTCTTCTCCTTTTTTGTTGGTTATGAAATACATCAAATCAACACTTGGGGTAAAGGCTTCCCTGTATGGAACGGACTGTTCGCCCCATCTTTCGGAATAACGAATATCTTCAGGAGAAAAACCGGTTATTTTCTCATTCATGCGCTTAGAAACAACATGTAATGGTTTAACATCTGCTACCCAAATACTACGGCCATGAGTTCCTATAACAAGCTCTAGTTCTCTTGGATGAACAACCATATCATAGCTTGCAACATTTGGCAATTGATTCAGATAATGCCATTCTTTGCCATCATTAAAACTGATATAAGTTCCATGATCTAAGCCTGCATATAGAATAGAAGGAACTACAGGATCCTGAAGAATTACATTAGCGACTTCATTTGGAAGATTACCTTTTACAGAAATCCATGTCTTACCAAAATCAGTTGTCTTGTATAAATAAGTATCAAAGTTATCGAATCGGTAACCATTTAAAGAAGCGTATGCTGTTCTCTTATCATATATAGAAGCATGAACTTCACTCACCCAAAGGTCTTTAGGAAGATTGTTAGTAACATTTGTCCAACTTGCTCCGCCATCTTTGGTCAATTGAATATTTCCATCATCCGTACCAACCCAAATCTGATTGAAATCGAGTGGAGATTCAGCAATAGTCGAAATTGTAGAGTAGGGTACATCACCATTAGGATAATCATTTGTTAGATCAGGACTAATAGCTGTCCAAGTTTCACCACGATTTAAAGAGCGATTTAATTTTTGTGATCCGAAATAGACCACATCAGGATTATGATGGCTTAAATTAATAGGAGTATTCCAGTTATATCTGTAACGAGGCTCTCCAATATCGTGTTTAGGAGTAATGCCATCAGTTGTTCCTTTGTCTCTATCTAATCTGAAATAATTTCCATACTGAAATCCTACATAAACAATATCAGGGTTTTGTGGATTTGCAAAAACATGCATTCCATCTCCACCAAACAATCGCTCCCAAGGACGGTTTCTATTTGGTGTAGAGGTAGAAGGACCAAAAAACGTACCATTATCTTGAAGACCACCATAAATATTGTATGGTTCTTCCATATCTACACTTACGGTATAAAACTGACCAAGTGCAGCCACGTTGTGATGGATAAAATTAAGTCCGCCATCATGACTTTCATATAATCCACCATCATTACCTAACAAAATATGTTCCGAATCAGCAGGATCAATCCACATTGCATGATGATCGACATGAACCGGATCATTATTAGCTCGTGATTCCCATGTTTTACCACCGTCTGTCGATTTGATGAAAGGAACACCCCACGTATAAATTGTATTTTCATCGTTTGGATCTACGCGAATCTCCCCGAAATAATAACCGTACGTATTGAATACACGAGGAATTTCATAATCATGGGTTTTACTCCAATTCGCCCCGCCATCATCAGAGCGATATACTTCTAATCCTTTTATACTTGTATTAAAAAGTGCGGCATTTGCATCACCAAGATATTCTCCTAAAGCTTTAGCATTGTAAGTTCCCGATTTTACATCGGCTTTAACTTTTTCAGCAGTATATTTTGCAGGGAACCCATTTCTGCGAAGGAAAGTTTCTAATTTTTTATTATCGAGTTTCGCAAAGTCTTTGTCTGACATTTCAATGAAAGAAGTTTGGGTAAGTGCAGTTTCATCATCAGACTCAGTTTCTTCTTTCATTTCAAACTGATTGTCAACCACAGCATAGATTACATTAGGATTTGATTGGCTCACATCTAATCCAATTCTACCTACGAAACTTCCCTGTGGAAATCCATTTACGGCTTTATTCCATGTTTCTCCACCATCTGTAGATTTGTATATAGCAGATCCATTTCCCCCTTCTTTAAAATTCCATGACTTACGATCTTTCTCCCAGGTTGAAGCCCATAAGATGTCTGGATTAGTTGGATGGATAACAAGATCGATTACTCCGGTGCTATCATTAACAAATAATGTTTTGTCCCAAGTTTCGCCACCATCCACAGTTTTATAAACACCTCTTTCACTGTTATTTGAGTATAGAGCTCCTACTGCGCCAACCCAAGCTACATTTTCATCAGTAGGATGAGTTATGATACGCCCCGTATGCTGAGTATTTCTTAAACCAACATAGTTCCAGCTTTCTCCGGCATCCATACTTTTAAATACTCCGGCACCTGCATAACTGGATCGGCTACTGTTATTTTCACCAGTTCCAACCCAAATAACATCAGGGTTTGCTTTAGATATTGCCAAGTCTCCGATTCCCAATGCATCTTCGTGATCAAAAATTGGAGTCATTGTATTCCCGCTATTCTCAGTTTTAAATACTCCACCTGAGGCATATCCAACATAAAAAACCCGACTATTCTGGGGATGAACGGCAATGTCGGTAACTCGTCCACTCATTACGACGGGCCCAACGCTTCGTACAGGGTAATGTTTAAAAGCAGAGCTATTACGGAGTTTGTCTCTTTGTTGAATAGATGCATCAAGTTCAGCTTTGGTTGAAGGAGCTACGTATTGAGCATTAAGAGTGTTAGAAAATAAAAAAGTGAGAAGTGTTATAAAGAGAAAGGTAGAAATCTTGTTCATAATAGTAATTAGTTTGAAATACACAGGATGATATAAAATGAACAGCACAAAAGATGAAAAAGAATTTTAATACATGTATGGTAAACTGAAATAAGTATTTCGGCTTATTAAAAAGAGACTAAAGAGTTGAGAGTAAGAGATTTACTCTCAAAATTATAAACTGTATCTAGAAAATTAATATTTTCGCGAAAAATTTGGAGGCTATTTTTTTTCCGTAATACATATTTTTGAGTTTTAAACAGTATTTTTAGGTCTATAGTCTCCGGTCTAGCGCAAGCGTCCCGCTTGTGCCGAAAAGGCAAAAAATAACTAATTAACTCGATCCGGGAATACTGACCTTGGGGCATCTCCACCCAAGCTCTCTTAAGTCTGCGACTTAAAGAGTAGGAGCTAAGCAAGTTTGTAACTTGCATTACGGTATAGAACCAGTAAATTCAGCAATGCCATTCAAAATCCATAATCATCAACAGGTACATTTTATTACCTTTGCCGTAGTAGATTGGATTGATGTATTTACGAGACCAGTATATAAACAGGTTATTATTGATAGTTTGGAATATTGCAGAGCTATCAAAGGATTACAGATTCATGGTTGGTGTTTAATGACGAATCATATCCATCTTATAATAAGTGCTAAAGAAGGATTCAATCTGTCGGATATACTAAGAGACTTTAAAAAATACACAGCCAAAGCCATTATCAACGACCTGGAGAGTAACAATAAAGAAAGCAGAAGAACATGGATGCTTTGGATGTTTAAAAAAGCAGGCAAGGAAAATTCAAATAACAAAACGTACCAGTTTTGGAGGCAGGATAATTGACCTATTGAAATAACGTCTAATACATTTTACAATCAGAAAATGAACTATGTTCATTATAATCTGGTGAAGGAAGGATTTTGCTTTAATCCCGAAGAGTATCCAGATAGCAGCGCATTGTGGTATAAAGAAAAGAAAGGAATACTTGCAATGGATGAGATATTGATATGATGGAATGGAAGTCGCAGACTTCCTATACTAGTACTTTTAAGTTACAAACTTGAAAAATCTTTGGGTGTGGCTGTAGAATCAAATGGCAAAAACTGATTTTATGAAAAATGAAGCTTTATTATTGTTTGGCGCAATTATAATTTTTACCGGAATTTATATAGTCAAAAATATAGATTTGTATAGAAATTGGAGGGATCAAACTTCTGGCTTAAAAAAAATTCTATTTTATCAAGCATTTATTTTTGTCATTATGTTCATTACAGCTATCATAGCTCTTATAAATTGGGGAAATTCTTAATCTTATAGCTGCAAACATTAAAGGTGTTGCCGCAGGAGCCATACTTCTCACGGATTAGGGAAACCAAATTATTTTAAAAGTTGCAAGCCCCGTCTAGCGCAAGCGTCCCGCTTGTGCCGATAAGGCTAAAGATAAAATAATTACCATGAAAGCCCGGTTCTAACTATTAGAGTCAGGCTTTTTTTGTAAGGAAAAGTACTTGAATCTGTCTTACTTGTACAAACAAGTAATGATGAGTAGAAAACATAAATTTCTGGATCAACAACAAGCCTACTTTGTACGTTTTGCGGTAGTACATTGGATCGACGTATTTACAAGAAAAGTATATTGCGACAAGCTTCAGGAGAGTTTAGAATACTGCCAGCAAGAAAAGGGATTGGTTCTTTATGCATGGTGTATTATGCCAAGTCATGTGCATTTGATAATGGGAACTAACAAAGAACCTATGCAAAATATCCTCAGAGATTTTAAAAGCTTTACCTCTCGTTACTATCAGAAAAGAAATCCAAAGCTATCCCAAAGAAAGTAGAAGAGAATGGATGATTCGGATGATGACGATGGCTGACTTGAATAATGGAAATAATAGAGACTGGCAATTCTGGCAGCAGAATAACCATCCGATTGAGTTATCTACTAATAAAATAATTGATCAAAAGTTGGAATACTTGCATTATAATCCAGTTGTAGCAGGTTATGTGGAGAGTCCTGAACATTGGCTGTATAGTAGCGCGAAAGATTACTACGGAAAGAAACGGTTGTTAGAAGTGGAATTGATATACTAAACGCACAAGCGAGACGCGTTGTAGCAGGTTATGTGGAGAGTCCTGAACATTGGCTGTATAGTAGCGCAAAAGATTACTACGGAAAGAAAGGGTTGTTGGAAGTGGAATTGATATACTAAACGCACAAGCGAGACGCTTGCGCTAGAGTTGGGATATACAAAGTTCTTTCTCTCTTTTTTTAAACGTTTAGGACGCTATTGATCCTGAATAAATCACGGATCTAAACAAACCCCAGATCAATCTTTGAAAGATTCCATAATTAAGGCTATATTTAAAATCTAGGTGAGCGTCGTGAAGGCACTCGCTTTTTTTTGTCCTTATTTCCCGGATCATGCAGTTAGATATCATACAAATTATTAAAGACTTAGCGACTCCATTAGTAGAGCCTAAGGATCTCTTTATCGTTGATATAGAGTACAAAACCGGTAGCGGTTTAAATGAAGTATGGTTGTATATAGACGCACAAGATCGTGGAGTTAATTTGGATGAATGTGCTGATATCAGCAGAGAACTTGGTTTTTTGATGGAAGCACACGAGTTATTTGAAAAGAAATACCGACTTAATGTTTCATCGCCGGGGCTAAGTCGTCCTTTAACTGATTTACGCCAGTACAAGAAAAATGAAGGACGAAAAGCCAAGGTTAAGTACAAGAAAGAAGATGAGTACGATAAAGCCGAAGGTGTTATAGTTGGTGTTGACGAGAAAGGAATTACCCTAGAAGACCAAAACGGGAAGCCTGTTAAGGTTTTATTCGACGATATAAAGGAAACGAAGATCGTCCCAAATATTTAATACATACTAAGCTAAGCTGATGCAGAACGACTTATCAAAACAAATTATCTCCTCATTTGCAGAAATCGCAAAAGAAAAAGGAATTGATCGTGATCTATTGCTTTCGATCTTAGAGGAAGTGTTCCGCACAATGATTCGTAAAACCTACGAAACAGATGATGCTTTCTCAGTGATCTTGAACGCTGACAGAGGGGAACTTCAGATTTTGCACATTCAGGAAGTAGTTCCTAAAGAAGAGCTTACCGATGAAGTGGCAGAAATTTCGCTGGAAGATGCTCAAAAGATTGATCCCGACATCGAATTATATGATGAATTAGCTCAGGAAGTTCAGATTGTTGATTTTGGACGCAGAGCCGTAATGATGGCGCGCCAGCAATTGGCTCAACGCATCCGTGAGATTGAGAAGGATAATATTTTCGATGATTATACAGACCGTGTAGGAGAAATTATTCTTGGCGATGTATATCAAGTTCGCCAAAACAAAGATATTTTAGTAAACCATAACGGTGTAGAGTTAATGCTTCCAAAAAATGAGCAGATCTATAAAGACCGTTACAGAAAAGGAGATACAATACGTGCGGTAGTTACAGGAGTGCACATGCGCAATGGTAATCCAACGGTTATTATTTCAAGAACATCCGAGTTATTCCTGGAAAGACTATTTGAAAATGAGATTCCAGAAGTATTTGATGGAATCATTGATCTGGTTAAGATTGCTCGTTCACCGGGAGATCGCTCAAAAGTAGCGGTTATTTCTCATGACGAACGTGTTGATCCGGTTGGAGCTTGTGTAGGTATGAAAGGCATTCGAATTCATGCTATTGTTCGTGAGCTTCAAAACGAAAATATTGATGTAATTAATTACACTTCAGATAAGAACGAATTTATTAAAAGAGCGCTTCAGCCTGCAGAGGTTCTAAAAGTAGAACTGGATGAAGAAGGTAAGAATGCAAGTGTTCTGGTGCCTGCTGATGAAGTTTCTAAAGCAATAGGTAAAGGTGGAGTAAATATCCGTCTGGCTTCAAAACTAGCAGAATGCGAAATTGATGTTTACCGTGAAGTTGAAGAAGAAGATGATATCGACTTGGCAGAATTTGAAGTAGATTTTGGTAAAGAAGCGATTGAAGCTCTTCATGAGATCGGTTGCGACACAGCTCGTGCAGTTCTGGAAATGAATGAAGCAGAATTGGTGAGTAGAACAAAAGAAGTTATTGACGCAGAACTCGCAAAAAAGATCATGGATATGATTAAATACGAGTTCGAAGAAGAAGGTTAATTCGTGTAGTTAAGAACTGGTTCGCAAATTAATCTTCATAGACACAAAAAATCATATATGTCCATAAATAGACCCAAACCATTATTTAAAGTTGCCTCAGAGTTTAATGTAACAACGCAAACTATCGTTGATGCACTAAGTGATGACTTTGAAGTAGCTAATCGACCTAATTTCAAGATTACGCCCGAAATGTACTCGGCCTTGGAAGGGATTTATGGAGACGACAAGGCTAAAAGTCAGGATCAAGACCGTTCTCGCGAAGATTATGAGAGTCGTCGTAATTCTATGATGAATCAACGCAATGAAAGCGTAACCCTTGATTCTTTAGAGCCCATTGATGAAACAGCTGGTTTAGAACCTGAAGACGAACCTACTGAATCACCGGAAGAAACACTTGAACCCGCCGAAGAAACGACTGAATTAGAGCCTGAAGAAGAATCAGAAAAAGAAGAAGAGAAGCCGGAAGAAATTTCTGAACCGGAACCCGAAGTTGAAGAAGTAGAGGCTAACGTTAAAGTTGAAGACGATGAAGACGATGAAGAAGAAGCATCTGAGGACGAGGAAGAAACTGAAACGGCTTATGAAGATGAAGCCAATGAAGAAGTAGAATCAGAAGAAGAAGATGACGAGGACGAGGAGAATGAGGATGAAGCTGATGAAGACGAGGAAAATGACGAAGATGAGGAAGACGAAGACTCTGAAGAAGAGAAAGAAACCATAAAAGGTAAAGCCGGTAAGTTAAAGGGTACTAAAGTATTAGGTAAAGCATCATTTACCAATGATCTTACCGGAGCTACGAAAAAACGCAATAAAAGAAAACGTCGTAAAGACAAAGAAGGTTCAAAGCCGGCTGCTAAAAAAGATGATGAGAAGAAAGCAGCGACACCAGCTAAGAGTAAAACACGTAAGAAGCCTAAAGGTAAAACAACAGGCGGAAAAACGGAGGTCGATGAGATAGATGTGGATCGCATGATGCGCGAGACCATGCAGAAGATTCAAGGTAATTCTAATGTTGGTAGTAAGCGTGGAAAGAGAAGACGCCAACGTAAAGAAGAGCGGGAGGAAGAGAATCAACTACAGCAGGAAATGGACGAAATGGAAGCTGGTGTCATTGAAGTCACCGAGTTCATTACTGCAAATGATCTTGCTGAAGAGCTCGAAGTTGGCGTAAATGATATTATTTCGGCTTGCATGAGCATAGGATTGATGATTACCATCAATCAAAGACTTGATGCAGGTACTATTGAATTGGTAGCCGGTGAATTTGGCAAAGATGTTAAGTTCATCAACGCTGAAGAAATGGATGAAGAGCTTGAGATCGAAGAGGATGCTCCGGAAGACCTTGAAGACAGAGCACCGATTATTACCGTAATGGGGCACGTTGATCACGGTAAAACTTCTTTGCTTGATTACATTCGTGAAGAAAGAGTGGCTGAAGGCGAGGCCGGTGGTATTACACAGCACGTTGGTGCTTATGCTGTTATTCATAATGAAAAGAAAATTACTTTCTTAGATACTCCGGGACACGAGGCTTTTACAGCTATGCGTTCTCGTGGTGCACAAGCAACGGATATTGTAATTCTTGTAGTTGCAGCAGATGATTCTGTGATGCCTCAAACTATAGAGGCAATCAATCATGCGAAAGCAGCCGGTGTTCCAATGGTTGTAGCAATTAACAAAATTGATAAGCCTGGTTCTACTCCTGATAAGATCAAACAACAGCTTTCTGATCAAGGAGTAATTGTTGAGGATTGGGGCGGCGAAACACAGTTTGCTCTCGTTTCTGCAAAAACCGGTGAAGGAATTGACGAACTGCTTGAAAAAGTATTGATCGAAGCTGAGTTACGTGAATTGAAAGCCAATCCTGAACGTAGAGCAAATGGTGTAGTTCTTGAAGCTCGTCTTGATAAAGGAAAAGGTATTGTTGCCAATGTTCTTGTTCAAGGTGGTACACTTAAAGTTGGTGATCCATTTGTTGCCGGACCTTGTTTTGGTCGTGTTAGAGCAATGGAAAATGATCGTGGTCAGCGAATTCAAGAAGCAGGACCTGCAACGCCTGTTCAGCTTATGGGTTTTGATGAAATGCCGCAAGCAGGTGACGCTTTAGTTGTTGCTGTAGATGAAAAAACGGCGAAAGAAGTTGCAAGTCAGCGTCACCAAATTCGTCGTGAGCAGGCTATGAGAAAAACTAAGCATATGACTCTTGATGATCTTTCAAGAAGATTGGCTCTTGGTGAAGTTTCTGAACTGAATATTATTATAAAGGCTGACGTAGATGGTTCTATTGAGGCTCTTTCCGGTTCATTACAGAAAATTAGTAATGACGAGGTAGCTGTAAATATTATTCATACCGGTGCCGGTGCAATTTCTGAATCAGATGTATTATTAGCATCTGCTTCTGACGCGATTATCATTGGTTTTCAGGTTCGTCCTACACAACAGGCTCGTAAACTTGCAGAAACAGAAGAGATCGATATCAGATTATTCTCTGTGATTTACGATGCCGTTGATGAAGTTAGAGATGCACTTGAAGGGCTTTTATCTCCTGAACTGAAAGAACAAATTCTGGGGAATGTTGAAGTACGTGAAATCTTCAAAGTATCAAAAATTGGTACAATTGCAGGTTGCTATGTACTAGATGGTAAAATCGATAGAAACAATCCTGTTCGAATTATTCGGGACGGAGTAGTGATTTATGACGGAGCTGTTGGAGCATTGAAACGTTTCAAAGATGATGTAAAAGAAGTAGCTGCCGGTTACGAATGTGGTATTAGCATACAGAATTATAACGATATTAAAGTTGGCGATAATTTTGAGAGCTACAAGATCACTGAAGAAAAACGTACGCTGGAAGACGCTAATTAAGAAAAGAAGAGGTTTAAATGAGTATTAGAACAGAACGCTTAGGCGGAGTTCTAAAACGAGACTTAGGTGAAATTCTACAAAGAGAATATCAACCTGTAGGCACGTTTATTACCGTCACAAAAGTATTAATGACTGATGATCTTTCTATTGCTAGAGTTTACCTGAGTGTATTTGCTCCCGGACGTGATAAAAAGCCTATTTACCAGCATTTAGAAGATCATATTGATGAGATCAGATATACTTTAGCTGCTAAAATAAGGCATCAGGTTCGTAAGATTCCGGTACTGCATTTCTATGTAGATGACACTGCCGAGTATGTAAATAAGATCGAAAAGTTGTTTGATAAAGTAGATCAGCAACCTAAAGCTCCCACCGAAGAAGAAGACGAGGATTAAACATGGCGAAAGCCCTGCCTCTGGATCAAATCCAAGTTTTTGATATCGAAAATCTGCCTTCCCGGGAGTATGATTTTGGAACAGCTGCGATTATTTTGGTGAATAAGCCACAAACCTGGACCAGCTTCGATGTTGTTAAATATGTTCGAGGTCGACTTAGAACAAAGAAAGTTGGACATGCCGGGACCTTAGATCCGATGGCAACAGGTTTACTGATTTTATGCTCAGGAAGAGCAACTAAATCCATTTCTCAACTTCAGGATATGTCGAAGACTTACATTGGGGAGATTACTTTTGGTGGATCAACACCCAGTTATGATGCCGATTCCGAAGTTGATGAAACAGCCCCAACGGATCACATTACGTTAGATCAGATTAAAGAAGTTCTTGAAGCAGATTTTTCCGGCGAGATACAACAAATTCCTCCAGTATATTCGGCATTGAAAGTTGGAGGAAAGCGATCCTATGAACTCGCAAGAAGAGGAGAAGCTGTAGAGCTTGCCGCCAGACCGGTTACGATACATGGTCATCAGATCATTAGTTTTGAAGATGATAAGCTGATAGTTAGCATCACTTGTAGCAAAGGAACGTATGTGAGATCTATCGCTCATGATCTTGGAATAGCATTGGGTTCTCGGGGACATCTCTCTGCATTAGAAAGAACAGCAATTGGAGAATTTTCATCGAAAAAAGCGTTATCACCTCAAAAGATAGATGAACTGCTAAATGCCAAAGACTGAACTCATATTTTTAGAGAATATTGAACGAGTTTCTAATTCTGTAGTTACCGTTGGTACATTTGATGGAGTGCATCAAGGACACCGGTCATTGATTGAAACCGTGGTACAAAAAGCCAAACAAAGAAATGCCCGAAGTGTTGTGATCTCATTTGATCCCCATCCGAGAGATATTATCAATCCGGGAAGCGCCGGAATTAAGCAATTAACTACGATTCAAGAGAGAAGAGAGATACTGGAAGAAATTGGAATTGACGTACTGTTGATTATTCCCTTCACAAGAGATTTTTCGTTATTGAGTTCCGAAGAATTTGTGAAAAAAATCGTATTTGAAAAAGTAGGTGTGCGTGAGTTTGTGATCGGGTATGACCATCATTTCGGGAAAGATAGAACCGGAACCATAGAAACGGTCAAAAATTTAGGTAAAGAATTGGGTTTCGAGGCTTTCGTTGTTTCAAAAAGAGAAATGGGAAACATTACAGTAAGCAGTACTACCATAAGAAAAGAATTATCCGAAAACGGAAATGTGGAACAGGCTTCTAATCTTCTTGGAAGAGCATATCTGCTGAACGGAATTGTAATTCATGGTGACAAAAGAGGAAGATCGATTGGATATCCTACGGCTAATTTAAAAGCTGAACATCCCAACAAAGTGATTCCAAAAGATGGAGTGTATGTAGTTAAGGTTAGGGTAGATGGGGAATGGTTTAACGGAATGATGAATATCGGAAACCGGCCAACTTTTGAAGGAGCACAAAAAGCGTTGGAAGTAAATATCTTTGAGTTCGATAAAGATATTTATGGTCAGACTATTCAGGTACGTTTTCTGAAAAGGCTTAGAGATGAGGTTAAATTCTCTGGAATTGATGAACTGGTGGCTCAATTAGATCAGGATAAAGAAGATTCATTGAATTTTTTAAATATTGTCAGTAGTTAGCTTTAATTTTTTTCCTATTCGCAGAATGGTATTCCAATTCAGGGTAGTAATGTCTGTTCCATAATATTTCTCCAACGCACTCATTGACTTTGGTGTTTTTGATACCGAAAGATCCAGAACACTTATTATTGTTTTGTCTCTTTGTTCCATTATTTCAAAAGAATTATCATCGCTACTCCAAGGCAATTCTAATTTGGTATTGCTCTGTTCTTGCAAAAATGAAACATACAATCGAATATCTTTAGTTACCTCTACGTGCTTGAATGGTTTTTTTGATACTAACTCATAAATCAGTTCTGATTTTCTAACTATTGTTGGGATGGCAAACCCGAATTTATTTTCTAAACATTCTGAAATTATATTTTCTAGTTCCTTTGTGTTACATCCGGCTGCATTAAATATGACATTTCCTGAATTTAGAAGAGTCAGTACATTTTTAAACCCCAATTTTTCCAGTTCTTTATGAAGATTGGTCATTGGAACCTTATGATGCCCACCAACATTAATCCCACGCAGAAAAGCGATGTACGTTTCCTTTGATCTCATATTAGTAGTTTTGCTGATTTTGATTTAGTCATTTTTACTAAGCTTCAGAAGCTATAAAAAGGATTTAAGATTTTAGTACTAACCTCAGCTCGATATAAGATAGTTTCAAAAAAAGGAACGAACCATTCATCCCATGCCTTTTCAGCGATTTTTGGGTTTGATAAATCTGTATTTGAGAAAGCATCACCATTTGTCAAAACCGGAGATGCTTCCGCTATAAAAACAGGTTTTTGATGTCTTCGGGCAAACCCCAGTATTTCTTCATCAGGATATGAGAAATGCGAGTACGCACACCTGTCAACTATCAAGCTCCAAATTGTCTTATTTTCACCGAACTTATGATTCCACAGAACGTAAGTAGAACATCTTCTGTATTGGAAACCTGATGAGAATCGCCTCTATATTTCTTCGATTGTATAATTGGTTCTTTAGTTTCACTATAGATGCTCCATTGTAGTGGTCTAGGAAAATAGGACAGCAAAACAATAAAATGTTAATTTGCTGAC
>CAXBHO010000056.1:0-24395 GCA_963975485.1 uncultured Balneola sp. | reverse complement strand
AATGAATCAAACTAAGAAAAACAAAAACGCTGTCCTATGAACCTAGACCACCACACTGTTCATATATCATCAGATGACTTGTTTAAAGAATTTATATTTGATACAACAACAACTACAATTGATACTAGCTTTGTATTGACTGAAACACTTGACGAAGGGAAGAACTACTTCTTAAGGATTAGAGGGTATAACGATGCTGGTTTTTCTGGCTGGTCAGATACCACTCAATTTAGTACGATATTATTCACATCAAACGAACAAGTGAGTTTACCAGTAGAATTTAATTTGTTCCAAAACTATCCGAATCCATTTAACCCTAGTACTACTATCAAATATGGCATTCCAGAAGCTTCTCATGTTAGTATATTGGTGTATAATATGCTTGGAAAGAAAGTTGCTACTATTGTAGACGAAAGAAAATCTTCTGGTTGGTATACTGTTAGATTTGATGCAAGTAACTTAGCAAGTGGTTTTTATTTTTATAGAATAATTGCTAAAGATTTTATAGGGATAAAAAAAATGATGCTTATCAAGTGATAAGTTTCTGAGAGTCAACAAATTAAAAACTTAAGAGCTATCAGTGCCTGTCCTTATTAAATAATATTAGTGTCAAAGCTTAAAAGCAAAATATTTTTCAAGTACGCCAGCCAGAGATTCATCCCGCAACTGGGATAAACAATATCCAACATCCAACAAGGAACACTCAATTTCTGCCATAGGCATGCCTTCGGCACAATCCCGATTTTGTCATTTCGATTAATCATGCGAAAGCATGAGATTGAGAAATCTAAAGTTCTTAGATGTTGGTAAGAAATTTTTAGATGTCTCAAATAATTATTTCAGGATTTAAACAAGCAAGCCCTTTAGGGCGGCAATATAGGGCAATCATGTGTTTTCTTAAGCCCGAGTCAACAATTACAATCCAGATCTACCCGAAGGGATGCCTTTGGCACGGGCATACGCCTGCCTGCGCGTAGCTTCGGCGAAGACAGGCCGCGAGATGACAGCCTTTGTTTAATATAGAGGAAGAGATTTAAATCCTGAGCTTTGAGGGCGATTTTTAGATGTCTCATATTCATTCTTCCGAAGGAATACCTATGGTAGACATGACAAATATTGGGAATGAGGTTTTTTAATAACAATGTAAAATCAATATTTGATATTCTATGTTCGATGTTCTTCTGTTCCTTGTTGAATATTCATGATTCCTTTGTTGTTTGTGATTTGAACTGTTTGTAATTTAAAAATCAACGGTGTTGGTTTTAGAAACGAGTTCGTTTCTGAATTAAAAGGGAATTCCGTGATCTTGAGTAATCAAGGAAATCGGAAGCTGTTCCCGCAACTGTAATCCTTTTCAACGAAAGTTGGAACCGCAGTCTTACCTTTGCCACTGTCTTGATAATTTTTTCAGGACGGGAAGGCGCTGCACATGGAAAGCCAGGAGACCTGCCAATACGTAATTTTTCATAGCATCTTTCGGGAAAAAAGATCTGTCGAATTATCACATGCGTTTTATATCCATTTTAGTAGCTGTATGGGCGTTGCTGTCTGCAAATGCATTCACACAGGTTGCATCGGACACTCTGCAGATGAAAGAGATTACAGTAACATCTACACGTTACAGAATTCCTGTAATCAAACAACCAAGTCATTCTGTAATTATTGATTCAGCAATGCTGGCGAACACTCAAGGTCAATCACTTGGTGAAACGTTAAGACGATATTCCTCCATTTTTGTACGTTCAAATGCACCGGGAGCTATTTCAATTGCATCATTCAGAGGTTTTGGTGGCGAACAAACCAGAGTTCTTTGGGAAGGAATGCCCATTAATCATTCCATGCTAGGATTGGTAGATCTCTCGCTGCTAAAAGCCAATTCGTTTTCTTTTGTTGAAGTAAGTCCCGGATCAGGAAGTGCAATGTATGGTAGCGGAATCAGCGGATCGGTCTCACTGAGTTCGTCTTTAAATTCAAAAGAAATTACCGCAGGTCAGTCCATAGGTTCAAATTCCAACTATATCACTTTTGGGAAGGCTGGGTTTGCTAGCGGAAATTGGGTTTTTGGATTGGGAGGTTCGTTTCAGCAAAACGAAAATAATTACAGATATTTTGACAGAAATACCGAACAGGAAGAAAACCGAAGACATGCTGAGTTTGATAACAATCAAGTGCAGGTTCAAGCCGGATGGCAAAAAGAAGACAAGAGGTTCCAATCAAAATTCTGGTATTTAAAGTCAGATCATGAAATCCCGGAGAATGTATTTGTTGGTTCAGGGACTTCACGGCAATATGATGCTGCATATCGATGGATCAACAGTTTTAATTTCCGAAGTGGAAAAACGCAACACAGCTTCAAGGTTTATCTTGCCCAAACCGAACTGGATTACTTTGATCCCAACAGAGATATCGAAAGTTTAAGCACGGGGAGAGAATGGAATAATGAATGGTCAGTAAGTATTTTTTTCTCTCCAAAATTCTTATTGACTAATGTTGCAACTGCACACTTTTCAGAAGTCAAAACAAATAACTATTCGGAAAGAAAATACCGAAGTGTGCTAAGTGAACAGCTAATGGCTGAATTAAATCTTTCCGATAAATTGGGAATATTTCCCGGTTTTAGAATGGATTATTACAACGATTTTGGCTTAGCAATGAGTCCTTCTTTGGGAGTTAATTATCAGTTTATAGATGAAGAACTGTATATCCACACTCAAGCATCCAGAAATTTCAGAGCACCAACTTTTAATGATCTCTATTGGCCACAGGGCGGAAATGAAAATTTAGATCCCGAAACGGCTGTTAAACTGGAAGCCGGTATTGGGATCACAGATAATTGGATTGGAATTGGAGATCACGACCTGACCTTTTTCCGTGCGGATATTTCAAATGGAATTCGATGGACTCCCGGAGCAAGCGCTTTTTTTCAGGCTCAGAATTATTTGTCGCTATTGAGTTATGGAGTTGAGTGGACCGCTTCAAAAGATTTTCAAATTGGAGCTTACAAAATAAATTATACCCAATCTTCCGGTTATACAAGATCTACTATTGATGAGCCTAGATTTGATGGAGACGCAGCGGTAAATAATCAACTTCCCTACGTACCAAAATGGAAATACTCAGGTTCTCTTTCATTTGAAAAGCAAAATATACGAGCCTCATTGTACGGGAATTGGGTGAGTGAACGCTTTAGTACGGAGCAGAATAATCTTCGCAATCCTGAGCCTTCCTATTTTGTATTAGATGCATCAGTTGGATATTCAAAAACTATCAATCAAACTATTATCTCGCTCGGATTTCAAGTAAACAATGTTCTTGATGAACAATATGAAGTAGTGCGATTGTACCCGCAACCACTAAGAAATTTTCTAATCACATTAACAATTAAACAAAAAACGAACTAAGCAATGAAAAGATATCTACTACAATTCTCACTTTTAATTTTATTGATGATCACGGCTTGTGATTCTAACAACTCAAATCCCGGGACAACTCTAAAAGGAGTCTATGTTTTAAATGAAGGAAATTTCGGTCAGGCCAATGCAAGTATTACAGTTTATAGTCCTGAGACGGGTGAAGTAGCTCAGAATATATATGAAAATGAAAACGGTACGCCAATTGGTGACGTGCTTTACAGTGCTACAGAAATTGGCGATCGTTTATATCTGGTTGTAAATAATTCACACAAAATCGTAGTCGTAGATAAAGAGTCTCTTACTAAAATAGCCACTATCCAAATTGCTAATGAAGCCAGTCCCAGAGAATTTGTTGGTGTAAGTGATACCAAAGCTTACGTAACTAATTTGTACGGTAATTCGGTGTCTGTGATAAACCTGACTACAAATGAAGAGACATCAACAATTGCAGTTGGATCAAATCCTGAAGGCATAGCCGTTGTTCGAAATCTGGCATATGTAGCAAACAGTGGATTCGGAAATGGAAACACTATTTCAGTAATAGACACCAACTCCGATGAAGTAGTGAGCACAATCACTGTTGGTGATAATCCGGTTAGTATCCTTAAAGAAGAAGACACCGATAGATTATGGATTGTTTGTGTTGGAGCGTATGGAGATTTCAGCGATCCTGAAGACGACACACCCGGAGCTATTTATGTAATCAATGGAACCAATGGTGAAATTTTAACGAACTTTGAAGTGGGCGGTCACCCGGGAGATTTAGTTTTGAACGAGCAAGACGATATTGCTTATTTGGTAAATGGTGGAGCGGTTATGAGTATTGATATGAACTCTTACGAAATTCAAGATGCAGCATTTATTAACAGGAATTTTTATTCACTTGCGTTTTCCACATCAGATAATGGCCAATTTATTTGGGGCGGCGATGCCAAGAATTTTGCACAGGCAGGCGTTGCCATTCAGTATGCTCTTAACGGTGTAAAGTTAGATAGTTTTCCAACAGGAATTATTCCCGGAGCGTTTTATTTTTCTGCAAAATAATCGTTCAATGAAGGGGTTTTCCCTTAAAATGAAATTTAAATTTATACCTAATTAAGACAATTTTTTGATTATTAAATTATCAAATAAAATATTTATTAAAATATATTTATTTTAAATATTAAAGTGCTTTACATAATGAGAATAAATTATGTATGTGGATAACTTTAAGAAGAAAATTATTAAAAATCTTTCTTTAATTAATTTTAGGGAAAGGTTTTTTGTTTTCTGAATGTACTTCCCGAAAAATAATCTAATTTAAAAATCATTTTTTTTAAACAATTTTGTGTTCCTTAAAATGATTAGAAATATAATGTGGATAAATGTGCGTTTTTGTGGAAAAGTAATTGAGATTTAACTTGCTCACCTTCCATCTCTCATATATATTAAATCTCACTTCAAAAGGAGAAAAAGCTCCTGGCTTAAAGGTGCAATCCCTGGTATCAGCCCGAAGATAAAATTGAAGATTTTAGCAAGGAAATAACGGAGAAATTATATGAAATTTACGCGCTTCTATACACAAGCAGATTGGAAAACACCTTACGACTCAATAAAGTTTGAATCTCGAACTTCTGAGATTAAGAACCCGGATGGTTCACAGGTTTTTCATATGGCTAATGTTCAGGTTCCCGAAAGTTGGTCGCAGGTAGCAACCGATATTATCGCGCAAAAATATTTCCGTAAAGCCGGGGTACCTGTTAAGCTGAAAAAGGTATCTGAAAAAGGAGTGCCAAAGTGGTTGCAGCGTTCTGACGCAGATGCAAAAGCAATGAAGGAGCTTCCTGAGAACGAAAGATTTACTCATGAGGTAGATAGTCGTCAGGTTTTTAGTCGATTGGCGGGTTGCTGGACGTACTGGGGATGGAAGCACGACTATTTCGATTCAGAAGAAGATGCTAAAGTTTTTTATGACGAGCTTTGCTATATGCTTGCAAATCAAATGGCAGCTCCAAACAGTCCTCAGTGGTTTAACACAGGATTGAATTGGGCGTATGGAATTAATGGTCCGGCTCAGGGACATTATTATGTAGATGCCAATACCGGAAAGCTTACAAAATCGAAGGATTCTTACACACATCCACAACCACACGCATGTTTCATTCAAAGCGTGGATGATGATTTAGTGAATGAAGGTGGAATCATGGATCTTTGGGTTCGTGAAGCACGTTTGTTTAAATATGGCTCAGGAACAGGAAGTAATTTTTCAAATATCCGTGGAGCAAACGAGCCTTTAAGCGGAGGAGGAAAATCATCAGGATTAATGAGTTTCTTGAAAATTGGTGACCGCGCTGCCGGAGCAATCAAGTCAGGTGGAACAACTCGCCGTGCTGCAAAAATGGTAACGCTGGATCTGGATCATCCTGATATTGAAGAGTACATCAACTGGAAAGTTAAGGAAGAGCAAAAAGTAGCGGCTCTTGTTACCGGTTCCAAGATTACTCAAAAGCATTTAAAAGATATTATAACACTTTGCCACACTCCGATTGAGATCGAAGGCAGAACATTCAACGGTGCTATGAGCCGTGATCCGCTTAAGAATAAAGAGCTTGGAAAAGTAATTCGTCAGGCAAAACGTGATCAGGTTCCTTTAAACTACATTGAACGTGTAATTCAATTGGCTGCACAAGGAGTTACTGATATTAAGTTTGACTCTTATGACACTGATTGGAATTCCGAAGCATACGCTACAGTAGCGGGGCAGAATTCAAACAACTCAGTTCGTGTTCCTAATGCATTTATGCAAGCTGTAAAAGATGACGGGCAGTGGAATCTTGTTTGGAGAGTTGAGAAAGCTAAAGCTAAAAAAGAAGGCCGTGAGCCTGAGCCAATGAAAGTTCTTGAAGCTAACGATCTTTGGGATCAAATTGCTTACGCAGCCTGGGCTTCTGCAGATCCCGGAACTCAATATCATGATACTATCAACGAATGGCATACTTGCCCGGAAGATGGTGAGATCAAAGCAAGTAATCCTTGCTCTGAGTACATGTTCCTGGATAACACAGCGTGTAACTTGGCTTCGTTAAATTTGATGAAGTATTTCGAAGATGAAGAGTGTACCACGTTTGACGTTGAGTCTATTCGTTATGCATCCAGAATTTGGACTACGGTACTTGAGATTTCCGTATTGATGGCTCAGTTCCCATCCAAAGAAATTGCAGAGCTTTCTTACGTATTCAGAACTTTGGGACTTGGTTATGCAAATATCGGAGCAGCTTTAATGGTTCAGGGAATTCCTTATGATAGTGACGAAGGAATTGCAACAGCCGGAGCTATCACTTCGATAATGCACATGCAAGCGTATGAAACCAGTGCAGAAATGGCTGGTGAATTAGGCGCTTTTGAGGGTTACGAAAAAAATAAAGAACATATGCTCCGTGTGATGAGAAATCACAAGAGAGCCGCTTACAATGCTGATCCTAAAGAGTACGAAGGATTGACGGTGAAGCCGATGGGAATCGATGCTACAATTTGCCCTGATTATCTACTTAAAGCAGCAAAAGAGAAGGCTGATCGTGCAGTAGAGTTGGGTGAAAAAAACGGGTATAGAAATGCTCAGGTAACGGTTCTTGCACCAACCGGAACAATCGGATTAGTTATGGATTGCGACACAACCGGAGTTGAGCCGGATTTTGCATTGGTGAAATTCAAGAAACTTGCCGGTGGTGGTTATTTCAAGATCATTAACCAAAGTGTGCCTAAAGCGTTGAAGACGCTTGGGTATTCTGCTAAAGAATCTAAAGCGATCATTGACCACGCAAAAGGTGCTGGTAGTTTAGAAGGATGTCCACATGTAAATCCTGAGACGTTAAAAGCAAAAGGATTTACAGATGAAAAATTAGAAGCTGTTGAAGCAGCACTTCCAAGTAGTTTTGATATCAAGTTTGCATTCAACCAGTGGACACTAGGCGAAGATTTCTGCAAAGATGTTCTTGGAATTACGGAAGAACAACTAAGCGATGTTTCATTCGATATGCTTCGCCACTTAGGTTTCAGTCGTGAACAAATCACCGAAGCTAATGATTATGTTTGTGGAACTATGACGGTAGAAGGAGCTCCTCATTTAAAAGAAGAGCATTTAGCAGTATTCGATTGCGCCAACAAATGTGGTAGAACCGGAACAAGATTTATTTCTGCTCGCGGTCATATCCGTATGATGGCAGCAGCTCAACCATTCTTGTCCGGTGCGATCTCTAAAACGATCAATCTTCCAAATGAAGCTACCATCGAAGATATGAAAGATGCATATATGCTTTCATGGGAAATGATGTTGAAAGCGAATGCGCTGTATCGAGACGGTTCAAAACTAAGTCAACCGTTGAATAGTTTAGCAGATGTATTTGAAGAACTGGAAGAGGAGGAAGAATCAGATGCGCCAACAGCTGCTGCTCAGGACAAAGTAGTTGAAGTTGCAGAACGAATCATTCATAAGTATCTGGCTCGTCGTCAACGGCTTCCATTCCGTCGCGAAGGATATACTCAGAAAGTTAAGATAGGTGGACAAAGTGTTTATCTCAGAACCGGCGAATATGAAAACGGACAGCTTGGTGAGATCTTTATTGATATGCACCGTGAAGGAGCTGCATTCAGAAGTTTACTGAACTGCTTTGCAATTTCGATCTCTCTTGGTCTGCAACATGGTGTTCCATTAGAAGAATTTGTGGATGCATTCGTGTTTACTAAATTTGATCCAAGTGGAATGGTCTCCGGAAATCCTCATGTGAAAATGAGTACTTCTGTGATTGATTATATTTTCCGTGAGCTTGCTGTTTCCTATTTAGGTCGTGAAGATTTAGCACATGTTCCTGCGGATGAAATTTCGTCGCGTGAATTACGCCCAACGCCGGGTGGTGAAGTAGTAGAGACTACTAAGCCGGTTGCTAAAGCTCCTGTCGCTGAACCAAAGCCGGAAAAAGTGGAAGCGGTAGCCCCTCAGGCAAAAGCTAAAGCAACTTCCAGCTACGAAACAGATTATGAGAAAGCGAAACAACTCGGCTATACCGGTGATGCTTGCCCGGAATGTGGCAGCATGACGATGGTTCGAAATGGTACGTGTATGAAATGTATTACTTGTGGCTCAACTTCTGGTTGTAGTTAGTGTTGGGGCGGATCGCAATCCGCCGTTACTAAAGACTTTCTTTCTTGGAGAACAAGATACCCTGACCTGCTAAATGTGGGCCGGGGTTTTGTTTGATTTACCACAGAGGTCACAGAGTGTTTCTGGATTTTTAACGAGTATGATTGGAATTCAGTTATTCGTTTACTCGCTTTAGAGATTTTCTAAATCATCAGGATGCTTTTTTGTTCTTTTTAATCTCAGTTTAATATAAGAACATGCCCCTTATTGTTCATTAAATGTTGAGACTGTTTGTCTAAAAGGCTTCCAATTACTCGGCATTTGAACGGTGGTCGGAGAAAGTGAGTGAACAGGTTTGCGTGTCCGAATGGACGAATAAATCTCTACAGGCTCGATTCAGAAAACTGTCAAGGAAGAACGAAGACCATGAGATTTATTCAGCAAACTTATTCCTCACGCCGACCAGTGTTCATAGCCGGGAGCTTACCCATAGGGATGCCTTTGGCATTGTTACTTTTGTCGGCACAAAAGTAAGGCAAAACAACGATCGAAGGCAGCATGTTGAATATGTATGTGTAATTTAGAGAAGTCTATAGACATTGTACAATCGCTTATTTCGATGTATAGGCTTTTCTCCTGAAAACGTTCGCTGCATAGGTGTTTCTGGATTGGTTATAAACCTTTTCATATCTCAAGCTCAGGTTTTTAGATCATCAAATGTAATACCATCAATGCCGGTTACTATATCAATTCTAAAAGGTAGATAGCCAATTTGAATTACAGAGTCTTTTTTAAGAAAATCTTGCTCCTAAATTCCGAATGATGCCAAACCAAATTCATTAAATACTTTAACAAATTTTGAGGCATTTTTTGTACTCGATTCAATCCAAAAATCAATATCACCAGTATTTCTCGTATGGCCGTAAAGCGAAACGGCATATCCGCCAGTAATTAAATATTTGACTTCATTTTTGTTTAATAATTCTACAAACTCTTTGAAGTCCGGGCTGAATACCGTTAAGTCTGACATACTGTTGTCTTAGAGTTTCAAGCGCTGTTAATCTCTCTTGAGGAGTCTTAGATATCCAAAAATTTTTACAATTCGAAGACTCTTTTTTAGTCAGAATGTTGACTGTTTTTTCCATTCCTCAATATACTTAAAATTAAAGAAAGATTGAATTTTCAAGGAGAACAAGATAAACCCCGACCTACTGAATGCAGGTCGGGATTTTTTATATTAAAGTGTGTTTCAGCCTGTTGGCATTACAAATCTTATTTCGTTAATTAAATTTCACAGATTATAGATATGGAATATTATCTGGGTTGAAATCATAATAAACAGGGATACAATGAAAAAGATTTTATTAGCTTTGATATTTTTAGGCATTACGGGAGCTGGTCAAGCTCAAATTAATGCAAAACTTATGAGATATATGGATGTCTCAGATACTCAGATCACTTTTGTGTACGGTGGTGATATTTGGGTAATGCCAAAGGCAGGCGGTACGGCAATTCAGGTTACACATTCACAAGGAGAAGAAACCTGGCCAAAATTCTCACCAAATGGAAAAGAGATTGCTTATACAGCAAGTTATAATGGCAATCAGGATGTATATGTGATTCCGGTTACCGGTGGAGTTCCAACCAGAGTTACGTATCAATCGCTGGCCGACAGAATGGTGGATTGGCACCCTGATGGAAAAAGATTATTGTTTGCTTCCCGAAAGGAGTTAGGTCAACGTTCAGGAAACCAATTTTATCTGGTTAGCAAAAAAGGGGGATTTCCCGAAAAGCTACAGATCCCATATGGGGAATTGGGGAGTTTCTCTGCAGATGGAAATCATTTGGCTTATATAACCAAGATCACCGAAAATTATCCCTTCAAACGCTATAGAGGAGGCTTGGCTTCTGATATTATCATCTTCGATTTAAAGAATAATACAGCGGTAAATGTAACCAATAATGAAGCTAATGATGGTAAACCGGCATGGGTAGGTGACAAGGTATATTTTCTATCCGATCAAGGAGATGAAGTACGATTGAATATTTGGCAATACGATACCAAGACCAAGAAAACTTCAAGAGTTACGAATTTCAAAGATTTTGATATTTCATTTATGAGTGCCGGAAAAAATGAAATCGTTTTTGAAAATGGCGGTAAAATGTATTTGATGAACCTAGCTGCTCAGAGCTACAAGGAAGTTTTAGTAAATATCATTAGTGATCGTTCAATAGAAATTCCACGTAAAGAAGATGTGAGTAGCAGAATCAGCAGTATGACAGCATCGCCGGGAGCTAAACGAATTGTTTTTGAAGCACGAGGTGAATTGTTTGATGTTCCAGTAAAAGAAGGATATACCGTAAATCTTACCAAAAGCAGTGGGGCTTTCGACCGCCAACCGTCATGGTCGCCTGATGGAAAACATATTGCTTATTGGAGTGACAAATCGGGTGAAAATGAGATTTACCTTCAATCTACTGAATCTAGCAGTGAATCAAGTAAGTTGACCAATCGAAAAAAAGGCTTTGGGTATCAATTGTATTGGTCTCCTGATAGTAAAAACATTGCATTTATAGATGAAAAAAATGACATCTCAATTATTGATGTGGAAAGTGGAAAAACAACTATCGCCGGGAATACGGTTTGGAATACTGGTCATGGAGGAAGGTTTAACTATCCAATTTCATGGTCAAAAGATTCTAACTGGATAACATTTACTGAAGGTTTGGAGAATTCAAACAGTTCCATATTTGTATATAATCTCGAAACTAAAGAAAAACATCAGGTAAGCAGTGGGTTTTATCAGGATTCATATCCTGTATTCAGCAAAGACGGGAAGTATTTATTTTACCTGACCAATCGAAATTTTTCTGCGAATTATTCTGATATGGATGGAACGTGGATTTATCCTAACTCTACTCAGATTGCCTCCGTTAGTTTAAAGAATGATACACCTTCTATGTTAGCACCCAAAAATGATGCACTAGATTTGCCTAAAGAAGACAAAAAAGAAACCACTGATGATGATGAAGGCGATGAAAAAGAAGAGTTGGTGGAAATTGAAGTTGAAGGAATAGAGTCAAGATTGGTTATCCTACCACCGGTTGCGGGAAATATAAATGCTTTGATGCCTTTTGAGGGAAAATTAGTGTATTTGAGATTTTCTAATACAGGATCAACCGGAGGGCCTCCTTCTTTGATGGTGTATGACTTTGATGAAAGAAAAGATAGTGAAGTGATATCAGGAGTTAGCGGAGCAACTGTTACTGCCGATGGGGAGTCAATTTTAGTGGCAAGCAGCGGGAAATACGGGATCATTAAACCTGCACCAGATCAGAAAATTTCCGACCCTATCCCAACAGATGGCTTGGTAATGAATTTAGTTCCAAAAGAGGAATGGAAACAGATTTTTAATGATACCTGGAGAAGACAGCGTGATTTTTTCTATGATCCAAATATGCATGGAGTAGATTGGGATAAGCTGAAAACACAATATGGCGAATTGATAGAGGATGCCAGAACCAGATGGGATGTTAGTTTCCTTCAATCAAATTTAGCGGCAGAATTAAGTGCCGGGCATACCTATACATTTGGTGGCGACGTAGAGGGCGTAAATTCTTTGCAAACCGGATTTTTGGGGATTGATTTTGAACTCAATGACGGAAAATACAGGATCAAACGTATTGTTAAACCTGCTGCATGGGATACAGAAGTAAGATCTCCATTTGATAAACCAGGTATAGATGTTTCTGAAGGTGATTATATACATTCCGTAAATGGAGTATCTCTTGACCCAGCTATAGATCCTTACGCCGCTTTCGAAGATCTTTCAGGAGAAGTTGTCTCTTTAATGATAAGTTCTAATGGTAACTCAACAGATGCTAAGCAGGTTGTTATCGAAACATTAACTCCTCAGGAAGAAGTACAGGTTCGTTATTTGGAATGGATCGAGAATAATAGAAAGATGGTAGAGGAACTTTCTGATGGTAAGCTTGGGTACATCTATATGTCGAATACAGGAGGGAGAGGTCAATTGGAGCTGGTTCGAATGTATTACGGTCAATTAGACAAAAAAGGATTTATCATTGATGAACGCTTTAATGGTGGGGGACAACTTGCAGATCGTTTTCTTGAATTATTGCAACGCCCTGTTACTTATAACTTACATTGGAGACATGGAAAAGATCATACAAATCCTATAAAAACAAATACAGGACCAATGGGAATGCTTATCAATGGCTGGGCAGGCTCAGGTGGAGATGGTCTTCCGTGGGCTTTCCAGGAACTTGAAGCAGGACCAATTGTTGGAGAACGAACTTTGGGAATCTTAGTAGGTCCGGCAACCGGGCATAGTTTGATAGATGGAGGCGGGATAACCGTTCCCGGTGCAAGGCTGTATGATAATGATGGTCATTGGTTTTGGGAAGGAGAAGGAGTTCGGCCTGATTTTCCTGTTTGGGATGATCCAAATATTTTGGTGAAAGGCAGAGATCCACAAATGGAAAAAGTAGTTGAGGAGGTTATGAAATTAGTAACTGCTTCATCTAATAAAATGACACCTGCACCGCCATTAGAAGATCGGAGCGCCTCGGGGATGAAAAAGAAGAATTAGTATTAAACTGGCTTACAATAAGTGAGCCAGGTTTTTAATAGTCTGGTTCCGTAGCTCCCAGTCTGTGTGAAAAGTATTTTTAAGATCTCGTTTACTTAATTTTTTTAAGCGTTCGTATAATTTAGTGGGCAATCCTCCAAGGATTCAGAATCCTTGGAGGATTTTTCTTAAAAAATTAACCGTCTTTTTATACTCAAGCGCTTTTCACACAGGCTGTCCGTTGCGGAATGCAAACGAGAAGCTCCTGCTTCTGTTAATTCCTTGTAGAAGTCGAAATGTTTATTTCGCTTAATCTCCCTAATAATGCTCATTACCAAATTTCGGGAGATTGCTACATCGAGTTTTGTTAGGGCTTTAGTTACGGCTCTTCTGCTTCTCGCAATGACGGGCTTGTTTTACAGACACTTAATCTCCCTTTGGGTAGCATTCCTAAAAGTGTGTATGAGTTATTTCGATTTAGGTTAAAGGTAAACATTTTTAATCTTCCCGTTCAAAGTTGTCTTGTTCGTAATTGAGTGTTACAGTTGATAACAGGTACTGTTTTAAATCACGATTCGGGTGATTGGTACGCACAATATCATAGATTCGATATTTGACATAATAAAAAGCGCATTAAAGTTGAATTTTATCAAGGGGTTATATAATTAAAAATCGTGTTTAGCCCAGAAAACGAGCCTTCTTTGAAGTTTCTAGTGTCAAGTCAATGTTCATTTGTCGGTTAAAAGCTATCAGATAGCCTGTTCATTGACTATTTAAAAAGGTGAATAAGAAAAAACACCATCCATCACCCCGTTTCTCACCCACATTACAACGTTTCCAAATTTGAAGGAAACGAAATGATGGATTCCTGCCCACATCATTCATCAGACGAACTCAAGGCGTCGGAAGAAGAGTAGAATTCGTCTGACCACTGAACCTGATTTAAGCTCGTTCCGAACGTCTCGTTCGGAACGCCCTGTTTGAGGCTCCGCCTCAATGGAAGCTGAGCTTCCAAATTAGCATCACGCAGCGGAGCTACGGAAGGGTTATATAATTAAAAATCGTGTTTAGCCCAGAAAACGAGCCTTCTTTAAAGTTTCTAGGCCATAAGTGAAAAAATTCCTTTTCTCACTAAAAAAAGATTATTAAGCCCCGAAAATTAAATATATATTCATATTAAACCCCGAAAATTAAATAAACATAGTTCAAAGAGGTTCTTAATGTCCGATTTTTTAAATAATCTTCCTGAAGTATTTGTATCTGACACAGAAATGTCGGCATCTGTATATCAAGCAATTGAGCAAGGCAAGCTCAAGAAAATTGGGTCGCGGTTATATACACAAAATTTACAAGATGATCCTGAGACGATAGTTAAACGCAACTGGTACCACCTTCTTAAGGCCTATTATTCAGATGCAATAATATCCGATAGAACGGCAATAGAAAATAAGCCCGCCAAAGATGGTTCTGTTTTTATTATTTCTTCAAAAAAAAGAAAGACTGAATTGCCAGGTATTACATTCAATCCTAGAAAAGGACATCGGGAGTTAGAAAGTGATCGTGACTTTATTAATGGTATTAAATTAAGTTCTATACCGCGTGCTTTTTTGGAAAATATGAAACCATCTCGTGCCAGAGGTTCTATATCGAGGACACTAAGTAAAGAGGAGATTGAAGTAAGGTTAGATAGGTATTTACGTCAAAGGGGAGAAGAAACCCTTAATAAGCTTAGAGATGATGCTTATCAAGTATCTCAAGAACTCAAAATGACAGAAGAGTACAAAAAGCTTGATGAGCTTATTGGAAGTTTATTTGGTACTAGAGATTCAAAAGTCATTAGTGATACAGCTATTGCTCGTAAGGCAGGCGTGCCATTTGATCCAGACAGATTAGATGTGCTTACAGAGCTATTCGTAAAGTTAAAAGAAACCGCTCCAGTATTGCGTTCAGCTAGAAACATGAATCAACAAGAGAAAACAAACCTATCATTCTTTGAAGCCTACTTCTCAAACTTTATTGAAGGCACAGAGTTTGAGGTAGAAGAAGCGGCTGATATTGTTTTTAATAATGCAATCCCTGCTGAACGTCCAGAAGACGCTCATGATGTATTACGTACTTTTAGGATTGTATCAAACTATGATGAGATGTCTGTATTACCGGAAGATTTCGATCATTTCATACACTTACTAAAAAAGAGACATGCGATCTTTATGGAGCAAAGACCCAGTAAAAAGCCGGGCGAATTCAAAAAGAAAGCGAATGTCGCTGGCAATACCCATTTCGTAGCCCCTGATTTGGTGATGGGAACTCTAAAAAAAGGTTTTGAAATATATAGAGGTTTAGAAGAGCCATTTCATAAAGCTGTGTATATGATGTTCCTTGTAAGTGAGGTTCACCCCTTTAGTGATGGAAATGGTCGGGCAGCAAGAATTATGATGAATGCAGAGCTTGTAGGTGCTGATGAGCAAAAGATTATTATACCTACGATTTATCGAAGTAATTACTTAAGTGCACTTAAAGCATTAACACAATCACAGATGCCCAATGCAATCATACGGACATTGGATTTTGGACAAAAATATACAAGCTCAATTGATTGGTCAGATTATGACACAGCACAAGTTATGCTTAACGAGACCAATGCTTTTATGGATTCTACCATTGCAGATAATCAAGGTGTCAGGCTTAGGCTTCCTAATCAATCTTAATACCCGAAAATTAAATATTCGTCATCTTTAAAACCCGAAAATTAAATTTTCAAGGTCTCTGTTACCTGTTAATACCCATTTTTTTAGTATAAGGGGGTGAATATTCTAAATCATAGCTCAACTTCCGCAAGGGTAGTATCCCTAAAAATGCTCAGTACCAAATTCGGGAGATTGCCGCATTGAGTTTTACAGAGGCTTTAGTTTAGTTTCCTTACTGCTCGCAATGACGAGCTTAGGTTAAGCTCGTTCCGAACGTCTCGTTCGGAATGTCTTCTTTGAGGCTCTGCCTCAATGGAAGCAGAGCTTCCAAATTAGCATCACGCAGCGGAGCTACGGAACGAGAGTAATGAATTAGGAATATGAGAATAGTGAATTAGGAATAGGTTTTATAAGAGGCAACTTATTCCTAATTCCTTTATTCCTAATTTATCATTCTTAAAAAATTAACTGGATTTTTTTCAAGAAATGATTCCCTTTTTTCAAATTGCGAAAAACTTCAGTATGTGGGAAACATTATTGAGATAATAAAGACAAATTATTTTCCACCAGGTTATATTAATTGAGGCGGAACTTGAAGACTTTGAAAACTAGCCCACCATAAATATTTACAATTCTATCCCAACTTTTTTTTCTACATTCACAGGTCTCATTTTTTAACTAAACTAATTCGGGAACAATGAAATCATTTCTATCTGCTTGTTTTGTATTACTCTTTTCAAGCATCACTTTTGCTCAAAGTAATCCGCAATGGATTCGCTATCAAACAATCTCACCAGACGGTTCAACGATTGTTTTTACCTACAAAGGCGATCTGTATTCGGTGGCAACTTCCGGTGGCGACGCAACCCAACTTACTTTCCATGAAGCGCATGATTATATGCCGGTTTGGAGCAAAGATGGAAAAACGATCGCTTTTGCCTCCGACCGTTACGGCAATTTCGATATTTATACGATGAGTGCGAAAGGAGGGGCGGCTAAAAGATTGACTTTTCATTCTAACGATGAGAAGCCGTTCACTTTTTCAGCAGATGACAAAAATGTTGTTTTTGGAGCTACGCGTATGGACACCAAAGAACATCGCCAATACCCAACCGGATCTCAGCCTGAATTGTATTCCGTTCCGGTAAGCGGTGGGCGAGTAGATCAGATTTTTACCATTCCTGCTGAATTTGTTCAGGTAAATAAAAGCGGTACTCAAATGGTGTATCACGATAAAAAAGGTGGAGAAAATGAATTCAGAAAGCATCACACTTCTTCCATCACTCGTGATATCTGGATCTATGATACTAAGAGTAAAACCCACAAAATGATCACCAGTTTTAAAGGTGAAGATCGTCAACCGATTTACAGTGCCGATGAAAAGTCATTGTTCTATCTGAGTGAAAGCAGTGGGAATTTTAACGTTCATAAGCTATCGTTGGCAAGTCCAACACAGACAACTCAATTGACCAAGTTCACAACTCATCCAGTTCGATTCTTAAGTATGGGAAATGGAACGCTTTCTTTTGGTTATGATGGCGAATTATACACGATGAAAGAAGGAGAGCAACCGAAGAAGGTAAAGGTGAATATCCGTACACAAGAAAAAAGTAATTCGGATAAGTTTATCACAATTAATGGTGGTGTTCAGGAAATGGCGATTGCACCAAATGGTAAAGAGATTGCTTTTGTAGCTCGTGGAGAAGTGTTTGTGACTTCTATTGATGGCTCTCTCACAAAACGGATTACCAACACTCCCGAAACGGAGCGTTTTGTTACTTTCAGTCCAGACGGAAAAAGCGTTCTCTATTCCAGCGAAAGAAATGGAAAGTGGAGTATCTACAAATCCGAGAAAATAAGGGAAGAAGAGCCTTTTTTCTTTGCATCAACATTGTTGAAGGAAGAAGCAGTAGTTGAAAATAAGGAAGATAACTACTTGCCGGAATATTCCCCGGATGGAAAGAAACTGGCTTACATCGCAGGCAGAAGAACGCTTCGAGTTAAAGATGTGGAATCTGGTAAGACTGTGGATTTACTTACACCAAAAGATTTATTCCACATGCGTGATGGGGATAAATATTTTACATGGAGTCCGGATAGCAAGTGGTTGCTGGTTGATTGGAATAAATTGCTAAATAATAGTGAAGTCTTGTTGCTTTCTGCTGACGGAAAGGAGCGAATTAATCTTACTGAAAGTGGTTATTACGATTCTTCACCAAAGTGGGTGAACGAAGGAAAGCAGATGATTTGGTTTAGTAACCGTGATGGTATGAAAAGTTACGCCACAAGTGGAAATAGTCAATCAGATGTATATGCAATGTTTTTCGATCAGGATGCTTGGGATAAATACCGCATGAGCAAGGAAGATTACGATCTTATGAAGGAAATCGAAAAGGCAAATAAGAAAGAAGAAAAATCCGACGAAAAGAAAGACGATGAGAAGAAGGAAGACAAAAAGAAAGAAATAAAAGCCTTAGAATTTGATTGGGATGGAATGAAAGACAGAAAAGCAAAACTGACTATTCATTCAAGTAATCTTTCTGACGCAACGCTTTCAAAAGACGGTGAAAAACTCTATTACTTATCCAGATTTGAAGATAAATACGATCTTTGGGAGACAGAGCTAAGAACCCGTGATACTAAGAAATTGATCAGCTTGAATACCGGTGGTGGAAGTTTGGTTTGGGATAAAAAAATGGAAAATCTGTACTTGCTGAGCAGTGGAAAAATTTCAAAAGTTGATCTTTCAGCCGGAAGTGCAAAACCCACTAAAATTTCCGGCGAAATGGAATACGATGCTCAAAAAGAACGAGAAAAAATGTTCGAGCATGTGTATATCAGGACTAAAAATATCTTCTACGAGCCTACTTTCCATGGAAACGATTGGGACATGCTTTATAAAGAATATCAAAAGTACATCCCGCATATTTCAAATGGCTACGAATTCGCTGAAATGGTTTCTGAAATGCTGGGTGAGTTGAATGTTTCTCACGCCGGAGCAGGGTATAGCAATAGTATTGATAATGGGGATGCAACAGCTTCACTTGGAATTTTTTGGGATTACAATTACAAAGGTGAGGGAATAAAAATCACCGAAGTTATTGATGGTGGTCCGCTGGATAAAGAATCTTTGAACATTGAAGCAGGAATGATTATCCAAAAAATTGATGGGGAAACGGTTTCAGCGAACAGAGATATAGCTGGTTATCTAAACCGCAAAGCGGATAAATTTACGTTGCTTGAAGTTACCGATGAAAAAGGTAAAAATATGAAACAAGTGACTGTAAAACCTATTTCTGGAGGAGCAGAACGTGGATTATTATATGATCGTTTTGTTCGAATTAACGAACAAGAAGTAGTTGAAAAAAGTAACGGTCAGCTGGGTTACGTTCATATTCCGGGAATGGGCGACGAACCGTTTCGTGATATTTATGAAGATATGCTCGGGAAGTATCTGGAAACAAAGGCAATTATTGTTGATACCCGATTCAACGGTGGTGGAGATTTGGTTGCGGATCTTGCGATGTTCTTTACTGGAAAAGAGTTTATTACTTATGCTACGGCCGCAAAAGTAGTAGGTGGAGAACCAACGTCACGCTGGACCAAGCCCACTCTTACCATGTTCAACGAAAGTAATTACTCAGATGGACATTGCTACGCCCAAGGTTACACCGATCTGAACATTGGTATCACTTTAGGAATGCCGGTTCCGGGAACCTGTAGTTTTGCAGGATGGGAAGGTTTACCAAATGGCGGCTATTGGGGAGTTGTGCCTGTAAGCGCAAAAAATATAGACGGTAAATGGATGGAAAATCTTCAAACAGAACCGGATGTAAAAGTGAAGAATATGCCGGGTGTTATCAATACCGGGCGTGACCAGCAACTGGAAAGAGCTATTCAGGAATTGATGAAGGAAGTGAATGAGTAGTTTTTAGAATAAGTTTGAGTCATCTCGCGGCGTATGCCTTTGGCTCTGCCTACGTAGGAATAACTACAAAGTCTTTTCCATGTTTTTGAATTAACTCGAAACCTCAATTTGAAAAAATCACTTTCATTTGCGAGGTTACACGACTCAAATCTATCATTATGGATGTTAACCCCGAAGCAATCTCACAAATTTGGGCTTGTTCGTTGAAATTGCGTTGTAGCTAGTGTAAAGTCAATGTTCAGATGTCGTAAAACACCTGTCAGATTTCAAACCAAATGGCTTACTTAAAGCTACAATAGCACTAAAAATCTGACAGGTTTACGACAATTCCTAGCTGACACTACACTAGTGAAATGTTTTCCAGCTCATTGCCTATTTTACAGCCTGTGTGAAAAGTGCATGAGTATAAAAAGGCGGTTAATTTTTTAAGAAAAAATCCTCCAAGGATTCAGAATCCTTGGAGGATTAACCAATAAATTATATAAACGCTTAAAAAAATTAAGTAAACGAGATCTAAAAAATACTTTTCACACAGGCTGTTAGCTCGCAAATGGAGTGATTAGAATCTAACTCAGTTTTATTCAACCTAAAAGGAGATTTAATAAAATCTCCTTTTTTTTGTCGATACTGTAATTCTTAGTATATCTGGTACGACTAACTTGCCATAGAGTTTTTAATCAAATAATACCATTGCAGAAATCTGTAGTTGAACAAGAATTCGTTAAGAAAGTAACGGAGTCCCAGAGGATTGTGCATAAGGTGTGTGGTATGTACTGTGATAATGAAGAAGATCGGGAAGATCTTTTTCAGGAGATTTTGATACAGTTATGGAAATCATATCCTAGTTTTCGAGGAGATTCTAAGTTTTCTTCATGGATGTACAGAGTTGGCTTAAATGTGGCTATTTCCAATCTCAGAAAATCTAAAACAAAGAAAGAAGATTCCACATTACCGGATTCTTTTGACAGCATTTCCAGAGAAGGAGATGAGCAAAGCCTGAGTTTAGAAAAAGGGTTGCTTCGAGATGCAATTCAACAGCTCAACGAAATCGAGAAAGGAATCATGATGCTGTATCTTGAAGAAAAGCATAATGAAGAGATAGCTGAGATAATGGGAATCACTCAAAATAATGTTCGTGTTAAAATGAACCGGATCAGAAATAAATTAAAAGAAACCCTTAATCCGAATTGATATGGAACTTGAAGAACTAAAAGCCTTATGGAAGGAAGAAGCAGAGAAAGAAGTATCGGCGCATCAAGTAAATGTTGATGAAATCCGTGGTGTAATTACACGAAAATCTCAGAGTACCATTTCTAATTTGAAGCGAACAATCAAAATGAAAGTAGCCATTACAGGAGTTGCTAGTATAATCTGCATAGTTACGGTAGTGTTCAACTTATCAGACTCTCTAAGTGAGAGCCTCGGTTTAGTTAGATTTATGAACCCTACTCAATTAGCAATTATCTATACCATTTTAGGAGTTTCATTAGCTATTATTTCGATTGTTAATTTCTTCAATCATATTCGCATTACAGATTTTGAGCGATCTTCTCTACCAACTAAGGAAACCATTCAGCACGTTGCAAAGATCATTAAAAGTGCTATGAATCTGGGCACTTATTCTGATTTAATTGTGAGTCCTTTTATTTTTGCCTTTGTGGGCTATGTGTTTTTCTATAGGGAAGAAGTATTTCAATTTGATATCAGAGTTTTATACGTACTTCTGATTTACGCCGGTGGGCTTACTTTCAGCTATTTCACTAATAAATATGCCATGAAAAAACGCTTCGGCAACGATTTAAATCGACTTAAAGAATACTTAAAAGAATTAGAATTATGAGTAGCATAAGTCAGAATATTGAAGCAAAAAAAATATCCATACAAGACTTAAAAGTCAGAGGTATCACATGGACTGTTTATTGGATTAATTTTTTACTTTTCTTCGTCTTGAAAATTTGGTTTAGACCCTAGGTTCGTGAGCAAGAAGGATTTGAGTTTTTTAAGCTCATTGCCAATTCATTTCCAAACTATGTAGAAGCTTATCTGGGTACGTTTACCATAACGGGGTTCTTACTTATCGGAAGACTTAAGGATTACTCTTGGGTTAAGAATCTTAGCGATATCACAATCTATACTATAACCACAATGTTTGCAGCGATCTTTGTAATTACTCAGGAAATGAAGTTTCATAATTTTGGCGGAAAGAATATTTATGACTTTAATGATGTAATCGCTTCTATTATCGGTTTAATTGTCATATTTGTGATGCTGAACATTTACGGCATCAAGCTCATCAACTCCAGGTCGGTATAAGACCTATATTTCTGTTGAATAGATTTAGGTTAGGTGATGCCTGTCTAAGAAGCTTCCAATTACTCGGCCTTTGAACGGTGGTCGAAGAAAGTGAGCGAACAGTTTGCGAGTCCGAATGGACAAATAAATCTCTACTGGCTCAATTCAGAAAACTTTTCGGGAAGAACGAAGATCATGAGATTTATTCAGCAATACTGTTCCACACGCCGACCAGTATTCATAGCCGGGAGCTTTCCCAAAGGGATGCCTTCGGCATTGTTACTGGAGCCTGTGCTGAGGAAGCTCAGTATCGGCACAAAAGTAAGGTAAAACAATTTTCGAAGGCAAAGTGTTGAATATGTATGTTTGATTTCTGGAAATCTATCGAAAAAGTACAATCAAAGATTAATTTCATTAATCTGTAATTCTAATGTTTTTGTTTCGACTAACTAAGCAAACAAGTCAAAACAAATTGTAAAACGATGAATGAACTAAAAAAATCTATTAAAAGAACATTAAAGAATCAAACTAGTTTAATGTTAGCTTTCGGGATTTTGTTTCTATTTGGAACCGATGTTAAGGCACAAAATGCGAACTACGAAAAGCAAATTCAGGCTTTGGAAGCAAGTTTCGAAAACAAGAATATAGAAGCTCTTAAAGATTATATAAGTGCAGAATTAAAATTTGGTCCGGTTCCGGCTCAAAATACTATTCCTATCTTGACCAATATCACTAAACAATTCCCGAAGTTGATTGAGATGAGAATTATAGAGAGCAAAGATGGGGAAGCTTTGGTTTACTATAATTTTGAAGGAATGGGAGAGGCAGAGTCTAAAATTCTATTCGACAAATCCGGGAAGATCACTAAAATCGAATACATCGAAAATGTGGTTATTGAAAGTATCAAAGCTCAACAGGCTATGCAGAATAGTATGCAACAACCAAATCTGGGAGTATTAGGTGAAAAGTACCAATCAAAAAGTGTTGAGTTCAAATCAAAAGATGGTTTGTTGGTTTCAGGGAATTTGTACGAAGTTGATGCAAAGAAACCGGTAATTTTATTACTTCATCAGGCAGGATATAACAAACACGAATATGCTGATATCGCTCCTAAATTGAACGATATGGGATTCAATGTACTTGCGATCGATCAACGATCAGGCGGTCCGTTTGCAGGAAAGAACAACGAAACGTTTGAACGAGCTACCAAAAGAGGAGATTCCGACATTTCCTTTGTAGATGCCCAGCAGGATATACATGCAGCTGTTGATTACCTGCATAAAAAGTACAATCAAAAAGTAACGGTTTGGGGAAGTTCGTATTCATCGGCGCTGGCACTTTTTGTGGGAGCAGAAAATGAGCATATAAATGGTATCATCTCATTTAGTCCGGGGAATTATTTTGGGGATGCTAAGCCGAAGTTAAGTTCGGTGTTTAAAGATCTGAATAAACCCTTTCTGGTTACTTCTTCAAAAGAAGAAGCCACAGATCTTTCAAAAGAATTAGAGGGAGTTACACTGAATAAAAATCAATCTCAGTTTATTCCGGAAAACGATGGATTTCATGGATCAAGAGCCATTTGGGAAGGCCAGAAAGGAGCGGATGAGTATTGGAAGGCGATTACGCAATTCTTGAATAAAATCTATCCAAACATATAAAAATGAGAATTATGAGTAACGAATTAACAGCAGAGCGTTCTAAAGAAACCACTACACGCTTAAAGTGGATCGGATTTATTCTAATGGCCTCAGGCGTGCTTTCCTTTAGCGAAAATACTTTTGCAGGAGATATTGTAGCCTTATCAGGGGTAGTTCTATTTCTAGGAGCTTGTATTTGGAGTAGATTCAAAAAATGAATCATAATCGAAGCATAAACCCTGATTTCCTTTACTTTTTAGAACAAAAAGAACAAGGTTTGATAGAGCTGTTCAAAGATCTGAGATCCTATAATTTGGAAATTCATCCGGATTCAAACGAACTGCTCTATCATACTCATGCGTTGGCAGTAATTAAAACAAATTAATCAATGAAAAACCACATAATTAAATTCTCGGTACTGGTATTTGTAATATTTTTAAGTGCTTGCAAATCTGAGAAATCGAACACAAAAGAGGATGATTCTTCAATCGATGAAAGTTTTTATCTCGGACAAAAAACACCAAGTCTCACGCCTGAGGCTTTTGCTCCGGGGATGGTCACAACCAACGGTTGGGAATATGGTGGTGTATTTACACCTGATATGAAAGAATTCTACTATCTGAAAGAGGTATTTGACGACGAGGGAAATCGAAGTCAAGATTTTGTTGTTTATAGTTATTAACCCGGCAGGGTTATACCGATATTATGCTGCGTAATTTATATCTCTATG
>CAXBHO010000055.1:0-24478 GCA_963975485.1 uncultured Balneola sp. | reverse complement strand
GTTTTTTCGGAAAAATACCATTTATTCGTGTAATTAATTCATGGACTCTATATAATTTTATTCATTTCGATAAAATTTTTAATTTAGTTTTAATAAGAAATTTTCTTTTATGTCGGATCAATAGCGTCCTAAACGTTTAAAAAAAGAGAGAAAGAACTTTGTGTATCTCAAATTTTATATTTGAGTTGCACAACACCAAAGAAACTTTCTCTCTATGACGAATATAACCTTGTTTTCTCAAATCATTTCTAAGTTAGACCGGTTTTCTTTTAACAAATTGGTCTTCGCCCATCAAACTGATAAACACCAAAAAGGCTACACCAGCTGGACGCATCTGGTGGCGATGCTTTTTTGTCAGTTTGCCAAAAGTCAGTCGGTGCGCGATATCAGCAACGGGCTTCGCAGCGCTACCGGCACCCTCAATCATCTGGGCATCCAGCGAGCCCCGTCCAAGTCCACCATCAGCTATCAGAACAAGCATCGCAACTGGCGACTGTTTCGCGACTACTATTATCAGTTGCTTAAACGTTTAGGACAGCAAGCGGGATTTAAGCAAGTAAAATTCCGAATTAAGTCTAAGATTTTGCTCTTGGATTCAACCACCATTTCTCTGTGCCTGTCGTTGTTCGATTGGGCCAAGTATAAAACCCAAAAAGGCGCCGTAAAAATGCACACACTGCTGGATTACGATGGTAATTTGCCCGCTTATGTGCTTGTCACCGACGGAAAGACCGCCGATAACAAAGGCGCCTACGACATCCCACTGCTCAAAGGCAGTGTGATTGTGGCGGATCGGTTTTATAATGACTTCTCGTTGCTCAACATTTGGGACAGCAACGGGGTTTGGTTTGTGGTGCGCCACAAAAAAAACCTTCAGTATACCTCCATTCAGGAAAACGAGCTCCCTGATGGGCGTCATGAGCACATTCTCAAAGATGAAAGAATTGAATTGACGGGTATCAAGTCCAGAAAAACCTATCTCGGAAAGCTTCGCAGAGTGGCCGTATGGGACGCCGAAAACCAGCAGGTGATTGAACTTATTACCAACCATCCGAGGTGGACAGCCCATACTATTGGGGAGCTCTACAAGGCCCGCTGGCAGATCGAAATCTTTTTCCGGGAGATCAAGCAGCTGCTGCACATCAAATCCTTCATTGGCACCACCGAAAACGCTGTGATGATTCAAATATGGACGGCGTTGATCACCATTCTTATCCTGAAGGCGCTAAAGGCGATGGCAAAGCACCGGTGGTACCTGTCCAACCTGGTAGGGTTTATCCGGCTAAACCTGTTTGTGAAGATCGATCTCCAGCAATGGCTGGATTACCCCTTTGAATCCAGGGCCGATCCCCCTGAACCCATTATTCAGGGGACTCTTTTTTGAACTCGAAAAAAACAGGCTCCCAATGAGCAGAAACGCTATATTTATGGAACACCTGAAACGTTTAGGACACTATTGATTTTGAATTAATCATTCAACACTCATAATTCAAAATTCTAAAATTACCACTCTTCTTTAAGTTCGCTTCGCTTATCTTCTACAGTAGCCCATTCGTCTGCATTTGGGAGCGCATCCTGAGTTTCATTAATAACACGATCTTCCCATTTTTCAGCAAGACGTTCGTTCAACTCAATATAATTTTCCCACTTTTCAGGCACTTCATCGTCCGGATAAATAGCTTCTACCGGGCATTCCGAAACACATGCATCGCAATCAATACATTCATTTGGATCAATCGTTAAAAAATTTGGTCCTTCGCGAAAAGCATCAACCGGACAAACAGCTGCACAGTTAGTGTATTTACATTGAACACAAGGTTCAGTTACAATGTAGGGCATTTTATTAGTTTTGTATTTTCAATTAGATGATTTGGAATATCTCAGCCTGAAGCATTAGATGCAATTCAAATTATTTAAGAATTTCTTTAACCGAATTAATACTCCCATCATTCGGTGCAGGCTTAACATGTAAAATTTTTGCCATAACTTCATAAAGATGAATATTTTCGATGCGGTCTAGTTTTACCCTTTTTTGAAAAGCCGGACCATAAGCCACAAACAGAGCATCCATCTTAATATTTGAATTATCAAATCCATGTGCGCCACCACTTGGATAGTTGTTGCCTCTGGATTCAAAATATTCTTTCGTATTGATAGTATAGCCTTCATCAGCAACCATTAAAAAATCCGGTGTTCTTATGTTGTTCTTTAAATGATATCTTTCAGGAATATCTTCTTTTGAATATACTTTGTAGTGATCTTGACCTGCCTTTAATGCGGAATAAATTTCTGCTTTATCTCCACTCTCTTTCATATTAAACATAAGTGCCGGAGAATATGAAATCACATCAATATTGGTTACATCTATATAATCATCAAGCACAACACGTTTATCAGGCGATACTTCTATCATTCCATGGTCAGATACAATCATCAGGTTTATATTTCCTTCAGGATCAACACGCTTCAACTCGTTCATTAAATAACCCACTAACGAATCAGCCTTCTGAATTGCCTCAATAACTTCATCAGAATCCGGACCAAAACGATGACCTTGACTATCAACAAAACTAAAGTAAACCGTTCCAAAATCAACAGGCTCGTTGTTACTGGTCATCCATTGCAGAACCGTATCAATTCTTGCTTCATTTGGGATTCTTCCATCGTAGCTCTTCCAATGAGTTGGCCTCATATTTTGAAGGGGTGCTTCAGAGCCTATCCAAAACATAGTTCCGGCTTTTTTTCCAGCCTTTTCAACTGTATTCCATATAGGTTCTCCTAAATACCATTCTGCATTTTCTACCGCTTCACGATTTCCCATTGAATATTTTGCATCCATTTCAGGATCATACATGCTGTTTCCAATCAATCCATTATTCTCAGGATACAACCCTGTGGCAATTGCGTAATGATTAGGGAATGTTTTTGTGGGAAAGATGGGAATTAACCCTTCTGCAGTTACTCCGTTTTTAACCAGCTTGTCAAAGTTTGGCGTATCCGTTTTTAACAGATAGTCAGCACGGAAACCATCAAATGAAATAAGTAACAGTTGTGGATTTTTTTCATGTGAAGAAGTACAACCAACAGTTAAAACTACTGAGAGTAAAAAAAGAATTTTTTTCATTGTGTTATTTAAGGTTGATTAGCTTCAACTCTTTCAATTTTCTATTAACCTGAGCTCAATATAAGAATAGACTTCTTTACTATTTTAAAAGTGCTTTTTATCTATTTTCAGATAGATATATATTCAAATGGTGTCCAACGCCAAAGGCATCACTTTGTGGGATTCTTAAAGATACTTAAACAATAATTTGTCATTCAGATCCGCCAGCTGGCGGAGAAGAATCCACACAGCTACGAAATAGCTCCATGTTTGTGCAGACTCATTGCTCCGCCTGCCTTTGCCGAAACGGCTACGTGCAGGCAGGCTCTGAGTGACTCCTCTGATAAGCTGGTTTAAAGCTTATTGAACTAGTTTTTAGAATCTGCCAAAGGCATCACTTTGTGAAAACTCAGGTTATTAATAAAAAGTGCTAAAAATACTACTCAAAATCCGTAGTTAACTTAAATCGTGCGATACGGTTATTACCCGTATCAGCAACATAAAGTACAGTCCGGTAATAAGCTACTCCACTAGGATTTCTAAATTGTTTCGGCCCTGAACCTTCTCCACCAAATGAAACTATAATCTTCTTGCTGTCTGCATCAGCACCCGCCGGAGGGTTCACGCCTTCTTGTCCGTTTGATTGAAATTGAAATAGAGAATCTTTTTCAGAGTCGATTACGAAAATATAAGCATCATCATCTCCTGAAAAAGCAACATCAGCAGGAAGTTGAAACTTACCGGGCTCGTACAAAAATCCATTTGCCTGGGAAGTATCCTGAGCTAAAAGAGATGAGTTTTGCTGAAATACAAGCCCATCCGTTGTTACTACGGCATTAATCCACAAAACTCTAAAATCAATACTCTGAGATTGTGAAGCTTGTGTAATTAAAAAGCTTCTATCATCTGTTAACCGATCTCTTTGTGGTGGTGTTACAAAAGAAGCAATCGAACTAAGACGAACCGCACTTTTCAGCGAAGGATTTGTAGGATTTAAAGATCCTAACTGCCTAGTATTTATCATTTTATTACTTGACACCCCATTACTAACAATTCTACCAAATTCAAGCACTGTATTGTCAGGTGCGGCTACTTGGTTTGTACTGTTTTGAGGACCTCTTCTTGAGACATAAATCGAATTATCTGCTAGTACAGTTATTCCTGTAATTTCAACATTCTCATAATTATTAGAGGAGCTTTTATTTAAGCGGGCGTTTTGAGCCGCTGAAGTACTTAAACTGGCATCATCAAAAGGGAAAATGAGTGTGTCAACGAATTCAAGATCTCCTGCCCCATTTAAGTTTTTGATTTTAAAAACGGCCGGAAGATTGAATGATGTTGGAGTTCCATTCTTATCAATTATCGTATCAATTCTTGCAGAAACATATACATTTAGCAAACGATCTTGAGTTACTGCATTGGCTCCTAAAATAGGGTTTCTATCTCTAGCTCTCAAAATATCGTTAACACTTCTTCTTGGAGACAAATCTGCTCTATCTAATAAATGTACACCGTCATTATCTGTTACATATATGAACGTATCAAAACCTACATGAATGTCGTTTGGTGCGTCAAATTCTCCCCAGAAAGGCGTTAAAGGTGCATACCCATCCAGGTTTTCTAACTGAGGGTCAATCTTACCTTCTTCAAAGATTTCCTCGGTTGTCGAATCGTTTTTTGATCCGAAAATGGAGTCGCAACCTGTTCCAATAACAGCAAGTAATATTACTAAAAGTCCTATTTTCTTAATTGTCATCATAAGTTAAATCCGAGAGATATTCTGTGTATTGTTCCTAAACGATCAAAGTTGGTATAACCGTAATCAGCTTTCAACATTTTCCCTGAAAACGGTACTTTTACTCCGGCTCCAAAACTTGGGAGAATTCGTTCTTTATTTCCGAATTCGTAACCGGCTCTTATAAAAAATTGATCCATAAAGCTGTATTCAGTACCAATATTTAATTGTTCTGAGTTATCACTAGGATTATTAATTTGTCCCGTTATCACGACCTTGCTTTGCTCGTCTTCATAAACATCATAAGCGGCTGCGATTATAAATCTGGTTGGCAGTGATAGATTACTTTGTGGTTTAGTAGTTACTTGTCCATTCGGAGTTTTGTTGGTTACATCCCCTTCCGGTGAAGACTCCAAGCCAAAGTTGTTAATACTTACACCAAACCGTAGCCCTGTATCACCAACATCGTAGGAAAACCCAAAGTCGATAGCGCCTGTTTGATATGTCACATCAAAAATATTTAGATAATAATACTTCAGAGAAATTCCGTAGCTGAATAGATCTGTAATCTTATGTGAGCCTGTAAGTGTTACTGCCAGGTGATGCGTTCTAAACGTTCGTCCCGTTCCAAACGGTTGTGTCTCAGTAGTCTCATTTTGATCACCGGAAGTGAAGTATTGGATAGAGCCTCCGAATGCAAAATCTCTGTACTTATGAATATAACTGAAATACTGTTGGCTGGTTTCTACCAAATACGCTGTGTGCGATAGATTAACAAAAGAAGTTCCAATTTTAGAAGCCAGCGCAGGATTCCAATATAAACTTGATCCATCCAATGCATCCGCCATGTTTGAATTTCCCATTGCAGCACTTCTTGCATCAACCGTTATTTTGGTGAACTGAAATCCTTCTGTACCGGATCTGTCTTCACCATAAGAAGTTTGTGCAAGCACTTGCTCACCGGATATCGCAATGAATCCGATTACAAAAAACGAAAGTATTCTAGAGTATTTTGTCATCAAAAATTGATTGAAAGCCCAAAGACGATGTGTCTTTGTTGTAAAAAGTTAGCCGGATTTTCATAGGTAGGTAATCCGTTATCCGTTGGATCTAAATACCTTGGATCCCGAACAAAGTTTGGAACATCGTATGACCTGTTGTCTCGTAAAGCAACCAACTCAGATTGGCTACTCGGGTATTGCTTATACCCCTCTCCTGTTACAGGGTTGATAATTACCGCACTTTTATTATTCAAAATGTTGGAGATTTCTAAAAAGGTAGAAACTTTGGTTCCGCCGATATTAAACCATTTTTGTAAGTTGAAATCCATATAAAACCACGCCGGACCAACTTCACTATACCTAAGTGCAGGATCATCAACCTGTTCGTAAATAGGTCTCCAGTTTTCTACACCGGTTATTGGATTTCGCTCAACTCCTACTTGTTCATAAGGCGTATAGCGCGATCCGCTTCTCCAAACAGCTGATAAAAAGAGTTGGAAATTATTGAGGACAGAACTATCAAAGATTCCTTTTTCTCTTGCATGTGTAAATACGATGTTCCCTTTAATATCGAATGGACGATCCCAGGCAAGAGGAGTTTCAATATTATTTCCAACAGTTTGGCCGCCTGAAATATTATTTAAATTATCATCAGTGGTAGAGCTTAAGCCTTCAGCTCTGCTATATGTAAATGAAACCTGGCCTCTTAAAAGATCTTTGTATCTCTTTAAATAAGAGATTTCAACGCCACGTGAACGAGCGTAATCTCCATTAATTCTGAATGCCTTTGTTACCGGACGTCCGTCAACATCATCTACAGTGATTAGCTGTGACGTTACAAAATCATATTTGTCACGCCAGAAAGCAGACACATTCAGTGCGTCATTCGGTGTAATTTGGTTTCGTAATCCTATTTCATAAGAAATATCAACTTCTCTATTTAAATTTGGGTTGCCCAAATTTGGAAGATCTGATTGATCCTGAAAAAATGGATCTAAGCCTGCATACACAAATCTTGGATGCGGTATTCTTGCTGAATGCCCATAATTAAAAAACAGAACTTGGTTTTCTCTAACCGGGAATGAAACGTTAATCTTTGGCAAGAAGATGAATTTGTATCTCAAGCCTAAAATTTCTTTACTATCTTTTTGATAGGCTTCTGCAATAAAGTCCGGGATCGTTGAAAATACATTTGGGTCAAGTGCGTCTTTAACCCGATCATCAACATACTTACCGGGTGCCCAATACTCGAAACGACCCCCAATATTAGCAATTAAACCGTTATATCGGATTTTATCGGTGATAAATAAAGCTCCTCTTTTTGGCTTAACTCTCCATGCATCAAAATTCTCTCCGACACGGAATGTTTCGGAAACCTCAGTATCATTAATTCTGATTGGAGCACCAATCCAGGGACGAGTAATGTCAATCCATTGATAGTCATTGAATTTAGACTCAACCCCAACTACTAATTGATTGCCTTGACCTCCAAAAAACTTGGTATAGCTTGATTTCACGGTGATTTCTTCAGCAAAGTGATCATGCCAAAGTGTTGCTACTCCTCCATTGTTATAATATCCGGGACCGGCAAGGATGTACGTAAAATCATCGGTTCCTTCAAATTCATCCGCCGGGAATTTTACTATACTTTCAGGATCAAATTCTCCATCAACATTATCCGGTCTCCAGTTTCTGCCATTTGCATCAGCACGAAGTTGCGTAAATAAACGACTAATTTGAACATCATAAAAAGAAGAAGTTGAAATTGTTTGCGTCCATTTCAAATACGACAAATTGGAATCATGTGTATAGGTATTGGCATTATCCAAAAACCCATTTGAGAATGCGAATTGAAACCCCGGTTGAATTTGCGTATCTGCTCCGGTAATTTGGAGCATTCGGGTATTTTGATTAATGGTCAACGAGCGCTGATAGGCAGCCTGGAATCTCATTCCCGGCTTTATATTGTAGGTCATTTTCACCATACCATTCCAGCGATTTCCCTGCCGGGGTGACCAAAAATCTGAACCTATGGAAGAAGATTGAATTTGATTAGCAGATAATTTAGTATATCCATCTTCCAGTGCAACCTGAGCTGTCGCATAAAAAGTGATTTTACCGGGAATGTCTATTCCTAACTTTGGTAATATCTTTTCTGCTAAAATCCCGGGACCGCCAACACTTACTTCATATATATCTTGAAAATAATTTGCTTGATTATTCATCACATTAGAGCCAAAATTATCTCTTTTGTGTGAGAAGCTTCCTTCGTATGTATTTCCACCATTTCGAGTTTTAACAGATACCACACCGGAAGTTACGTCTCCGTATTCAGCGCCTACACCCCCGGTAATTACTTCTATGTTACTGAATGAATTCGCTCCTAAATCTAATCCAAATCCTGTACCGGCAAGAGGATCCTGAGCAGAAACGCCATCAACTACGTAACCGGTTTCATAGGCTCGGCCACCTTTAATATACAATCCTGTTGGATCTTTGATAACTCCTGATTGAAGAGAAACGGCATCTTCAACTTTCCGAACGGGTGCTGCTTCAATATCTTTTCTTGATATGGTAGAAGACGTTGTAGATTTCTCCACATCAAAAATTGGCCGCTCACCAATTACGACAATATCTTCTCCTGAAGTAAGTACCTTTGGCTTTAATTTATAGCTAAGTTCGGTCAACTCGCCTGCATTTACCTTAATAGCTGTTAAAAGGATTGTTTCATATCCAATATAAGTTATTCTTACTCCGTACTCACCGGGTCGTATATTAGCGATTTCATAATCACCATCTAAACCTGTTGCCGCACCAAAACTGGTTCCGGTTATTAGAATATTTACTCCGATCAGCGTTTCACCAGTTTCTGCGTCAGTAATAACACCTTTAATTCCTCCTGTTTGTGCAAAAGCAGACGAACCGGCTAAAAGGAAGAAAAAGGCTAACAATAAATTTTTTCTTTTTTTCATAATTTTATTGTTTAAAGCCTAATCCTTGAATACATATTCTTTGAATTAGACTATCGAGTTTTGTTTCATCTGATAAGGTCTCCAAGTCAAATCCAAAAATCACTAAGTTCTCCTCTGCATTTTCAATAGCTATTGTTTGATAACCGTTATAAGGTTGCGTTCCCGTAGCTGCAGTTCTTACACTTATTTCAGTATTATAAAGAGATTTTGCAGATGCTGAAGGCTTTAACGGTATAATGCCAGCAGCTCTTCTTGTTGTAGTTAAACTTGGGTAATTTGGTAATAGGGGCGTTACCGATGAGAAAGCATTTACAACAAAACCAGTTTGTGTGCCTGTAAGTTGCCCTAATGAATCTACAGGTAAAAAGTCAAACAAAGGATCGTTCTGAAGTATATTCCGGATCGGAATATTTACAAACATGGTTCCTCCATCCTCAAAAAATCCATCTGTTATTTGCTGAGCATACGTAATATTTCTGTTTATATCGTCCGAAATCCAGTAAATATGATCCCATTTTCTTAAAGTATTTATTAGGGTAGGATCTATCGTTTTTGGAAAAGCCTTAGATTGGGGAGTTTTAAAATCAGGTACAGAGCCACCATCATTTATTATCCAAACATCAGGAGTTATCCCTTGTGATTTTAATCTTTCAAGATGAAACGCTTGAGATGACAAATCAGAGTCATTACTGTTATCATTGAGAAGCAAAACCTTTGAATTTTGTTGTTTCACAAACCATGATACTGAATCCATTTCACTAACAGCTCCTGCTTTATCAGTCATTCTTACATAAAATGTGTTTTTACTTCCAACTTGTACCGTTGGTTTCTCAACATCGTTAAGTAAGTTTAAAGCCTTCCCAAGAAATAAATCGGCTTGTTGTTCCCCTAATAGTTTATTGTCTAATACCAAAGACAAAAATATACTTTCTCCGCTTTCTTGTTCTTCAGTAAAGGGAATTTCAATCCAACCATTTAAGGTATCATTAACTGCAATTTCTGTGCTTCGAATGTTTAAAAATCCATCAGCATCACTAATATTCCAAGCAAAACTTGATATCGAGAACAAGGTATCAGGTGGTACTTCTGTTAATGTGGTTTTAGGATCTGTATTTACAATTGGAAATTCTATTCTCGCACCTATAGGATCTCTTAAACTATCATTATCAACCGCTCTCACTTTAAACAAAACATCATCAACTGATTGCCCTTCAGTAATAGGCAAAATAAAAATACTGTCCGTTTTGGTAGTAAAAGACCAGGCATTTTCGGAGGTGTCATTAATTGCATATTCATAACCTATGATAAACCCATCCGGATCTGTTCCGAACCAAGAAACGTTAACCTGACTCGAAAGCCTGAAATCCCCTTCTCTGTTAATCTGTTCGTAAGCCAATTGTGTTTTAGGCGCTCTATTTTCTACGAGTTCACCACTTATGTTATCTTTGCAAGCATTTAAGGATAGCAGTAAGCCTGAAAAAATAAGTGCTATTTTTATATTTGATTTCAATCTATGTCTCTTAATAAAAATGGAACCATTCTCAAGAATGGTTCCATTGAATTTACTTTTATTATTTGATTAATAACATCTTCTTGATGCTACTAAATGAAGCCGCTTCTATTCTGTAAATGTACATTCCACTTGCAAGGTTACTTGCATCGAATGAGATAGAATGGAATCCGGAATTCATTTTATTATCATTAATTAAAGTACTCACTTTCTGTCCCAACATATTATACACAGTTAGTGTAACATTTGAAGCCGTTGGAAGAGCAAATTTAATGGTTGTACTTGGGTTAAAAGGATTCGGATAATTTTGCTCTAATTTAAATACACTAGGAGTTCCAATTTCCTCCTCATTTGAGGTTTGAAGTGCTCTGGTTAGAGTAAGTTGATTATAAGTATCTACAAAAGCTTCATCTCCAAAAGAGTAAAATGCTGCCACATTTAATGTATCAGATCCGTCAGAAACTTTAACATTCCAAACATAATCTTTAGTGCCACCTACTGCTAACCCATCTGATTGTAAAAAGGCATCTATAACTGAATAAGGGATAGTTAATGATGCATCAGCACCTTCAGAATTGGAAGTAAGTGCTAACACTTCTGTAGTATCAACTGCAGCGTACAGTACCCATTCATAAGTAACATCGTTACCATCGTAATCTGTTGTTGCTTGCCATGATATTTCGATATCACTGCTTGCCGTTACATCAGCTTCATCATCTGGCGAGAGAAGATCAAACTCCAATTGTGGAATGGTATAATTATCATTTCCAACAAGATCAGCAGTACCTCTAGCATGCACCAGCGGATCTCCAAAACTTGCTGCAACTATTCCGTATGCAACATCAAACATTGCTGAATCTCTTAAATGGATATTGAAATTTCCTGCAAAATCAGTTTCGCCGATTGAACCACCATTCAAATCGTCGTTGAATATAGCACCTGATGTTGGGAAATCTGTTTCTAAAGGCTTTTTGTTTGCAAGCTCAAACTCTCCAAAGCTACCAAGTTCGACATACATAACATTTTCAAATTTAACGACCATGCCCTCGTATTCTTCTATCTCATCACCAGATTCTAATGCGATGAAGTCTGAAGTAAACAAAGAAGGAATTGCAACTTCAACGTCATTTCCGGAGGATAAAGTAGTAAATTCTAAATCTTGTAACACAGTTAAGAAAATACCTGCATTACCAGCGGATGGTGCTAATTCAGCAACGCTTGCACTCGTGATGTTAATACTATCTCCTCTTGAAAGAGCTCTAGTTGATGTAGTACTTTCTAAGAAAATACCGCCCCACATTTCTGCGGCATCGTGAATAACAATAACGCCATCGTTATCATCCGAAACAACAATTGCATTAATATTCATATCATACGATCCAGAACCAGCCAAAGCACTTAATCCTTCAGGTGAATCGGTTTGTTGGATAGTACTAATATTTTCTATAACGCCTTCAGCAACAAAGAATGATTCAGTTCCAAAATCGGGATATCTACCAACTAATTCATTACTAGCTTCAGCTTCAATAGTGTAATTTACTGGAGTAAAGTTAGGAAATTTAGGAAGATCAACAGAGTATGTATTTCCGGTTGTAACACTCATTGCAAGTGTATCAGTAGTACTTCCTGCAGTGTAAATAAGTTTTACCGCATCAATAGTAGGTGTTGAAGCATCCGGCTGCTCGTTTGATGTAACATCAATACTTACTGTTACTACACTATCAGGGCCAATATTTTCTGTGATAGATTGGTTTAGAGATGTTAATGTTGGAGCAATACCAAGAACTGTTAAATCATCTTTCCACTCTGCAGTACTCATCTGGTCATTTATCCATAAAACACCATCTTCAAATGGAGCAATCGCAAACATCTCTCTGCCATCTGTAATTCGGTTTAAAGATCCATCGAACCCGCTTATTACGGCATATCCACTTATTTCTACAACAGATCCAACAACTGGAGGTATAAAAAGATCTTCCGTATCTCTTCTGAAATTGTATCCGGTTCTATAAGAAGAACGGCTTGCAGGGTTTCTATATCTTAGTGAAATATCACTTGACATAAGATTGGTGCTGTTTTGGGTCATAGAATAATATGGTCTACCACCAGAAACATCTTCAAATCTTCCAGAAATATTAGCTCCTGTAACTTTAACATAAGCATTAGCATACTTACTGTAATTAGCAACATTAAGAAAAGAAGTTCCATCACCATTATCTGTGTTTAACTGATCAATAGTTACTTCCATTGGATCTAAAAGAGGAATATATCGCTCAAATCCTGAATCGTTTACATTACCTATAAGATTAGTTTCATTTGCAGAAACATCATAATCAGTAACGTCAAACTGCATGGTGTTTCCAAAATTACCGATATCACCGGTAAAATCTACTATATCACCTACATTCAGGTTCTCTAAAGAATATGCATAATCATTAGCACCAGGAGCAGACCCGCCGGTTTCAACTATTTGCATATACATCCCTTCTTTACCCATACTAGCAGCCGAAGTATCCACAACAAAAAAATGAATACGACTTATCGTATTAGATGCAGCTGTATAAGTTGCGTTACCGGAGCTTTTTGGGTACGAAACAACTACACCAGTAAATGTTACTGTTGTTCCAACCAATGGATGATTAGGTATTTGGTTCTCATTAGTTAAATTTTCATACGCATTTAATTCACGTACAGTTACTCTTTGTTGAGCAGTTGCCATTATTGGCAACAGTACTACAAACAAAGCCATAAACGATTGTATCAATCTTTTCATAAGTCTTGTTTTTTATTTAATAATTGTAAGTTTTCCTTTTTCTATTTTTCCTGAGGTTAAATCTTTAACGGTAAATAGATATAAACCCGTTGTTAAGATTTGGTTAGCTTCGCTTTGTAAGTCCCAGGCATGTTCACCCCCTGGAAGTACGCGCGGATCGTCACTAAAACTGTCAAACCAGGAAATATCACCATTGTACGTCTCGGAATCATGGTCAAGCTCTGCAATAATATCTCCTGCTATAGTATAAATTCTTATCTCTGCTTTTGAAGGTAAATTATAAAAATACAATTTTCGATCTCCTTCATTTGGACCGTCCCACGCGGCGTTTACTTTATATGGATTTGGGTACACGCCGACCGGAAACTCATCGCCTCCAAAGTTTTCATTTACCGGTGTTCCAGGGAACACTCGCACTGCATTGGAATTAGTACTCGTCTCAAGACTTTCCACACCAAACTCATCGTCTCCTCTGTCAAATGCTGTAACAGAAACCTGGTATTGCCATCCGCTTAATAAATCGTTCAAATCATATCGATAATAATACTCGGTAGTATCGCCTTCAAAAGTAACCGGCTCCATAAGCTCTACTTCATTAAAGCCAACATCAAAACCAATATTATTATTGGGTGTATCAAATTCGCGAATTAATCTCGGTTGTGGATTTATATCCTGTCCTAAATCCGAACTGTAAACTCGGTATCCTTCAAAATCCATTTCTCCTGAAACTCGATCAACGGATTCTTCTGCCGTTTTATCCCAATAAATGGATACACGTCCTGCTTCTAATTCTATTCTCGTTTTTGGGTTATCTGGTGGGGTTGGAAATAAATATCTTGTTAACTTATTATCTCCATCTGTATCTTCACCGGGATCCAGCTTACCATTACTATTTTTGTCTTCTCCCTGAAACACTCTATTAGCAGATTGTATCGTTGAAATCAAATTTACTCTTGTTTCTTCGGTATCTACTTGTTTTCCTGCTTTATTCTGAAATTCTTCGGGCTTTAATGCACCTGACACAACAAAATAAATAGTAATCGTTTCGCCGGGGTTAACTTCTTTAAATGGTCCCATTGAAATTAAAGAAATATAATTACCTCCGCCTGTTTGCCCGTCCTCTCTCAGTGCTTGCTCATTTTTTTCATAAGGAAATGCTTCTGCCATTTTAGAATATCGATCTCCGTCATTAGATGGTCTCAAAAAATCTCCTGCTCCTGCACTAAACAACCAATAACTAGGCCCTAATTGAGGAACATTATAACCTGAGTTTATAAATTTATCATCAAGAGTATCCGGATTTGAAGGATGAAAAAACTCAGCTTCATATTCTGCACCTATTATTGAAAAAGCTCCGTATGTATTAATGCTGGGGCTATCATTTGATCCTGCATCAAAAGCATACATGGTATATAAAGAATCTATGTAACCTAATCCATTCTTATTGAAGAAATCGCCTCCCGTTTCGATAGCACTATTTACATTTCTTACCACTAAATCTGCATACATTCCTACAAAAACACTATCCCAAGTAGCCCCTGTTGAATACAGATTTGAATTATTAGTAATATCATATTTCAGAATGGTAAAGTTCTCAGTAAAAGGGAACCCCCAGTTGTAACTTTCTAAAGCGACATCTACGTATAATGGATTTTCATGATCTACAATTGGTGTGCCATTAACGTTTCTTCTTCGATCTGTAAACGAAGCTAATATATCCGCTTCACTGACAGAGTTTATGTTGAAAAAATCACTTTCCGGATCATCACTTCTTCTTTGAATTGGAGTATCTGCAGTAAATTCAAAACCCGCCGCTCCTCTATTATACCCGGCAGTAGTAGTGATTGAAGAGGTGGAAACTCTGATATTAGAGCCACCATACCTTGCTCCAATCCAAATACCTGCTTCAAACAAATGTTCTGTGCCTGTGGATGCGGGGAAACGCATACTGAGACCGCTAGAAGGATTATTTCTTACATCTGGTTTACCAAGTGTTCCAAAATTTGTTATTGATAGACCAATAATTCCGGCATCTGTTTCTGCTCTTTCAAATGCTACTTGCGCATGTGCAGAAAAGGGAAGTATAACTACGGCAAGGAGTAGGCTTAATTTCTTCAAATAACGATAAATTGCTAATGATTATAATGAACACAATAATAAGAAATTTCTGATTCAATCGTAGCCGGAATTCTAATTTTTTACAGTTTGGTAATACTTGCCGTTAATCCCTTAATTCAATTGTTTGGAATAAAAGTCAACAATAGTTTGCTGGTTGATTCCCAGATAGTACAATACTACGATTAACGCAAAGATCAGCTGTAACTTAAAAACACCAACTTTAATGTATTTTCTGGATGATGTTGTAACAGAATTCTTCATTATCACAAAAGTACTTTGCTTCTTTATGTCTCTCACCATTTGTTGATCTTCCATCACGCTAAGAGTTTCATCAAACCCTCCTACATCTTTGAAAATTTCTTTCTTTACAAAAAAACTTTGATCTCCAAAACGGAATAAATCTATATCAAACTTAGTAAACCAAGCATAGAATTTTAACAGGTAATGATCCGGCTTAAAAGACAGTCTGTAACAACCTGACTGATAACCCTTTTTAATATTATCGTTAATATCGACAATAAAACTTAGCGGTGGAATGGAATCAGCGTGTAGAAAGTATAGTATATCTCCTTTGGATTTCTGCGCTCCAAAATTCATCTGTGCTGCCCGACCTTTTTTGGGAGATCGAAATACGTTGAAACTACTTTTATTGCATATCTCGAAAGTTCTGTCCGTGCTCCCACCATCAACAAATATAAGTTCGGCGTCTTTACCGGAAGTAGCTTTGCTTAAAGTTGATATAAAATTATCAAGAGTATTTTCCTCATTATAAACCGGAACGATAATGCTGATCATTTTAATTTTTACCGGCTAAATACTCATTCCAGTCTTTTTCGTTATCTATATCATTCAAGACTCTAAGTTTTGCTAATTTTATATTGTGCTTTGAAGCTCTTTTTTCTGTTTGAGACATCACTTTTCCCGTACTCCATGCTATGCCCTCGAGTACTTCTGGTTTATATGAATTCATACCGATCAAATAATATCCGCCGTCTTTGGATGGGCCGAATACGACCTCGTTATTTTCTAATTCATCAAATGCTTCTTCAAGAATATCACTTGTTAAAGTGGGGCAATCACTGCCTATCAATACAATTTTATCTACCCCTTCCTCAAAAGATGTTTTGAATGCGTTTTTCATTTTTGCTCCCAAATTACCTTCAATTTGGACTCGTTTATTAAACTGATCTTTGCTCCATATATCATCTTGTCCAACTTCCCAAGCGTACCAAACTTCTTTATCTGCTTCTGTTTTTAGAACTTCGGTTTTGGTGATTTCCAACAACTTTAAATATACCTCTAATGCCTCTTTATCTCCGATTGTTTTAGCTAAACGCGTCTTAACTTTTCCCGGAATAGCATTTTTAACGAATACAATAATTCTTTTCTGACTCACAAATAATAATTAAGATTAATAAATGGAACTAATAGTTTAATATATTCTTTAAGTCCTTGAATGAGAACTAATTAACAAACAAAAAATGAAATCAATAAAAAAGTCACTACTACTAATTTTTGCACTAGGTCTTATCGGACTTATTAGCACAACAGCTAATGCGCAAGACACTAACGGCGGTAAAACCGGCTTAGGTGTAATGATCGGTGAACCTACGGGGATCACTTTAAAATCATGGTTTAATCAGAAAAATTCAATAGATGCTGGTCTTGCTTGGTCTTTATCAGGTAATGATGCTATTTATATACATGCGGACTATCAATGGCATAAGTGGCTTGATGTTGAAAAAGGTAACTTAGCTTTTTTCTATGGTCTTGGTGGTCGTGCAATATTCGCTAATGATACTTCTTTTGGAGTTAGAATTCCTCTAGGGTTGACATATTTAGCACCAGAAGCTCCCCTTGAATTCTACATTGAAGTAGCACCGGTAATAAATTTAATCCCGGATACTGATGGTGATGCTGATGGTGGAATTGGTGTTAGATATTACTTCTAAATCAACTTTAACATGTTGATGTTAGTTTAAATATGAGTTCGATGTAAAAAATATATTTCGAATCTTTGCAAGGTGGCGCTTAAACCGGGCTTAGATAAAAAAACCGTCTCGCTGGAGCGGTAACTCGCACAAGCGAGACGCTTGCGCTAGATGAGGGAGTAAATTATCTTGGACAAAAAGAACTTATTCCAATTAGAACTTACTCCAATTACTTTGTTTACCGGTTAGGCATTTGGAGCAGGAACTTAGGAAAGAGAGTAAATCCTGCTAATCCAGAACATCCATTCTAAAATTCTGGTCACAATAGAAGATAGAGTTAGAACAAGAAGCAGTTAAGGATTTAGAATTGATGAAGTTCGTACTTTAATAAAGCTAGAGAAGCTAACTCGCACAAGCGAGACGCTTGCGCTAGATGAGGGGCTAGATGAGGGAGTAAATTATCTTGGACAAAAAGAACTTATTCCAATTAGAACTTACTCCAATTACTTTGTTTACCGGTTAGGCATTTGGAGCAGGAACTTAGGAAAGAGAGTAAATCCTGCTAATCCAGAACATCCATTCTAAAATTCTGGTCACAATAGAAGATAGAGTTAGAACAAGAAGCAGTTAAGGATTTAGAATTGATGAAGTTCGTACTTTAATAAAGCTAGAGAAGCTAACTCGCACAAGCGAGACGCTTGCGCTAGATGAGGCAGCTTGATAAAATCTCGTTTAATAGCCGTCAGGTTAATATAAATAAAATCTCCAGTAAATAGTGTCAACGAATTACCTGACATCTACAGAAATGACAACTTTTATATGCTATTTCAAAATCAAACTCAGGTTTTTAATTTGCGCCTGAATAGAGTATTAATACTAATTGGGCAAGTAAATTTCCTGCCCTTCTTGTATCACTGTAGCTTCATCATAGAATGAAGCCTTTATACTCGAAATTCTTGAATTTATTCTATCTAATATATCATCACTATGATCGGGGTCATGATGAGTAAGGCACAATCTCTTAATACCTAAATCTTTAGTTGTTTCAATCACCGTTTCCCAATCTGAATGACCCCACCCTAATCTGGTTTTGTGTTGCTCTTTTGTAAACTGAGCGTCATGTATCAATACATCTACGCCTTTTACGAATGACCTGAATTGTTCAACAAAAGCCTTATTGTCGTTATCTACATTTATCGGCAGTTCATTATCCGGAGCAAAAACAATTACTTTTCCGTCTATATTAAATTTATACACCGCCGTGGGTACTGTATGATTTGCCCACATATATTCAATTGAATACTCTTTAAAAGAAAGAGATTTTTCTTCGAAGGTGAGACATTCCAAATGAGATTCCAACATATCGATTGAAACCGGGAAAAAAGTATTCGATAAATGGCCTTGAAGAATTTCTTTACAGCCAATCTCATGTTGTGGAGGCATGTAGATTTCGAACGTATTTTTTGCTTCATAAAATGGCTTAAAGAATGGAAAGCCTTGCAGATGATCCCAATGCGGATGAGTAATAAAAACCCTTCCCATTAAGTTATGCCCATTAGATTCAAGCTCATTACCCAAATTTCTGAAACCGGTTCCGCAATCAGCAATCAAAAGCTCATCCACTCCGGGAATAGAAATTTGAATACAGGAAGTATTACCTCCGTATCTCATATTCTCAGGATTTGCGCAAGGTGTGGACCCTCGAACCCCCCAAAGCTTTATTTTAATATTGCTTTCCAAATATCAACGTGTTGTTAATTGTAATAAAATAATAAGTAAATAGACATTACTTTCAAACAGCTACTCTTCCTCATCAGAACTCATAAGTTCTCTTAACTTCCGATTAATTTCCTTAATACGTTGCTGTTTAGTTTCTATTTTTTTGCCAGCTTTATCGATTTTTGCTTGAAGCTCATCTCTAAGTTTATTGCCTTTATTTGTAGGCTTAAAGTATGTTTTAGCTTCTTCGTATTGTATGCTTTCAGCTTCTAGTTTAGAAACATCTTTTCTAATCGCGCTTTTTTCTTTTCGAAGTTTTATCACCTGTTTTCTATTCGCAGGCTCAACTCCTTCTGTCGCCAGTTCTCGTTCCATTCCAAGATCAGCTCCACTTGCACGAAAGCGCTCGTAGATCACATCGCAAGCCTCACGATACTGCTTCCAGATCTTGTTTTTTGATTTAATAGGAACATGGCCGGCATTTTTAAACTCTTCCTGAAGCTGCTTGGCTTCATCTACAGCTTTAACCGGATCTTCATGACTCCCAAGTTCTTTTAGTTTAGCGAGAATTTCCTTTTTCTTCACAAGATTCTCTTTCTCTTCACCACGCTGATCTTTAAAGTGATCTCTTCTACGCTCATAAAATACATCCATGGCAACTTTGAACTTTTTCCAGATCTTAGAAGATTTCTTACGCTGCACAGGCCCGATTTTCTTCCACTCTTTCATCAAATTCTGCATTGTTTGATGACCTTTGTCAAAGTCATCAGCATCCTGAATCGCCTCCGCCTGTTCTATAAGCCGCAACTTCTGGTTGTAATTCTTTTCTTCTTGCTCACGAAGTACATCTATATTGTCCGACTTCTTTTCATTAAAAGCATCCGTCGCGGCTTTGAACTTATCCCATAGTTCATTTTCATCTTTCTGAGGAAGGTTCCCAGTTTTCTTCCAGGCATTATGGAGTTTGTTTACTCTCCTTGCTGCCTTGGCAATATTCTCATTATCTACCAGCGCTTCAGCTTCTGCTATAAGTTTCTTTTTCTTCTGAAGTGATTTCTCAATTTTATCACGATATGATTTATCGTTTTTAAATCTGAGCTTATTAAAAGCATCTTCAGCGGCATTGAAACGATCCCAAACCATTTGGTTCTTTTCGTTAGGCACTCTTCCAACCTTGCGCCACTGGCTGTGAAGATCATCAAATTCTTTGGTTAGCGCTTTAAAATCAGCTTTAAAATCGTCACTTCTCTTATTGAGAGCTTCCATCTTATCTAATAAAAGAAGCTTTACGGTTAGATTCTCTTCCTCTTTCTCAAGCTTTTTAACTAATCGATCTACTTTATGGCTTTCAAATTCTTTCATAAAAGAATCAAAGCGATTATTTAACCCTTCGATCTCATCTCTGGGAATTTGAGTAATTCTATCCCAGCTGTTTTTTATTTGAGAAACTTCTTTAACAGCGGTCCAGTTTTCTTCATTAATGATCTCGCCGAATTGCTTTAAGAGATCTTTCTTCTTTGTTAAATTTTCTTCTCTCTTTTTATTCAACTCATCATAATGAGCTTTTTTTCGCTCTTCGAAGTCTTTTCTGAGCTCTTCAAATTCTTTCAGGCTTTCCTTCGACTCATCATCCGGCTCAGGACCCTCACCTATATGCAAAGACAAATTTGAAAACTCGTTGGTTATTAAACCCCACTCTTTTGTTTCCAGCGTTTCTTTGATCTTTTTTAAGATCTTAGCGTAATATTCTGATACACTATCATCTTTTTCAACATCTGAACTTTCAGTTTCAACAGTTGATTTCTCTACTGCCTCTAAAGTTGTTTCTGTTTCATCAATGGCTTCTGAAATCTCCTCTTCTTTCTCAGGTTCCATTGCCTCATCAGCAACTTCCTCTAACTCCTCAGAAACTGCTTCTTGTTCTGAATCTTCTTCAGTATTCAGTTCAACAGCTTCTTCTTTTTCAACATCTGAACTTTCAGTTTCAACAGTTGATTTCTCTGCTGCCTCTAAAGTTGTTTCTGTTTCATCAATGGCTTCTGAAATCTCCTCTTCTTTCTCAGGTTCCATTGCCTCATCAGCAACTTCCTCTAACTCCTCAGAAACCACTTCTTGTTCTGAATCTTCTTCAGTATTCAGTTCAACTGCTCCTTCTTTTTCAGTAGTAACCACCTCATCAGCAATTTCTTCTAATTCCTCTGAAGCCTCTTCTTCTACTTGCTCTGTAGCTTCTTCGGTATTCAGTTTAACTGCTCCTTCTTTTTCAGTAATAACCACCTCTTCAGAAACTTCTTCTACTTTCTCTGTTGTTTCTTCACTGGTATTCAGTTCTTCAGTTTCTTCTTTTTCCACTGAATCCTTCTTTTCCTTTTCAGTATTTTTGTCTTGCTTCAGGTTCATAATCGCAACCTTCTTTTCCACTTGGTTCATTAATTCGGCACATGCCTGCTTTTAAATAGTTGGGTAAGATAGTACTTATAAACTTTTTTTTATAATCCTGTTTTATTTGCATTAAAAAAGCCGATTCTAATGAACCGACTTTAAATTCTAACTCTTAACTTAGTTATTTCGCTTGATGTAAATGTACATCTCTTTGTGGGAAAGGGATCTCGATGCCTTCTTTATCAAGCTCTTCTTTTATCTTTTCAAGATTCTCCCAAAAGAAACTCCAATAATCTGCGTTTTTAGTCCATGCTCTTGCCGATAAATTCAGGGAACTATCAGCCAGTTCGGTTAAAACAACTACTGGAGCAGGTTCCTCAAGCAATCGTTCATCACTATTTAAAACTCTTAATATCACTTCGCGTGCTTTTTTAATATCAGCGCCATAGCTGATGCCAACTGCAAATCGCGCTTGGCGAGTCTCTTTGTTCGAATAGTTGATGACCGGTGAATTAGCAAGTTGACCATTTGGTACAACAATCGTTTGGTTTTGAGGAGTGTTAAGAATGGTATGTAAAATATCAATTCTTTCAACAGTTCCTGATTCAGATCCTCTTTCGATAAAGTCTCCAACCTTAAAAGGTTTAAAAAATAGAATGAGCACACCACCCGCAAAGTTTGAAAGACTTCCTTGCAATGCTAAACCAACTGCTAAACCTGCCGCACCCAGAATTGCTATAAAAGAAGTCATTTCAATTCCCAACATTCCTAAAGCAGTGATATACACTAACACCTTAAGAATTATTGAAATTAAAGCTCGCAAAAACCCCTGTAAAGAAGGTTCAACATTGCTCTTATTGAGCATTTTCTTAATTCCGCTGGTAATAATTTTCACTACCCAAAGTCCGAGTACTAATACAGCAATAGCTTTTAGTACATTTGGTCCGTATGCGTAAACAAAATCTAAGAGCATATCGCTATTAAACCCAAAGTTTTCCATATCAGTATTCCTTAATAGTTAGTTTTTTGTTTTCTTTATAAAGATCATAATATCCCTTCCCGAACTGCAAATTTCATCCATAAAAAAAGGAAGCCAAATTGACTTCCTTTGTATTGAAAATCTCACTTCTGATCATAAAGAAGCAATCATTTCTTTAATTTCATCTTTCGTTTTACCGAGCTTTGTTTGCAATCTGCCATAAAGCTCCTCTTCTTTTCCTTCCTGAAATGTTAAATCATCATCGGTTAAATCAGAATATTTCTGCTTTAATTTCCCTTTAATTTTGTTCCAATTTCCTTTAATCGTTAAGTCATTCATAATAATAAGCTTTATGTTTGTATTTCTGTTACTATTATAACACAATCAAAGAGGTAAATGTTCCGAAATATTAACTTAAAGTAGATTTTTACTCTACATCGTACACTTCTTTGAGAATAGCCTTTGCATTTGCATCTTTGCCTTGCATAGCACGATGTTGAAGATTGGTAATAATTTCAGGAGTAGCTCTTTCATAAGCTTCTTCCTTTGCTTCTTTTTCGTTAGGCTTTCTTATCAGATCATAGATATCGTCAGCACGTACAACGCTATAGATATTTTCTGCATTAAAAGCATGTGATCTCTTTTCTTCGTATTCCTTAAAAACACGAGAAAAATCTGCACTGTCTTCTGCTTTTGTGATGATCTCAACATCTTCATCGCCTTCGGCACTTAATGGAGTTTTACACAGAAAAAAATAGTTTTGCTGAAAATTCATTTAGTTATAATTCTTGAATTAAAAGTTTTCATTTCTCCGTTGAATATAAACAAAGCATGAATAAATGTTATAGCACTTCTAACTAATCGTAAATATGTTTTAAGACTTTCGGAATCATCATCCAGGCAAGCTGGCAAGCACCCCAATTTACTTGCTCCCACTCCGTAGCATACGTGTTTAAACATACTAAAGCTGCAGTAGGCATCCTTAAATTCGATATCCGATCACTTCCAATTAAAGCTCCGGCTGTATCTTCAATTTTTGGATTATGACCTACCAGCATAATTCTTTCGGTGCGTTCATCAGCAGATTGTATTGCTCTTAGGTAATCTGTTCTTCCGCCGTAATACAGGTCTTCGTTCCAGATGATAATATCGTCTTCTTTTTTCATTCCGCTTACTGCAAGCTTTGTTGTTTCTTGTGCTCTTTGCGCAGTGGATGAAATTATCTGATCGGGTTTATGCTTCGTTTTTCTAAGAAACTTCCCCATTAATGGAGCATCATTTAGTCCCCGGTTTGCCAAAGGGCGATCAAAATCATCTAAATTTTCATCTTCCCAACTTGATTTTGCATGTCTAAGTAAAAGTATTTGTTTCATTGCGATTCAGCGTTTTGTTGAAATTTTAAAAATAGTTCTTTTCGAGCATAAATTGTTAGCGTAACTCCTCTGATAACCATAAACGGAGTCATTGCGATCCATAGTGCATGGTTCCCTGTATATTGTTTCACCAAATAATAAACCGGAACAAAAAATAATCTAGTGTAGCGTCATCCATGAATTGTCGTAGCTCTGTTAACCTGAATTAGAAAAACTGTGTCAAATTTATTGGAAGGAGGAACAGATCGATGAATTTAATGCTTGGCTGAAAGCGAGAAATTTAATTCCCCTTGAATCAAACTGCAAGATTGATCGAGTTGTAAGAAATGAAAACGTCCATAAGTCAGACAAGGGGTTGCAACCCCTTGTCTGACTTGAGAAGATGGCGTTATTTTTAGCCTAAGTTATAAGCTGACAAGTGTTTTACGACATTTGAATATTGACGCTACACTAGTAGCAATTAACATAGAATTCCTCATTGCCACTGTAGAAGTAGCTCCAATAAATACTCCATCCCATATAAAACATATACTGTTTACAAATGGAGCTGTAATGAGCCAAACTACAACAATCATTACATGTCCCTATACTTAAGGTTTATCTGTAAAAACTTCGATTAATTCTCGGTAAAAATAGCATAAGAGAAAATCAGGCACAAAGTTCTGATAAAAATATCTCGATTCACACTAAGAATTTCTTCAATTCCTCTATTTCGATTATATCTGCCCAAGGGATGATAATTTTAACTTTATTGTATTGGATCTATATAAAATGTAAGCCAATAAAATAGCGAAGTAACTTATACCTACCCTGCGCTATTTATAAGCAAAAAATAAAGCATAGCCTGCACATATCATTGATAATGTGTGCCTCAGTAGTGAA
>CAXBHO010000054.1:0-24877 GCA_963975485.1 uncultured Balneola sp. | reverse complement strand
AAAAATTCAATTTGTAGCTATTTTTAATCTAAAGGCTGGAATGACTTATAGCCGTTTTTTGTATCATATTTTAAAATCGAACTCAGGTTTGAAAGATAAAATTGGCTTACCCCAGGTATATACCCAATATTTCTATTGCCTCACAAACATCCCACTTCCGGGATAATCAGCATTTGTTCCCCAAACAGGTCGCCACCAAAGCACTGAAGGCTTGGTATTCTCAGGGCGATCATGATCCATAATTCCGACATTGACTCGTATTTTTTGAAGCTGAGTTTTGGAATCCCCTGCAAGCTGATCTAAAGGAATGGAAAGTTCTAAAATCTGTCCGTTTACTGTTTTGGAAACCTGATATTTAACGTTTTTGAGATCGGAGTTATTCAACATACCGCCCAATCCTATTTCCAGTATTTTATATTCTTCGTCTTCGAAATTAGTATCTAAATGGACGAAAAATTTATCCTGTCGCTCTTCCAGTACATCTTGTTTTGCAATCGTTTTCTGATCAAAGAAATGAACGGCAATGTTTACATTTTTATCATCGTAATTAACACCAAATTCAAATCGTCCATCATCTTTACCTTTCCAGTCCCAGTCTTCATTAAAATATTGTGGCTGATTTACTTTAATCATTTTAGATTCAGTCCAGTCATCTAAATTTCCATCAATTGTAATCTTATTCGATGCTTTTTGGAGGGTATGATTCCAATCTGTTAACAATATTTTTGAAGTTTTTAATGATATATCATCTCTTTCCTCTCTTTCAAAACCGGCTTCCATCTCAAAATCTATGGGATTATTATTCAACTCAGCTATGGAAATTACTTCGCCGGATTGAATAGCTTTTACTATAATTTCTTTACTGGATGAAGGAGCTAATCGTTCTTCAATCACCTCTGGCTCAAATCTGATTCCATTTTTGACAGGCATTTTGCCCCTGATAAAAAATTCCCGTTCAGAAGTATTTTCAACAATCAATGAGATCGGAAATTCCGAAACCGTTTCAGATTTACTTACATAAGGTTTCACATTCAGCCAGTTTCCCTGTCGCAGTACCTGAATATCTTCGTAGTCTTTATCGGGAACTACATTCTTATCATGAATGCCGTCGAGTTCTATATGAGCAACCTCAGGTCCTTTTTCTTTCATCGTTACCCAGGTAATATGATCAAACTCTCCAACATCGGGATTTCGCATGTAACTTCCACCGCCGGTAGTTGCCAGCGTGTAATGCTCCATCCCATTTTGCATTTTGTAGCGATAATTATGGTGATGTCCGGAAAAAAGAGTGTAATTTCTGTCACCCAAAGCTTCTTCAATTTCTCCGTAACCAGCTCTGTCACCATACGACCACAATGGGCGATGCATAAATAAAAGTGTCCATTGTACATCCTTATTTTCCTTGAGGACGTTTTGGAAATATTTGATCTGATCTTCTCCAATTCCACCGTTTTTTATCTGATCAGTATTCAGAGCCAGAAACAACACATTTTTATATATAAAGTGATAAAAATCTCTGCCGTGTCGTTCTCTCCAAACTTCCGTAAGCAATTCATTGCTGGTGTCATGATTCCCCGGAACGTAATAGAAAGGCATATCCAACTTATTAACTATAGCATCGAATTCATCCCACTGCGCATTCCAAACTTCAGGATCTTCGGTATAACCATCTATCAAATCCCCCACTGAAAGCACAAATTCCGGTTGAAGCAGATTTAATTTTTCGGCTGCTTCCTCAAAAATTCTCCCTCTCATTCCTCCGGTTCGGTCAGATACAATGGCAAATCGAAACGTAGATTCCGCATTGTTTACTTTTTTTTCTGTAACCGGAATTTCTGTTTGAGCAAAAATAGTTGATGATGTCACCATCAACCCAACAACAAGAATTAGCATGAAGTCTGTTTTTTTCATCCTGCTACTTTTCTTACTACTAAACCGTTAAACTGTTTAATTACAGGTTTTGATGATCCCTTCACATCTACAAGTTTGAGTTCTAACATATACTCTCCGGGCGTTAAGGGTTTTGTAACCAAAGGAATTTCATTTATTTCTGTTACAGGATAAGAAGTTCTGACCTTATCTAAGCTCACTTGTACTTTACCGATTCCATCTCCTACTTCTGCGTCCATGTTGAATTCATACACACCGAACTTTTTAACTATTATCTTAAAAGATTGGCCATCACCATTTTTAGTCCAGTTATCTGTGGAGTGGCTCGTTGTAATAATATCGCCGAACACTTCCCAGGGAGCTTCGCCATGAATATATGTACTGTCTTTTAAGCCCATTCCTAAATAAAATTCAGGCATATCGTAACTGTTACTTTCCTGAATCACTTTCTTTTCCCACCAGTTTTTCAATCGCATTTCCAGCTCAGTTCTGACTTCAGGAAAGGCTTCAGAAACATCTTCGGTTTCCTGAAGGTCAGCATCTAAATCGTATAATTTCTTCCCAAAATATCCCTGCACATATTTGTACTTTCCTTTTCGGATCGCCAATTCCTGCTCTTCGAATTTCAACTGATTTTTATCTTTCAGAAAAGCATATTGATAGGGACGCTCCTGCCAAAGTACTTCATGGTTAGCGTAATAGAAATACTGATCTCTTTCTACCCTTTTGCCTTCAAGTACCGGAAGTATTGACTGCCCGTATAGCTGTTTAGCTGAATCAGGCATTGAAATATTCGTCACATCTAAAATAGTTGGAAATACATCCGCTATATCCACCATTTGATTTTCGATGCGGGGAGTAAAACGATTTCCATATTTCACAAAACCAATCGTACGGTGACCGTTTTCCCTCAACCTCCCTTTTACTCCGGAGAAATTGAGTGGATTACGTGCTTTTTCAGCTTCCGGAAGCTGTGGAATTCCTGAATTATTCTCGGGGGCATTATTCCAAATCGGACCGTTATCACCGATAAAGAAAATGAGCGTATTTTCCATTTGTCCCGATTTCTCCAAAGCTGAAAATAGTCGTCCCAGATTCTGATCCAACTGCTCCGTAATCCCATAAATACTTGCTACCGATCCGGGATGTCCACGATTTATATATTTTTGGATTAAAGAGTCAGGCGCCACATACGGTTTGTGAATTTGAGGATATCCAAGGTAAAGGAACTTGGGAGTATCCGTGTTTGTAGTCATTATTTCTATGGCTTTATCCGTGAAATAATCTACCGTCCATCCTTCTGGAGTCAATAATTCTCCTTTGTGCTTCACTTCAGGATTTTGATGAGCGTATAAATTTCGTTGCACCCAGGCTTCATCAAAACCACGCATTTCAGGCAAATAGGGATCTTCTTTTCCGAGATGCCATTTTCCAATCATATAGGTTGGGAAATCATTTTGTTGAAGTACTTCAGCGATGGTGGTTTCATCCAAATTCAGGTAATCTCTACCTGCGTGAACGCCCCAGACTCCAACTTCGAGCGCAGGTCTTCCTGTCATAAGCTGAGCCCTTGACGGAGCGCATACGGGCTGTGCATGATAATCATGAAGTTGAACCGATTGTCTCGCAAAAGCGTCCATATTCGGTGTATCTACCTCAGGATTTCCATTGATTCCGATATCGCCATAGCCCTGATCGTCGGTAAGTATGATTAGGACATTAGGTTGTTGTTGTAGCTCTGATTTACATCCTACAAAAGAAACTAAAATTGTTATGATAAATATTTTTGAAAGCATGTAAGGGTTCATGAATGTGTAATCTTGATAAAGATGATATATCTATTTTATTTAACCAGAATCATGCTTTTTACCGATGTGTTTGAATTCGTTTTCAAACGATATAAATACACACCACTGGATAAATTGCTTGCATCAAAAGTAAATGTATAAGTACCTGCTTTTTTAAATTCATTTACTACTGTTCTTACAAGCCGACCTGTAATATCATAAACCGATATTTCTACATCAGTAGCTTTAGGAATATCGTAAGAAATAGTGGTGGTTGGATTAAATGGGTTCGGATAGTTGTTATGCAATGCAAATTTAGCGGGTACTCCCGGTTCTTCTATTACACTTGTTGGAACTTGAATCTCAATAAAAAATGGTTCAGAGGGCACGGTTTCTAAACCATTTTCATCATAAGCTGTTACTATAAGTTTGAATTTTCCTGTTCCAATAAATTTCTTGCTAAATGTAGTGTCTGAAGATTGTCCGTCTAATTCAAAATCTTCAGTGTAAAGAGCTGCCGAATCGGCTCGGTAAATGTTATACCCTGCGACATTATCCTCACCGACAGATGCACTCCATGATATCGTGTATTCAAATCGTTGATTGTTTATTTCGGCTTCTAAAATAGAGGGAATAGTAAGTTTGGGACTGCGTTTTGAATCTTTATTTGTTGTTACGAAATCAATAAAAAGAGTAATTTCAGGATTTACACCATCCTCCTTTCCAATAATATCAATTCCGGTCATTGTAAGATCTAAAAGGTCTTCGGGAATCAAAAACTCTTGGATAAACCACGCTTCGGTTTTTAAACTATCTATAGGTATAAACTTACTTACTTTATCTGATTGCTCATTAATTGCCCAAAATTGTACGCCTTCAATTTTCTTACTGTCTTCCATTGACAGCCATAACCGATAGTTTAGGATATGTCCGGGCTGAATATTTCTGACTTTAAACGAACTGGTAGAAATGTCTTCTTCACTCTTCGTGATATAAAATTTTGAGGTATCTGCAAGCGTATTAAGTTCAATCGAATAAATACCACTGTAAGCAAATGCATCAATACGGGAAATAGTAGCTTGCCCTCCAATCCAGCCGTTCAATCCGGTCTCGAAATCAAAGGTTGGGAATGTATCCAAACTTTTGGTTTTCAGCGTAATTTCATTCGTGGAAGTTCTTTTTCCGTGTTCATCAATGCCGGTCAATTTAAAATTGTATTCCGTGTCAGGTAAAAGATTAGTTATAGTACGTGTTGTATTTAAGGTGGTATCTTCAGCCACGTTGAAAGGAGGTCTTCCGGCCTTTTTCAGAGTTTCAAGTTCATATCTTGGAATTCCATTTCCTGATGAAGGATTCCATTGGAGTGATACCTGTCTAAATCCTCGTGATACAACTTCAAAGTTTGTTGGGGGTGAAATAGTTGGAACGCCCTCATAATTTGGAGCAGTAGTCACCAAATCTATGAACATTTCAAAGTTATCGTTCGAATTTTTTTTCTTAATCGACAACCCGATTTCCTGCAAAGAATCAGAAGTAATCTGTTCCGGAATTTTTATAAATATTTTGTTCCATGAATTCGCAGATAACTCTTCACTGGAATATGATTTCGTAATACGTTCATCCGAAGGCTTAGCTGAATAGTAAGTCTCAATAGCATTTAATTTGTCCAGATTATCCTGGCTAATCCATACATTATAGAAAACAGACTGACCCGGAAAAATGGATTTAACCTCATCACTTTTTAGAAACAAACGATGGTCGGTGGTATCTCCCGATGCTAAAAGTAATAAAGCTTGTCGATCACTGTAGGACATGGTATCCACAAGCTGTAAATCAGCGTTTCTATCAACAGACCAATCATCTTTTCCTGTTTCAAAATCCCAAATTAGACTCTCCGGAAAGCTTTTTGTTGTGATGTCCAATTGAGTATTAAGGTTAGCTTCTCTATCAAGTGAGTCAACCGCATAAACTCTGTAAAAATATTCTGTCGAGCTTAATAGGTTTTGGTCTGTATAAAAAATGGAACTGGTAGTCTCAATAACTGAGAAATCAGAATATTGGTTAGTTGACCTATAAATATTATAGTATTCCGGATTTCCAGTCTGAGGTTCATCCCAACTAAAAGTTGCAGAAGTTTTGGCTACCGAATCTGTTTTTAGATTTTGTACGTTAGATATAGATGCAAAACCATTAAAGTCAGATGTAGGCCCTATAAAAGCGAATATTCCTACATAACAAGTCAAAAATAGATTTTTCATGATTTTTAGTTTTAAATAAAACATATTCTTGTGCCGATTTTTTTGTCTTCTGATCTCGTTAATATTTCTACTTCCAAAATGTATCCAGTTGATCCCAATATTTGAATTCTTTGCTTTTTGAGTTGCCGGTAGTACTTCTTCCGTTTAACACCACTCTTTTTAATTCCTTTCTCAATGAATCTACAATATCCGGATAAATTTGATAGAGATTATTGGTTTCGGATGGATCTTTATAAATATCGTATAACTGACCATTTAGAGTAGAATCTATGGGGATAAATTCCCTGCCAAAAAAATGAGTCTCAGCCCAACCACCGCCTCCGGGTACTGTAATCAATTTATATTTCCCTGATGTAAAGGCAAAAAATCCACTTCCCGAATGATATACATAGCGTTCTCGCCCGCTTCCATTTCCTATCAAAGATGGCAACATAGATTTAGAATCTTCTCCTTCATTCTCAGAAAGCTGAACCTTTAAAATATCAGCAACGGTAGCCATAAAATCAGTTGTTCCAAATAAATCATTACTCGTAGTTCCACTTTTTATCACATTGTGCCAATGGGCAATAAATGGAACTCGGTGGCCGCCCTCCCATAGCAATGTTTTTCCACCCCGAAAAGGATTATTAGGGATATGATTATTAGCAATAGCCGTTTTGGCAGCTGCAGGAGAAGCTCCGTTATCTGCCGTAAAAATTATCAGTGTATTCTCATTCATATTATTGGCACTTATCGCTTTCATAATTTTACCCACAACATGATCGACCTGAGTAATAAAATCACCGTACGCACTATTAGTTGTGCCTTTAAAGCCCTCTGATGGAGCAACCGGAGTGTGTGGAGCCGTTAGTGGAAAGTATAAAAAAAGAGGTTTTTTTGAATTTTCCTCGGCGTATTCTTCAATAGTTTGCACTGCTTTTTGGGTAAGCTCCGGAAGCACATTTTCCGGTTTAATGGAAGGTGCTGCCAGCCCTTTTCGTCCAAAACCTATTCCGGGCACAGTAGGTTTTTCAACTATTTTTTTATTGTTAATGTAAAAGTACGGAGGAAGATCAAGGGAAGCGGGAATTCCAAAATAATGCTCGAACCCAAAATCGACAGGACCATTAGAAATTTCACCACTTAAATCTACTTCTCCATCTTTCATCGGAATTGACATTCCCAAATGCCACTTCCCTATCGCAACAGTTTTGTAGCCATTTTCTTTAAGCAAATGTGCCACAGTTTTTCTTCCAGAATCAATGATAGAAGGCTGTAAAGATGATAATGTTCCGGATTTAAGGCTCGATCTCCACGCATATCTACCGGTCATAATTCCATATCTGGTTGGTGTACAAACTGCAGAATTGGTGTGAAAATTAGTATAGCTTTTACCCCGTCTGGCTAACTCATCTATATTAGGAGTCGGGTATTTAGACTCAGGATTTAAAAATTGAATATCTCCAAACCCTAAATCATCGGCTAGTATATAGATGATATTGGGAGGCTGGGTTTTATTGTCTTCTTTTGAAGTTTTAGAATCTGTACAGAAAAAGAAAAGAAAAATTGCCCCTACTATCGAAAACCTTCCGAAATTATTCATTGTAGTCTATTTTTAAGGTATAGGCATCCGTTTCTTTGTAATTTTTTGGGAGCTGCACTTCTAAACCATGTTCGCTGAATTCCCAATTTATCTCTGCATTACTTCCCAATAGCTCCACCGATTCAATGTTACCAATCGCTTTTTTTGTAACAGAATGCAGTATCACTTTACCATCATTTGGCCAATCCATAAAAAAAGCATAAAGGGTATTTGGCTTTGTGGTATATCTGATATCCCGGGCCGTCATGGGTTTATCGTTTTGGTTAAAGTCTCCTGATTTAATTTCAGTATCTACTTCCCCAAAAACATTCCAAGGCCTGGTGCCGTAAATGGCTTCGCCGTTCACGTCCAGCCAAGCCCCGATTTCCGCTAAAGTTTGCCTTTCATTAGGCAGTAGGGTTCCATCAGGCTTCAGGCCCACATTCAGCAAAAGATTTCCGTTTTTGCTTACTATATCACACAAATTTTGAATAATGACCTTAGTGGACATTTCCGTATTACTTGTACCATTATAAAACCAAGAACCAATGGATGTTTCTCCTTGCCATGGATATGGATTTTTACGATTTAGTGTGCCTTTTTCAATATCCATAACTACGGCACTTGAGTCTTTGACAGTACCCGGCCCCCAGGATTTTATGTTCACAACGGCTTCTTCCGCTTTCCATCTTAAACTTTGGTTGTAATAATAGGAAGTCATTTCCAGGCCAATTTTTTCAAACTTCTTCTTTTCTGTTTCCCGGGCTTCTCCATGAACCTGCATGGGCATAGGCCCATCGAACCATAATAAATCGGGTTTATACATATCAATGAGTTCTTTGGTTCGCAGTCTCCAATTCTCAATATATTCATCGGGAGGAATGCTCCCTTTTGTCATATATTCATTGTCGCCGAAATAATCTTCGTTGGGTTGAACCCAATACAAGTCCTGAGGATCATATCCCTCCCACCATTTCCCCTTTCCATCTTCTTTGGTTAGCCAACCATCATAACGTACCCCTTTTAGGGGGCCGCTTCGGTCACTTCCTTTTGCGGGATGGAGCCAATACCAGGTCCGATCGTTATGGGAGGAAACCCCGAATTTCAACCCTTGCTTTCTGGCGGCCTCAGCCCACTCTCCAACTACATCTCTTTTTGGGCCCATATTTACCGAATTCCACGGTTGGTAGGTTGAATTGTATGTGTCGAAGTTGTCGTGATGTACCGCTACAGGAACAATATATTTTACGCCCACTTTTTTATAGAAAGCCACCAATGAATCGGGCTCCCAGTTTTCTGCTTTCCAGAGTGGAATTAAATCTTTGTATCCAAACTCAGAAGGATGTCCATAATTTTTCACGTGTTTATTGTAATCATCACCCCATGCCGCACCTTCCTGCATATACAAATGCCGGGCGTACCATCCGTCATGCTCTATGCCAAGGCTTTGGGGGCCCCAATGCATAAATATTCCGAACTTTGCATCTAAAAACCATTCCGGAACTTCGTATTGATTTAACGATTCCCATGTAGGTTCATAAATTTTGGTGGCAGGAGTTGAACATTGAATAATTATTATGGAATAGAAGCTTATATAAGCAATAAATTTTTTCGGATTTATCATAAAATAGTTTTCTAGTTTATTGAATATGTTTTTCAATTAATGCCTTTGTAGCCATAATCCCTTCCTCTTCAGAAAGTTTATGTCCTTCATATTCCACACTAATGTGACCGGTATAACCTGATTCTTCTACAATATTCAACATTCTGTTATAGTCGATGGTTGTTTCATTTCCTTCTGAATCAAAGTCATAGGTTTTAGCGCTTACGGATTCTGCGAATGGCATCAATTTTTTTACACCTTCATAACGATCGTACACTTTTCCATCTCCCCAAATAAATTCATCTGAGTACGTGAAGTTATCAAAATCTACCATGGTGCCAATTCGTTTGTGATCGGCAAGTTCAATGGTTTCCACCAACCAATCTGCATTGCTTGACATCCCTCCATGATTTTCTATCAATACATTCAAATCATATTCCTCCGCTTTTTCAGCAAGTTTATGCAATCCTTCAGCAGCTAATTTTTTTTGTTCTTCCGGATTACCTTTACTGAATGCGTTTACGCGAACGGAATGACATCCTAAAACGGCTCCGGCTTCCATCCACTTTTCATGATTTTGAATAGAGGTGTTTCTTTCTTTTGAATCCGGAGCTCCAATAAATCCCTCTTCATCGATCATTATCAAAAGATTTTCTATGCCTTCAGAGTCGGATCTGCTCTTTAGTTCTGTGAGGAATTTTTTATCCTTTGCATGTCCAAAGATCAACGAATTTACATACTCAACAGCATCAAAGCCCAATTCTTTGGCTTTTTTGGGAAAATCAAGAGGATGGAGATTTCCTTGCCATAATTTATCGGGATCAGCGTAGAGCAGTCGCTTCCATTCTTCGTAATTCTCTTTGCTGTCTCCGAAAATTGCACGATGTAACGCCCATTGGGAAAGTGATAGTTTAATAACTTGTTGATCAAAATTCTTCATCGTAAGTAATGATTTACTTCCTATTAACATCGAAGCTCCAAACATCGATATTGAAGCCATAAACTCTTTTCTGGAAATTTTATGGCTTTTCATTTCAAGTTTTGTTCTCCCCGATTCAACAGCCAATCGTAATCGTTGTAAAATTCAAAGGCATTTAGATTTGAAGTAGGAGCTATTTTAACAGAACCGAAATCATTCCATGCTAAAAAATATACCGCTTCACCAAACTGGTTCTTCATTGCATCCACCCATTTTGTATAGTCAAATTGACCATCAGTACGGTTGTTTTGTGGACCGATTTCTCCGAATGCAAACGGTTTATTCAATGAAAGCATACTTAAGTAACGATTGTAAAGTGTAGTATTGGTTTCAGGATCATTCAAATATGCATCCAACGCTACAATATCGGTTTCATCAGAAACAATATAATTTGTAACACCACTGCGACTATAATCGGGACTGTACACCCAAATGATATTATCTAGTGCAGGAAGGATAACCAGCGCCTTTACTTGTGGTCATATAATCGAAAATGCTACTCCACAGATTTTTATAATCTTGAGTGGAACTATTGGGGCGTGAAGAAGTGCCCAGTGCTCCATACCAAAACCAATCGCCATTCATTTCGTGTAATGGGCGGTAAATTACTGTTATACCTCTGTTTTTCATATCCAGTAATGCGTTGTACACTTCCCATAAACCACCATACCAACGATTTTTATCAGGATTATTGGAATTAGGTCCGTACAGCATGTTATTGATGTTTGAAGTGGTTTCCCTTCCCACATCACTCATTCCTGCTTTTCCATTTGTTCTAAGAGGATTTGGGAAATGATGATTGACCGTAATAAGACCTCCGCTATTCCAATGAGACACTAAACTTGAATTTGCGCTGTAATCAAAAACATCTAAGAAATTTCTGTTTCCATCTCCTCCATTAGCAATATCAACGCCGGCTATTCCCGGATAGTAATTTGTTGCTGTGTTAATTGTGGAAAGTAGTCCCGCACTAAACCCGAAACCGCTATATCCCAGAAATTGTCCACTTACAATTCTATCATTGTTCCCATTTGGTAAATTGGCAAGATTATTGAGAATTGTGTTGACCTGTGAACTATAATTAGGAGTTACAGGAGTAACATTGACAACACCGCCAGAATTTGAAATAAGTTCTACATTATCAATATAAATTCCTGTAGACCCTGATGCCCCGTTTCCACTTGTAAATTGAACTCCGATCTCTTTAATCTGATTTAGGTTAGAAACGCTTCCCAAATCGATAGATAAATCTGTTCCTGAACTACTCGCATCTATTGAAACACTGCCTCCATCATGCCATTGCCAACCGCTTCCGGTTTTTACATATAGTTTGGCACTCATACCTGCGCCATGATTTCCCCAACTTGCATGCCTGACTGTTGCAGATAAAGTACTATTACCAGAGAAATCATCATTGGAAGTGTTTTTTAAATAGTAAACACTACTTGACGATAAATTTATATTTGCTTTGAGTGACTTGGAGCCTTGAACAGACCATTCTGAAACCGACCAAGGACCTCCTGAAACTAACTGGCCAACCCAACCTTGAATGCCGGATTCAAACCCATAGAGAGCAGTAGATGAAACTGCAAATACAGGATTTGGCACTTCTAGATTTTTATTATCATTGATTTCGGTAGAGCAGGAAAAAATGAACAAAAGTGTTAGAATAAACAGTGAATTCTTCATGATGATCCTCTATTAGATTAGTTTTAATCAGATTTATTTTAAAAATATAGGCGTTAAAAATTAGTTTGAATTTTTTGTGTATAGATTCGGCATTTCATCTTCAAAAACGATCAACTCTTTATCACGGAATATTTTCATATCGGAAGCGGATTCATGATCAGGATGTGCTGCATAGAAATGATCTCGTTGCTCTTTTTCAAAATTCGCATTTCTCCAGGTAAGCACATAAGCAATTCCTTTCGCTTTTGGATTAATTGTTAATGCAGGATACAGTGATTCCGTAAACCAGTTTGGATTGGTAAGCGCTTCTAATCCTGTTTCTGCAAAAGCCGCAATCTTGTTTTTCTCTTCAGCCCACTCTACAATCTGGGCTAAATCATTGCTTAACTGCTCTGTGTTATTTTGCTGATTCATGAAACTTCCGTAATCATCCAGAGCTAAAATATCTACATAATCATCGCCCGGATATTTTTCCATGTATTTCTCGAATAGACGCCCACCGTTTGGAGAATAGGCATATAACAAGTTATGCACGTTTCTTTTATCACGCAGATATTCTACGGTATATCGCCAAAGTGCTACATAATCATCTACACTTGTTTGTTCGTCTCCCCACCAAAACCAAGATCCAGTATTCTCGTGGTATGGTCGAAAAATAATTGGAATAAGTTCTCCATTTTCACCTTTCATATCTTTCACATAAGCCGCAAATTTATCCAACCATGTATTGAATTTTTCGTGCTCCGCTCCGCCGGGAAGAATCGCAGAAACCCCCGGAGTAGTATCCCAGGAATCCCCATCCGTTACCGGATGATTCATATGCCAGCTGATGGTATTGATACCACCTCGTTCATACGCTTCTTTTATCCAATCTTTAATACTTTCAAAATTTACGCTGTCTAAAGTGACTTCTACATCCTGTCGAAGATCCCCAATTTCCCAGCCATAAACCGCAGGATATGAGCCCGTGCTTTCTTTTACATCTGATCGTCCCGGCTCAGCCCACCATGAATATCCATAAGCCAAATCATCTTGATGACCATACAAAATCTTGGTTTTTGCAAGCTTTTTGAGATTGTAATAAAGCACTTTTGTTTCTTGGGTTGCTTGCTCATCGATTGTTAAATTTTCAACATTCGTTTTGCTCTTGTTATCTCCACAAGCCATTGCTAAAATTCCAATACTTAGTACAATTATAAAATTCTTCATGTGCCCTTTTTTAAGATTCTGTTTCTGCTGCTTCTCTGCTTGCAATAAGTTCTGCTTCAATTCCTTTCATTGTTTCTTCATCTAACTTGTAGAAAAACATAAATCCGGTAGCCAATAAAGCGCCAAGTCCGGCAATTACACTTATCATTAATCTAATACCAAGTAAGGCATCCTCGGTTTGAGCTACATTTGCTTCAAAACCGAATACAGCAAGCAACCAACCGCTTATAGCCCCACCGATGGTCCACCCAAATTTTTGAGACATAGACGAAGAAGAGAAAATAAGTCCGGTAGCTCTCCTTCCTGTTTTCCATTCTGAATAGTCAGAAATATCGGCATACATCGCCCAAATTAATGGAAGTACAATCCCCGCAGAAATACCTATCAATACATTACTAAAGAATAGTAAACCAAGTTGATCAGGTTGAATAAAGAATATCACAAAACTTAAAATCGCTGATAGTATAGCCGAAAGTAAAAACGTTTTCTTTTTTCCAATTCTACTTGAAATAGGCTTTGCTAATAAAACCCCGATAATATTGGTTCCCAGCCAGATAGAAAGATAAGCAGAAGAAAGGGCTCCCTGGCTTAGTTCATAGGTACTTCCAAAGATTGAAACCGTTTGATCCTGTATGTAATATTTAAAGTAATACAGGATAGATCCATCACGAAGTGAGTTAAAAATCAATACCGAGATTGCTGCGCCCAACATAATAAACCATGGACCATTTTTAGCGATATCTTTAAGATCTTCTTTTAGCTCGGGCTTTTTTATGGTTGGCTTAAGTCTTTCCTTAGTTCCCGCAAAAGTAAGTACAAATAAAATGGCTGCTAGGGCTGCATAAATCCCAACCGTCCATTGATAACCTGAAGCAGAGCCGGCTCCTCCGAAATATTCTACTAAATAATTTGCTGTTGATGTTACAAAAAGTCCGCCTGAAAAAGCTCCTATAAATCGGTAAGATGCTAATGAAGTTCGCTCGCCGGTGTTGTTAGTCATAACTCCCATCAACGAAGCATAAGGCACATTTATGGAAGTGTAGGCCATCATCATCAAAGTGTAAGTAATGTAAGCATAGATCAGTTTTCCGTTCGCGCTTAAATCAGGCGTACTAAAAGTCAGTATTCCTACAATGGCAAAAGGAAGTGCTCCATAAAGTAAATAAGGGCGGAATTTACCATATTTAGATTCAGTCCGATCACAAAGAATTCCCATCAAAGGATCGTTTGCCGCATCCCAAATTCTAGTAACCAAAAACATGGTACCAACAGCAGCGGCGGTAATCCCGAACACATCGGTATAGAAAAAAAGAAGAAAAATGGAAAACAATTTCCAAAACATCGAAGAAGCAAAATCGCCTAAACCATAGGCCGCTTTTTCCCTAAATGATAGAATATGCTGATCAGATTTTGTGTTCATTTGATTGGATTATTTTTTTATTTCGTACATGTTCGGAAGTTCATCTTCAAAAAGAATGAATTCAGATTCCTTGAATTTTTGAAAATCTTTTGCACTTATTTGTCCGGGATATGGAGCATAATAGTGATCTCTATTTTCCACTTCTTTGGTAGCATTTCGCCAAACCTGTACATATGTAATTCTCTTTGTCATTTCATTCGACATTAAGCTTTTAAGCATGGTTTGTGTCCACCATACGCTATCGGGAATAGCTTCCAATCCGGTTTCGGTAAGTGCTGCAATTTTATTCTTTTCTTGGGCAATTTCTGCTGTCATTGCTAAACTTCGAATAAAGTGTTTTTGGCGATCTTCAAGGGGAGTTTCGTTTGCGGGATGACCGACATCCCAATAATTATCTAAACCGATTATGTCAACATATTCATCGCCGGGATATCCATAAAAATAATCTTCTTTAAAAGTATCGATTTTTGTTCTGCTTCTGTCCGGTGAAAATGCCCAAATTAAGTTATGAATATCCTTTTCGTCTTTTAAATAATCTACCGTAAACTGCCAAAGAGTGATATAATCTTCTTCTGAAGCCAATCCTTTACCCCACCAAAACCAATCTCCGTTATGCTCATGAAAGGGCCTGAAAATAACAGGCATCGGTGCGAGTTCTTTGAAAAATGAAGCCACAGAATCTAAGGTGGTTTTATATTCTTCGTGTTTTTCTCCCCCGGGAATAATTGCATGTACCGCTCGTGTTGTATCGTAAAACGAAGCTTCTGTAACCGGATTGGGCATATGCCATGCAAAAGTGATCACTCCACCTCTTTCAAATCCTTCTTTAGCGAATCGAATAGACCTTTCTTTATCTTCCTGAAGTTCTTTCTCGCTTTTACCGATCCATAAAAAGTCTGCGATATCCCATCCATAAAGTGCCGGAAAAGATCCGGTAACATCTTTTACATCCGAACGGTTGGGTTCGTCACGCCAGGTATATCCATAAGCAAGTGTTGCCTGATGACCGAACATACTGTGCTTGCCTTCCAATAATTTCAAATTTTGATATAGTGCTTTTGTTTCTGAGGTAGCTTGTTCGTCAATAAGAGACAGTGGACTATCTGCTTCTAACTTTTTTTCATTACAACCTGAAAAAATCCATGTAAAAAGTAATGCGATGACAGAAAACTTCAGCCTATTCATTCGATGCTCCCTGCTTTCTTTGCAGAATTACTGTTTTCAGATCTATACTTTTTTTACCGGGTATATCCACAGCTTTTATCGAAATATTCTGAATGCCTTTTTCCAACTCTATTATTCCAGCTGAATGTTCTGCCCAATTTTTTTCATACACTTCGCCTCGTTCCACTCTATCGGGGCTTTCAACAATTTTCGGATCATGAATTTTGGAGATATTAGAAGTTACTCTGTCTGAATCGGTCTCGATTTCTAATTTCACTCCTTCGTTGCCTTTCTCTAACGTATATTTCAGAATTACTTCATAGGAGCCTGCGTTCTGAACATCCAGATCCCACCAAATTCGATCTGATGTACTTGTCCAGTTTGTTAACCAATCGTTAGACCATCCTGATTTTCCAAAGAATGTGATATTTCCTTCGAAATGGCTTTCAGTGGCGGGTAATTGAACCACGGGGTTTCCAGCAAAACCAACAGGTATCTGTCTTTTTTCTTCTAAGTTTTTAGTCACATCTGCAAACCAAGCCTCGTATGCCGTACTCATTTCTTCAACTAATTCCGGATTTTCATCCGCGATATTTTCTCTTTGAGAAGGATCGGCTTGCATATCATATAATTCCCACTTCTTAACATCTCGTACGGCTCTATATCTGTTATTTCTTACCGAAGCGGGGAATTGCTCTAAGGAATCCCAACGGGATTGATGAGTAAATAAGTAGCGATCGTTCCAGTTTGTTTCTTTATCAAATAGAAGAGGAGCGAAACTTTTACCGTCGAGTGGCTTGGTTTCATAGTTCTCAATTCCTGCCAGACCTGCTAATGTTGGAAGTACATCAATGTGAGCGGTCAGTTCCTCTACGGTTGTGTTTGGCTTGATGTGATCCTTCCACTTTATAAAAAGCGGAACCCGAACGCCTCCTTCATCCACTTTGGCTTTCCACCCTTTCATATTTCCGTTAAAACGATCTCCACCATTTGGCCCGTTATCAGTCAGAAATATAATGATGGTATTTTCAGCGATTCCTAACTCATCAACTTTGTTTAAAATTCTACCCAGGTTGAAGTCCACATTTTCCACCATTCCATAAACAGCGGCATTCTTATCACTCAAACCTTGTTTTTTATATTTATCAAAATAGGTGTCAGGAACCTGAAACGGACTGTGTGGAGCGTTGTATGGAACGTAAGCCAGAAATGGAGTCTCTTTATTTCTTTCTATAAAAGCCAATGCAGAATCGGTGAGTACATCGGTAATAAATCCTTCGGTTTGTACCATTTCGCCGTTATACTCAAGTTCGGTATCAAAATAGTTATTGTAATGACCCATTTTAAAACCAAAAAAAGTATCGAAGCCCTGCCCTTTGGGATCCATTGGATAATGAGAGCCATTGTGCCATTTACCAAATAACCCTGTTTGATAACCGGCATTTTTAAATACTTCACCAAAAGTGACTTCTTCGGCATTCATATTCTCAAGTCCATAAGTCACCCATTGAGTTCCTGTTCTCAAATGATCTCTTCCTGTTAACAAACTTGCCCGCGTTGGTGCACAAACCGGGCTCACAAAAAAACGATCGAATCGCGCACCGTCTTCTGCCAGCTGATCCATAATTGGAGTTTCAAGTTGAGCATTTCCATGGCTAGAAATATCTCCCCAGCCTTGATCGTCCGTCATTACCAAAATGATATTTGGTTGTCTTTGTTTGGGAGCATCGCCGCAACCCAAACAGATAACTATGAGTAATGAAATAGATATGTACTGCGATTTGAGCATTAATTTGCTCTGGCTTGTTCTAGGTTTTTTGCATGAGTTTTGATGATCGAAAGTGTAGAAGAATCTTTTGCAAAAACAGAGTTTAAACCTTGAGGTTCCTGAGGAGGATCTCCTGTAAATGGATCCCCTGGATTCCACCAATAATCTTCGTTTTGAGCTTTTCCCAATCCGCCCCAGCTCCAGAAATTTGTTCCTGCAAGCGGCTTGTAGCTCTCGACTTTAGAAAAAACCATTTCGTAATATTTATCCCGAAAGGTGGTGGCGCTTTTTCGGGAATAATTTTCGTTATCTCTGGGAAAACCAAACTCTTCCATTACAATGGGCTTGTTTAGTTCTTTGGCAACTTCAACGTGGGTTTCTATATACTCAGCTGCGTTATCTAGTGCATTTTGGAAAGTGCCTTCCATATTTTTAGTATCAATCCAACCCCAGTTTTTTGCCCACATGTGAAAAGTGAGGTAATCAATATTTTCAGATTTATGAGCTTCAATAAAAACCTGCATAGAGTCTAAACTTCCGGTTTTCCCTTCACTTCCCGTTGAAACCAAATGATTCGAATCAAGAGTTTTTATGTAGCCGGCTGTATTATCAATCCAGTTTATATAAACAGGAATATCAGGAATGCTGGAAGCTCCACGTCCCGGGCGAGGCTCATTAGCTAATTGCCAAGCCATTATTGCCGAATCTTCCGTATAAAGTGTGTTCGTTACGGTATTGGTTCTGCCAAGCAGATGTTTTATATATTTTTTAAAAGCTTTCTGCGCTTCTTCATTTTTGTAGAATCGAGCAGCATATTTCATAAAAGCTTCCCAGTCGCCATCTGCCGGATCTATTACAGGACCATCTCCGTACCAACCGTTGTACGTACTCATTCCGCCTGACCATTCCCAGTAATTATTCAGAAAGATGACCGCTTTCATGTCTCTTTTTCCCATTTCTGCCAGCAAGTAATCAAGCCCAACCAAAAGCTCTTCACTGTAGCTTCCGTCTTCTTTTATGATAGCCGGACTAAGAGAATTTTCGAATATTGCTTCTTCTGATGCTCCTAAAACTCTTAGATTTGTAATCCCGTTTCTCTTTAGGATATCTAATTCTTTTATTAGTCTTTCGCGATTTCCCTCTGAACCTTCTCTCCCTAAATAGGCTCCGTACCAAAAATTAGTGCCTGCATACGTGTAAGGTTTTCCATTCAGCATGAATTCAGTATCAGAAACTGTTACAAAGTCTTTTTTATTAACCTGATCACCAGAGCCGCTAACTAAAAAAATCAGAAGAACACTTATTCCAATACTTTGAATTTTAAATAGCTTCATATCAGATTATTTCACCAAAATCATTTTCTTAGTAGATACAAAACTTCCAACTTCAAGGCGATAGATATACAATCCGCTGGAAACGTTTGTAGCGTCCCATTGTACATCATAAGACCCGGCAGATTGTTGCTTATTTATCAGGTTTGCAATCTTTTGCCCAAGCATATTATATACTGAAAGCTTAACTATTCCGGCTTTGGGAATATCATAACTTATAGTCGTTGTTGGATTGAAAGGATTCGGATAGTTCTGATTCAGCTTAAAGTTTTCAGGAGTTGCTTTTGAGATTTCTTCATTGCTAACAGAAAGCTCGTTGATGCTTATTTCTAAGTAGTCGAAATCCATGTATCCAAAGTATTTCTGAATACCAATTTCATTTAAAGTCTCTGTTACGGTAATGGTTGTATCATAGATATTCCAGGATGTGTCGCCCGTAAAATAGAGTGTGTCAGTCACTTCTCCATTAAGCATTAGTTCCTGATTTTTATTCCCAAAAGGAAGTCGGTATCTAATTCGAAGATCAAACTTGTCTCCGTTTCCTAACCCAACGTTTTTCCAAATCATTTTTCCGGAATCTTCCATTTTCACATAGCCACCGTTACTTACACCGACAGGCTGTGTTTGCTGAAAGATATTTCCCGAAATAGCTGCTTCCTCAGCCTCTAATCTTTTCTTATCTAAGGATGATAACACTGTAACTTGAACAGATTTTGTCTGAAGTGTAAACCCATTTGACTCTTCCACAGAAGCACTTACAGTAAAACTACCCTCTTCTGCATTTTCAATTACAGCTACATAAGGATCTGTATTTGTACTGATGAATGCTTGTCCATCTTTCATAAACGTTACATTTTCTATAAATCCTGAACCCGAAACTTTCTCTAACTCAAGCTGAACGTTCGATCCTTTTAATACTTCTAAAGCACTTTTTGGAGTTTTTAGAGAAACTTCTATTGGCTGGGTACTTGATGGAACACCTTTCACTTCAAATTCCCAAAGTGAAAATCCAAAAGTAGTAGCTCTTGTCAATCCAAACATTCTTACATAGCGTCCCTTAACCGGTGAAGCAAAGTTAATCGCATCAATTTCTCCATCACCATTTCTTTCTTCAAATACCGTATTCCATGAATTAGCATCTACGGAAACATCAATATTATAACTGCTGCCATAAGCCACTTCCCAATTTAACACTACTTCAGAGACATCTACTACTTCACCAAGATCAACATAAATCCATTGGTTATCTTTCCATTCACTCGCCCATCTTGTATTAGGATCTCCATCTACTGCTTTATTAGGATCATCATTACCGCAACATGATTCATCTTCTAACGTGGTTACTTCTTTTTTAAATGCACGATTTACTTCTGTTGCATCAACTATTGTTACGGTAACGTAGGCTGTGTCAGCACGGTCTTCTGTTACTCCAATTAATTCATATTCTGTGGTTACTGTAGGTTTAACAAAAATGGTATCAATAGGACTTACAGTTTCACCGTTTAGTGTAACGGTTTCAGAATATCGTACTGTCCAACTTAGTTGAGAAGAATCTCCAACTGCTATTTCATCAGGAGATGAATTAAAGTCTGATATAAATGGTGTTAACTCACCAATAACAACATCATTTGGATGCTCTAAGCTCATCTTTTCCATTTGATCAAGACCTCTCAACCAACTTTCTGCATAGGTTCCTCTATTCGAATACCAATCTACCCACTGCCAAACCCATGCACCGGCGTATCCTCTTTGATACAGGGTTTCATAGAGCTCACTACCATCTATCCCAAATAATTCATCAGGAATACCAAATTCTCCTACAACAATTGGTTTATCCAAACCCCAGGAATCTGCATCATTGTGAAAAGGTGACAATGCTGTTCCTGCCCAGCTATAATAGTGCATCTGATAAAAATCTAAATAACCTAAGGTATCTTTTCCCGCAGATATTAGTTCAGAATCTGAATAATAATTTTTTGAATTTGAATTGTTTGTATTTGTTAGCGAATGAAAGCTCCATGCCCCATTTGTCACTTTTGCATTTGGGTTTGCTCTATGGATAGCTCCGGAAGTTTGATTGATGAATCTTTGAATATCACTCATCGGAACATGCCGGGTAAAATCCCACCCGAATTCATTACTCATCCCTTCAGGTTCATTAAAAATTTCCCAGGCTATAATTCCCGGGTGATCTCCTAACGCTTCTACAATAGGAACCAAGGCATTATCAATATATTTTTGTGTTAACGCCGAATCTTCCAGCATTGCTTTAGTTCGGTCTGTTACTCCTGTTCCGTTAGAAGTTCTAAGCATATCGAATGACCAAAGCGATAAAACAAGACCCACATTATTTTGCCATGCTGCATCAAGAATATCTCGCATATCTTCAATAGTTCCGTTACCGGGACCTGTTACCGTATTCCCGCTCCATGCCGGAGTGTTTGATCCTGTGATATGAACCCAGAACCGCATTGTGTTACCGCCATGCCCCTTCACATTCTCGAACATCGTTGCCAACTCAGAAAGCCTGGTTGTACCCGGTCCTACATCTCTTCCAAAATCTAACCAAGCAATATTCCCGCCACTTAAGAACAAAGAATCTCCTTGATGTTCAATTCTATTCGTAAGTTGTGCTTGAACTAACACAGAACTTAAAAAAAATAATAAAATACTTAGACTAAATATCCTCTTAATTAACATATACTTTGGAGACTTCCTTTCCGTTTTTATTCTCTTTAAATATTTTCGTGTTAGCAGATTTAATTAATGCATCTACTCTCTCTATAACTTGTAAAGCTGCTCTTGAATTATGATACGGGCACTTCCACTCTCTAACTTTATCTAACTGATACACATCGCCTGAACCGGAAACTTTTTCGTGCCATTCTCCAAATGTCTCATCTATTATATTCTTTTTAATAAATTCCCAGACCTTGATAGAAGCTTCAGTAAATTCAGTATTACTGGTCAACTGATACGAATTTAAGAATCCAACAATACCTTCGGCTTGCGGCCACCAGTCTTTATCCTTATCAAGTGGTTTATTTATTTCTTTTTCATTGAGTATTCCAAAGTCATCGTCAATTCCATCTTTAAGTACTTTTTCTGCAATAGAAACAACTAATTCATCTAATTCCGCTTTTCTATGATAGCTACCAAGCACTTGTTCCGCTTCGTTTAGTAACCAACATGCTTCAATATCGTGCCCAAAAGAAATTACTTCTGATTTAGGATTCCAATTTTCATCAAAGAAATTTATTAATGATATTCTTTCTCTATCTACTATGTGATCAAGAAAAATGTCAATCAAATCTGAAATAGATTTACCAATTCTTTTAGAAGGGATACATCTGTACAAGTTTGTATAAGCCTCTAAAATATGTAAGTGAGTATTCATGCTTTTTGGAGTGTTATCATCTTTCTCACTCAATCTTGCATCATTTTCTATTTCCCAATTCTTAGAAAAGGCTTCAAAATATCCGCCGTACTTCTTATCTGTACAATGCTCTTCTAATAGTTCAAAAATACGTAAAGCAATTTCAAGTGCTTCCTTATCTTTAAAAGCGAGATAGTATTCTGTTAATCCATAGATAGCAAAAGATTACGCATATACATGTTTTCTATCGTCTAAAGGATTTCCTTTATGATCTACAGTCCAGTAAATTCCCCCATTTTCTTTATCTATGAAAAAATCTTTTATGTAATTATACGCTCTATGTGCCGCAATTTTATATTCCTCTGTTCCATACTTTTTAAAACAGGCTGAAAAAGTCCAGAGTATTCGGGCATTTAAAATCCCACCTTTAGGTGCACTCCAAATTTTATCATTGGTGTGATTAACCTGCCCGATGAAACCACCGTTTTTTTCATCAAGTGTATTATTTAGCCAATAAGGAAGAATATTTTTTAATAAATCCTTCTCCATATCATTTTTTAGCTTAACCAGTGATTCCATGCTACTTCTCATTTAGCTGATTATTTTTTCTAATTAAGTCTAGTCTTTGCTGTACACTGGCAGAAGATTTCAAAGCTTCTTCGGGAGTGTTCTTTGCATAGTCAAGTAATTGAGAAACAGTCGATTTTGCAACATGAATCCGGGTATCTGATGAAGCATAATAAATATATACAGATCCATCAGCATCCTTTATCCAGCCATTACTAAATACTACGTTTGAAACATCTCCAACTCGTTCCTCTCCTTTTGGCGCTAAAAAATGTCCTCCGGGAGCATATTTTAACTTCCAAGGATTTTCTAACTCTGTCACAAATAAATATAAAACATAACGTAAACCGGCGGCTGTATTTCTAACGCCGTGTGCCAGATTAATCCAACCCTCTTCAGTTTTAATTGGAGCCGGACCTTGCCCATTTTTGGCTTCTTTTATGGTATGATAGATTCTCCGGTCTATTACTTTTTCATTTGTCACTTCAGCTTTTTCCATAGAGTCAACCAAAGCCCAGGCAATTCCTCCGCCCGTACCTGCATCTATAAATCCATCTTGTGGACGTGTGTACAAAGCATATTTTCCATCAACAAACTCGGGATGTAGAACTACATTTCTTTGTTGCTCAGAGGAGGTTTTAAGGTCAGGTAATCTCTCCCAATTTTTCAAATCTTTTGTCCTTGCTATACCTGCTTGTGCTATGGCGCTACTTGTGTCTGATTTCGGGACTCTGGAATCTTTTCTTTCAGTACAAAATATACCGTAAATCCAACCGTCTTCATGTTCAGTTAAACGCATGTCGTAAACATTAGTATCAGGGTTTCCCGTTTCTGGAAGCAGCAACGGCTCATCCCAAAACCTAAAACCGTCCACAGGTGACTTACTCTCTGCAATCGCAAAAAAAGATTTACGATCATTTCCCTCAACTCTACAAACTAATAGGTACTTGTCTTTAATTTTAATTGCGCCGGGATTAAAAGTCGCATTAATACCGAGCCTTTCAATAAAATCAGGGTTCGTCTCAGGGTCAAAATCATACCTCCATTCTAGTGGAATATGCGCAGGTGTTATCAAGGAGTTTTTGTACCTGCAAAAAATTCCATTTCCCGGTAAAACAGGTTTATTTATTTTATCTAACAGAGTTTTATACTCAGAAACTATTTCCTGCTTTCTGGCTTTGAACTTCCTATTCGTTGATATGTTTGCGATATCTGATTTCATTTACTTTAGAATTCTGATGCTTTTTTTAAATAAATCCAGAGCAGCCGTTCAAGGAATCTGCTCTGGCGAAAACGTTACAATTATTAATTACTTAATTAAGGTCATTCTTTTATTCATAACTTTATCGCCCGCTTTTAGTCGATAAAGATAGATGCCGGATGCAAGATTGCTTGCATCAAAGCTTATTGTATGAGTTCCTGCATTCATTTTGGTATTCAACAATGTGCTTACCTTTTGCCCTAACAAATTGTAGATGGTTAATTCTACATCGCTGGAAGCCGGTATTGTAAAATTAATGTTTGTACTAGGGTTGAATGGATTCGGATAATTTTGACTTAGCTTATATGCATTTGGCCCAAAAGTATCTTCCTCATTAGAAACAGGCATAAGTTCTCCAACCGTGAAGAAATCAAATCTATCTAATAGTACTCCACCTGAAGAAGCTGAAATAACTAACTCATTGTCTCCTTGATTAAAAGAAAGATTATTAAGATCAACTTCAGCAAATGTGCTGTCAGAAGCGGTTAATGATACAGTTTGAGCTGTTCCGCCATTCAATGAAATGTCAATTGTTTGATTGCCGCTTGTTAGAACATATCCTGTTCTAAAAGTATAAGTACCGGCTCCTGGTGAGTCAAAATTGATAGTAACATCTCCACCTGTTTTGGTGTCAACATATTTATCACCACTGTAGCAAGTTCCACCCGTTGGGCATCTAAAAGTCCCACCGCCAACAAGTTCAGCTTCACCTGGCCATAGTCTCAATACCTCCGTAGAAGTACCTGCTTCAAGAATAGAAACATATTGATATTCCATATATCCCCAATTCTTTTTAAGAGCTAAAGTGTCAATACCGGCAGTAAACTCAATTCCGGTAGCTGTAACTTCGGTCCAATCGGTTCCATTCTGTTCTTCCCCAATTTGGATTCCGGTTTTAGCACCTGAATTTATAACTAAATCGGTAGTACGTCCTGTACTAGCATCTGAGTACCAGGTTCTGGTAATGTCCCTATACTTGTGTAAAAATAGAAAAGGTGCTGCCTAAAGGGTAGA
>CAXBHO010000053.1:0-24879 GCA_963975485.1 uncultured Balneola sp. | reverse complement strand
TTCGTTTTAATTTGTTGTTGGTTGCCTTTCCGGCACAAGCGAGACGCTTGCGCTAAGTTAGGGGGCACAAGCGGGACGCTTGCGCTAGGTTGGGGTTGGGTTGCCTTTCCGGCACAAGCGAGACGCTTGCGCTAGGTTGGGCTAGGTTGGGAGACGCTTGCGCTAGGTTGGGACATCAAGTGCCGTAGCTTAGAGCATGCCAAAATTTAAACTAACGGTTAAAGCTCCAAAGTTTCTGTAGCTGTTAATATTTCCAAATGCATTGAATGAAAGTCCAAATACATCTTTTTTAGATTTGAAGACAAAAGCTTGAAGTCTCAATTGAAGTCCAACATTATTTTCAGAGTCATTGAATTTATTAAAGCTGACTCCTGAAGAGAAAACTAATCTTGGATCATAGTTAGATTCAGCAATTCCAACTAAAATAAAAGTACTTTTATTGTAATCATCCGGTGTGTCAGGACCAAAATAGATATGTGAGTCTCCCATATATCCAACCGTAAAACCAATATTTGATTTTAAAAAATATGAGACACTTATATTTCCAGCTACTGAGATACTTCCATATCCAAAACCACCCGTAAAATATAATCCCTGATGCAAATCTTCATCTACAGTTATCTGAGAATATAAGTTGGGGCTCCCAAATAAAGTAATTATAAAAACTAAGAGATATTTCATTTAACAAAAATACTGGCTACGCTTATAAATAAAAAACCTCTGACATCTCCATCAGAGCTTAAAATTCAAATTTCCGAATGGATACTTATCAGTTTAATACTGATTCAACAGATTCCCAATCCATTCCAAAAGCTTCTGCAACGTCTTTGTAAACTATCGTGCCGTTTGCAATGTTAAGTCCTTTCAATAACTCTTTATCTTCTTTAAGAGCGGTTTTCCAGCCTTTATTAGCTAAAGTTGTTGCATAAGGAAGGGTTACATTTGTAAGTCCTAAAGTAGATGTGTAAGGAACTGCTCCGGGCATGTTTGCCACACAATAATGAACCACCTCATCTACCATGTAAACCGGATCTTTATGAGTTGTAGGTTTTGAAGTTTCAAAACATCCACCTTGATCGATTGCAACGTCAACGAGTACAGTGCCCGGACGCATTTCTTTCAGCATTTCCCGAGTGATTAAATGTGGGGCTTTTGCACCTGGTTTTAAAACAGCGCCAATAATTACATCCACACTTGGTAACATAGATCTAATATTCGCTTCTGAAGAAAAGAATGTGTGAATATTTTTTGGCATAACATCATCCAAATATCGAAGTCTTGGCATGTTAATATCCATAATAGTTGTATCTGCACCCATTCCTGCAGCAATTTTAGCCGCATTCACACCAACAATTCCACCGCCAAGAACTAAAACTTTAGCTGGTTGCACACCCGGGATTCCTCCCATTAACATTCCACGACCCCCTTTTGGTTTTTCGAGGTAAACAGCTCCTTCCTGAGCAGCCATACGTCCTGCAACTTCACTCATTGGAATTAGCAAAGGAAGAGAACCGTCGGCTTTTTCTACTGTTTCGTATGCGATGGCAATACACTTAGATTTTACTACTGCTTTTGTTAAAGTTTCATCAGCAGCAAAGTGGAAATAAGTAAAAAGAACCTGTCCTTCTCTCATTCGCGGATATTCTTCCGCAATTGGTTCTTTAACTTTCATGATCATGTCTGCACGTTTCCAAACTTCTTCAACATCATCAATTATAGTTGCACCTGCATTGATATAATCTTCGTCAAGAAAACCGGTACCAACACCTGCTCCTTTTTGAATGATAACCTCATGCCCGTTACGTTTCATTTGAAGTGCGCCACCAGGTTGTAGAGCTACACGGTTTTCATGAGTTTTAATTTCTTTAGGTACACCAATAATCATAATGTCTTAATTTAATTATTTGAAATTTTGGAAAGACCTAAAGGTAGGTATTTTTAACAAAAAACCGCTTCCATTTTTTTGTTAAATGTTTAATTCCGTATTCTTTTTAAGTTCAATACTAATTTATCTTAATTAAAGCGTTTAAATTCCATCCTAAATTATTCAATGTCTCTAAGAATTCTATTTCTTCTTTGTACCGTTTTACTGGTTTCAAATTGCCAACATTTACGGACATCTAAAAATAACGAAGCTCCTTCCCATCCTAAAGTTCAGCGTGAGTTCAGAGCTGCCTGGGTTGCAACCGTTGCAAATATTAACTGGCCAAGTTCTCCCGGGCTTTCCGTTGCACTGCAAAAGAAAGAAGCTATTCAATTACTTGATCTTCTTAAGGACACGAATTTCAATGCTGTAATATTTCAAGCTCGTCCACAAGCTGATGCACTGTACGAAAGTTCGCTTGAGCCTTGGTCTTATTATCTAACAGGTGAACAAGGAAAAGCTCCGTTTCCATACTATGATCCACTTAATTTTTGGATTGAAGAAGCCCACAAAAGAGGACTAGAGTTACATGTATGGCTGAATCCTTACAGAGCACATCATACATCCGGCGGGCCGATATCCGACTCTTCAATTGTAAACACCAACAGAGATCTTGTGGTAGAATTAGAAAATGGATACTGGTGGTTTGATCCCTCCATAAAAGAAACTCAGGAACATTCTCTTAATGTTGTAATGGATATTGTTCGTCGATATGATATTGACGGAGTTCATTTTGATGACTATTTCTATCCTTATCCTTCCTACAATAACGATAAAGATTTTCCTGATGATAAAAGTTGGGATATATATCTGGCTTCAAATGGAAAAATGACTCGAAAAGACTGGCGCCGAAATTCTGTAAATACTTTTATTGAAGATGTGTACACATCCATAAAAAAAGAAAAACCTTATGTGAAGTTCGGTTTGAGCCCTTTTGGGATTTGGAGACCCGGAAATCCTTCTTCTATTCAAGGTTTTGATCAATACGATGTGCTGTATGCAGATGCAAAAAAATGGCTGAATGAAGGTTGGGTGGATTATTTTTCTCCACAATTGTATTGGCCGATTAATCAAATTCCTCAAAGTTTCCCGGTTCTTTTAGGTTGGTGGAATGAACAAAATTATAAAAATCGACACTTGTGGCCGGGAATTAGCCTATATCGTTTTGAGGGGGATAAACTTTATGATGAAATCATCAATAACATCATGATTACTCGAGGAATGATGCCAAAAGCTCCGGGAATTGTGCATTGGAGTATAGCACCACTGGTTAAGAATGATACACTTCGTAATCAATTAAGAGCCAAACCATATCAACAAAAAGCGGTTGTACCTCCTCTTAACTGGATAAAGCATAAAACCCCCATAATTCCGGATGTAAGTTTTAACTATAGTTCAGGAAAAATTTCCATCACACTAAATCATGATGAAAAAGATATTTCAAACTGGATCATTTATTCTAAATATGATGGAATTTGGTCTACAAGAGTAATGAATAGGAACGATCGTACAGCTTGGATTCCACTTACAAGAAGTCTTACCTCATCAAGTGGAAATGGGTTAAAATTACTGAACGTATCGGTTTTGGAAGAAGTACAGATTACCTACCTAAATAGACTTGGCTTCGAAAGCTTTCCCATTCGATTCGATCTTAAGAAATAAAACCATTTTACGAATCTGCGTTAATTTTTTATCTACTTTCCAGAACTAATTTTTATTAACTAATTTTTTTCAATGAAAAATCGCATTTCTTATCTATTTATAGCGCTAGTTTCATCACTTTTGATTTCAGGTTGTTCCGGTGCAAAAAAGACTACTTCAACAAATAAGTCTTCGACTCCATCATCAAGAGCCGCTGCCGATAAAGATGGAATTAAAGCATTCGATAAAGTCATTAATAAAACTGCAAAAGTTGATGAAGGTGTGTTAACTGTTTATGAGCAAGATGGAAAGTATTACTTCGAGATCAATAATGAGCTTTTAAACAGAGAAATGTTGATGGTTAGCAGAATTTCGGGTGTTCCTCCGGAATTTTCAGGATTTAGTTCTGCGGGATCAAAATCTGCTGAGCAAGTTGTTAGTTTTTCTCGTGAGAAAGACAAAATCCTGATGCGAAAAAAATCTTATGAAGCCATTGCAGATGAAGAACTTCCGGTTTATGAATCGGTTCGTGCAAACAATTTTGAACCGGTAATTGCCGCTTTTGACATTGAAGCTCTCAGTAAAGATTCCTCCGGCGTAGTCATTGATGTAACTGATCTTTTTACTAAAGATGTAGAAGCAATAAGTGGAATTCCTTCCTATTTACGAAAAACTTACCAAGTTAGACGATTAGATTCAGATCGAAGTTATATAGAATCAGTTAAAAGTTTCCCTGAAAATATAGAAGTGCGTCAGGTTATGACATACATAGCAGCTAATCCGCCAAGTGCCGATTATACGCAAACGCTATCGGTTGAAGTAAGCCAGTCATTAGTACTACTTTCTGAGGAACCCATGCAAAAAAGATATGCTGATTACCGAGTAGGATATTTTAGTATTCGCCAAATTGATTATGGCTCTGATGAACAAAAAGCAGCACAGAAAGAATATATTCGCAGATGGAGACTGGAACCGAAAGATCCTGAAGCTTATGCTCGTGGAGAATTGGTAGAGCCGGTAAAACCCATTGTCTATTATTTAGATCCGGCAACTCCTGAGAAATATCGGTCTTACATTATTCAGGGAATTTTAGATTGGAATGAAGCTTTTGAAGCAGCGGGATTTAAAAATGCTGTTCAGGCTAAACTTCCACCAACTAAGGAAGAAGATCCGGATTGGAGCGCTGAAGATATTCGCTATTCTACAGTAAGATGGGTTGCAAGTACCGTTAGAAATGCTGTTGGGCCAAGTGTTTCAGATCCTCGCTCAGGAGAGATCATTGAAAGTGATATTGTTTGGTTTCATAACCATATGCGCTCATACAGAAACCGTTTGATGATAGAAACAGGTGCCACAAATCCCGAGGCAAGAAAACTCAAATTAGATGATGATTTAATAGGCGAAACCATGAGAAGAGTAATTTCTCATGAAATTGGACACGCAATCGGATTACCACATAACATGCAATCAAGTTCTGCATATCCAACCGATTCATTGCGTTCAGGAAAATTTACTCAGGAATGGGGAATTGCTACCACCATCTTGGAATATGCTCGCCAAAATTATATTGCCCAACCGGGTGATGAAAACATTCGCTTCATTAGAAAAATCGGACCTTACGACTTGTATTCTGTGAATTGGGGATATCGTGTAATTCCTGATGCCAAAACTCCGGAAGACGAATTAAAAACATTGGATAGTTGGATTGAAGCAAAAGCAGATGATCCTGTATATAGGTTTGCTTCTTCTACAGGATATGATCCTTCAGCGCAAACGGAAGATTTGGGTAATGATCCTGTTAAATCCAGTACGTATGGATTAATGAACTTAAAACGTGTTGTTCCAAACTTAATAGAATGGACTTCTACTGAAGGTGAAGGTTATGACGATTTAGAAGAAATTTACGGAGAACTGGTTTATCAATGGAGAAGATATGCCGGACATGTTACGACCAACATTGGTGGTGTTTATCAACATAGAAAAGCTTCAGATCAAGAAGGACCTGTTTACAGTCCCGTTTCTGCCGATTACCAAAAGAAAGCCATGACTTTTCTGAACGACTATGTATTTACGACACCGGATTGGTTATTGGATGAAGAAATTCTTTCGCGAATTGAACATGCCGGAGCCCTTTCAAGAATTAAAGGATTGCAAAGCAGCCTTTTAGGCCAGATCTTAAATCCTGCAGTGCTCACAAGATTATCGGAGCAAAACGAGTTAGATCCGGATAATTCCTACAATATATATGCAATGCTTGAAGATCTCAGAAAAGGAATTTGGTCTGAATTGTATGCTTCCGGCTCTAATAATATTGATGCTTTCAGAAGAAACCTTCAGAGGGAGTATTTAAGCACTATTCAAGTTCATTTTGAAGAAGATGAATTCGGTGGCGGATTCAGAGGTCCGTCTATAGATATTAAAGATTCTGATATTCGTCCGGCACTTCGTTACGAACTTACAGAACTCAGAAAAGATGTGAATAGTAAAATTTCAAACAGAACAAATGCTGAAACCAGAGCTCATTTGAAAGATGTATTAAATAGAATCGATGACATTTTAAACGAAGATGAGTAATCTGGCATAAGCAAACACTGCGGAAGTTTTTGGAAAAACTCTGAAAACTGTTATTTGTGTAGTGACAGCCATGAATTATTGTAGCCCTGTCAACCTGAATTAGAAAAGCTGTATCAAATCTATTGGAATGAGAAGCAGATAGATGAACTCAATGCTTGGCTGAAAGTGAGAAATGAAAACGTCCATAAGTCAGACAAGGGGTTGCAACCCCTTGTCTGACTTATGGACGTGGCGTTATTTTTAGCCTAGGTTAAGCTCTGCTTCCATTGAGGCAGAGCCTCAAACAAGGCATTTCGAATGAGACAGTCTGTGTGAAAAGTATTTTTTAGATTTCGTTTACTTAATTTTTTTAAGCGTTCGTATAATTTAGTGGTTAATCCTCCAAGGATTCTGAATACTTGGAGGATTTTTTCTTAAAAAATTAACCACCTTTTTACACTCAAGCACTTTTCACACAGATTGAGACGTTCGGAACGAGGTTAAATTCTTTGGTCAAGTGTTTTTATGAGCCCTAGTGTAGCGTCATCCATGAATTGTCCTAGTGTAAAGTCAATGTTTATTTGTCGGTTAAAAGCTATCGGATAGCCTGTTCATTGACTATTTGAAAAGGTGAATAAGAAAAAACACCATCCATCACCCCGTTTCTCACCCACATTACAACGTTTCCAAATTTGAAGGAAACGAAATGATGGATTCCTGCCCACATCATTCATCAGACGAACTCAAGGCGTCGGAAGAAGAGTAGAATTCGTCTGGCCATACATTGCTAATTCTTATTCTTCCATCCGTCGACTCCCAGTTCGTCTGATGGATACGAAGGCTCTAAGTGGAATCATTTGCACCAGATTTCTCCCAAAGAATTCAACCTTAGCCCCCAAAATCGGACAGACGAGCGGAAGTCGTCAGACCGAACGAGGGTAAGACCGCACCAGCGAGACGCTGGCGCTAGGTTGGGAAATTGATTTTCTGGATGCATAATCCTGAATAGAATTTAAGCCTACCAAGAATCCGCAGGACTGAAGTCCTTGCTTGTTTATGGACGGAGCTTAATGCAGAACTTTGAATAGCCAATTATTTCGTGCATAAGTAACCGGTCTGACGGCTTGAGTCCGTCTGACCGAACTATAGGTTTGGGATTGAAGGTAAAAAACCCGTGCCTTTATTTAATCAACGTCATTTTTTTGATTTTCACGAAATTCCCAGCCTGAATTCTATACATATACATTCCGGAAGAAAGATTCGTAGCATCAAAATTCACGGTATGGAATCCGGCTGATCTTCTTGCGTTTAGTAAAGTTTTCACTTTCTGCCCCAGTAGATTATAAATTTCCAACTTAACCACGGCTACTTCAGGAATCCCAAACTTAATGGTTGATGTTGGGTTGAAAGGGTTTGGGTAGTTTTGGGATAGTGTAAAAGTATTTGGTAATGAATTAATGAGCTCGTTACTTACTGTAGATATGATAATTTCTACAGAGTCTGATCTTTCGCTAACATTTCCGGCATTATCTACAGATTGTATAAAGTATTTATAGACTCCCGAACTAAATAACGTATCTGTTGCTAAGTTTAATTCTGTTGTAATAGTATTTTCTTCTGAGTCAAATTCTCGTGTAACCAAATATTCTTTCAAATCGGAAGCAGAAACTATATCCCAAGTTATTTCAACTACTGCCGATTCTGTGGTTTCATTAAAGTTGATTTCAACATTTGAAGGTACGTCTGGTGGGGTTTTATCCTCGGTTAACAAAATAGAACCAAACTCCAGATTAACTTCTACAGCGCCTTCATTTATACTGGCTTCAATGACCTGTACATTGAACTCACCCTCTTCTTTTGCAAATAGTTCTACTTCACCAAGTATTAAATCCTGAGAAATAGGGCTGGTGCTACTTCCTTTAATACTTAGTACAGAGTCAGAAAGTAACACAGGCACAATCACATAATTACTCTCCGTTAATTCAACGTTGATTGTAAAAGCCTTAAACTCGAATGTAGAGTTTTGATATTCTAGCAAAAATTCAAAAGAATTTAGGTCTCTTCCTTTTAAACCGATTAACTCTATATCAAGAAAAATATTGTTTCTTACCTCTGCAGTATCACCCGATATCGATAAAGTAACAGGACTTGTAATTGAATTTATCTCTGCTTCTGCGATTCCAGCTTCCGGTGTTTCTTCATTAACTCGAAAACCGGTATTTGAAAAAGTAGAAACAGATTCATTTTTTGGATTGAATATTATATTTATCAACTTACCCCCACTTTTAATAGGGTAAATAGAAGAGAATGATATCATAATTTCATTTTCTCTTTGATTTAGTGCTATTAGAACTGAATCAGAAATAGCCCCTTCTGTACTGTATGAAATATATTCTAAATGATCACTATCAAATTCAAAAGTCGAATTAAATCCAAACACTGAATCTGTTTCTGAAAGATCAATATATATTGGAATTTCATGCTCTTTATTTGCAGATATGGTCGTATCAGGAATTGATAAGGAAACCTGTCCGGCTACAATCACCGGACAGAGTATCCCAAAAATTAATGGAAGAAAGAGTTTAAAGTAATTCATGATGTCCCTATTTAATCAACATCATTCTTTTTGTAAATACTTTATTTCCAACATTCAACCGGTAGAAATAGACGCCGCTTGCCACAGAACTTGCGTTCCAGTTAACAGTATAAACCCCTGCCTCTTTTCTTTCATTAGCTAGGGTTGCTACTTTTTGCCCAAGCATATTGAAAATAGTTAGCCTAACTATTGATTGTTCAGGCAACGAAAATTCAATATTAGTTGAAGGGTTAAATGGATTTGGATAATTCTGTGAAAGACTGAATTCTTTTGGCAACGTATTCACTACAAGCTTCGTGAGTTCTGTTCCATTACTTTCATTAAGCGTGATGGCACCTTTAATTGCAGAGTTTAGAAATTCTCTGTCTTTTAGGACAACTAATTCCAACTCCTTTTGATTTAGTGGTTGCACCCCAAACATCGAAATCTTTGTTTTACCATCAACCTGATTTGTTAAAACCTGCCAGTTTCTTTCTAAATCTTTCATTTCTTTAAAAGACAAGCCTTCAGAAATATCCAGTTCAAGTTGTGCGGAATAAATATCGAAATCAGTAGCCGATAAGTCGATACTCAAGACTATGTCACTTTCTGATTCATACAGATTCCAATTTGCTTTGGTAAATAATTGCTGTTTTTTTGCATTTTCCGGGTTACAACCAAGTTCATCAATAAAACCTACTTCAAATTGAAGGATTTTAGATGCATCAAATGCACTTATATCACCATTTCCGGTCACATCAGCAGCTAAAGAATCTAAACCAATTAACGGATACTGTGGTGAAAGAAATACGGTATGACGAAGCACAAAAGTAGCATCAAGTGTACTTATCGTCATATCGTTGGTTACATCTCCACAAAGACGCTCTATAATATTAACCTGACTTGAAGCCAAATCAACAAGCTCAACATCTTCATTTATTTTCAGATTCGTGGCATTAATACTGCCTGAACCAGCCGATTGTGGATAAATGGTCAACACCAAGAGGTCTCCATCTGTATCTACTGCAGTAGTTGATGCTCCTGAAATAACAATCGATCCGCCCTGTGGTTTATTTGATTCCATTAAAAAGCTTTCGGCTAGCGTACCTGATTGATCTTCCGCTAATTCAATATCCAGAAGATTTGTGTCATAACTGAACTCAATTTCAAAAGCACTCATGGGTAATTCAGCAAGACCAGAAATAGATATAGGAATTGTAATTGTATCGGTAATGAAAGCAAATACAGAATCCATAGAAAGAGCAATACTTTCACCTAATGGAATACTTCCATCATCATCACTGAAGAAAACTCTATCGAGTGAAACATCTTTTCTGCCGTCTTCATTGGTATCAATTTCATTACCTGTGATCACATAAAATCTGTTATTAAATTCAGTGGCCACTTCAGAAATTTCAGGATTAGGGTCTTCATAAATAATGGAATTACCTTTTGTGTACACAAATTTGTAGAATAAAGTGTCTCCTGGAACCGGATTCGTAAACTCATGGATGAGCTGATACGTTAAGCTGTCTGAGGCTTCCATATCAACTGGAGTACTCCAGCCTGTAAAATTACCTGCTAATTGTGCCGTTGAAGAATCAGGATTGAAATTCCCATCCTCTTCCTGCGCACTCATATCTACTTTAAAGGTGATTTCCAACTGATCATTATTCGAACTCGAATCTATAGCTGTAATATCACTTACATTAACAGGTACTAATTGGTATCCATCATTCCCCGTGGGGCTGAATTGTCCTACAACTCCTACAAATTCAAATTCACTTGGTATCTCAACACCTCCCAGTTCTGTATCACTTGTTGATTGAATACGAAGAGCTACCGTTGTATCTGTTATTTCATCTATACTTAATTCATACGTAGTTGAATTTTGAAAAAACACGTCAGACGTATTTACAGAAAGACCTGTTACCTTTATAATTTCAGATTCGAAATCTTCATCTATATCAGCAAGTGATACTTCTTGAGGAGTAGGCATCTCATTATTTCTTGACAACACTTCATAACCAGTTATGACACTAATTTGCCTTAAACCATTAAATTCGGATAAAGTGCCAAAAATTTGCAATGAATCTCCTTGGGTAATTGAGCCATCACCAATTGCTGTAAAATAGTCTCCTGAAAGATCAAATGTAGCTATGCCAAATAATTCATCCTGAATCATTGAAACTCTACCTAAAGCACGTGTTACGAGACCTTTAAACCTTACCGTATAGCCCAATTCTAATTCTCTAAGCTTTTCAACAGTTGCTTCATCGCCAAAAAGAACGGTCTCTAGTTCGATATCTCTAATGCCATCACCATCAGAATCTTGTTCTAAGCCAGAAGAAGTATATATTCTATCATCCTGAATATTAGGATTAATAATCCCGTCTGGTTCCTCAAATATTATTTCTTCATTATCTTCGATAACAAATTTGTAGTAAATATTTTCTAAGTCAGCGACATTATTAACTATAATTTTTGTAGAATAAATGGATTCTGATTCATTTGTAAGCAAAGGTAAATTTGCCGTACTCCATCCATTAAAAGAACCTGTTATACGTACTGATTGTAAATCTGAATTGAAGTTACCCAAGACTTCTTGTACAGACATATCAACCGAAAAAAGAATTTCAAGGTCTTCATTTTCTGTAATTTCATAGCCCTCATCATCAAAGAAATGATTTAATGTAATATCTCTTGTTCCATCTAAATCTAAGTCGGGTTCAATTCCGTTTAAATAATACCCACGGTCTTGTCTATTTTCCCAGGTAATTTCTCCGTCATCATTTACTAGAATAAATTTGTATTTAAGTGAATCACCAACCATTTGATTAGGAACAGTTACCATGATTGAATATGTAGTATCTGAGTCAAGCGAAAGTGTATCTTGAGAAGTTGACCAAGAATTAAATGAACCTGAAATAAGAACATTTTGGGTTTGCGGATCAAAGTTTTCTACTTCTTGTTGTACCGCCATATTTACTTTAAAATTTACATCCAAATTATAGGAATTCTCACCCACGGGACCAGCAACAACTTCTATATCATTTGGCCAATCAAGAATCTCTCCGTCCCCAATATCGTCTCCATCTTCATATCTTATTCCATCAATCCAAACAAATCCATCTTCAAATGGGCTGAATGTGAATACATCTTTATTAGAAGCTAAATTTGGTATGCCATAATTTGTAATCGCTAAAAACCCACTTACGTTAGCAATTGAGCCAACTTCAGGCGCAGTAAAATCTTCTTCCGTATCTCTTCGATAATTCCAGCCCTCTAGATATTCATTTCTATCATTTCTTACTCTAAGAGAATGATCATATATGAATATTTTTGAGGTTCCACTATTCAATGACCAAACAGGTCTTGTCGAATTTGTCACATCGCTAACTGAAACACCATTAACTTTTACATAAGAGCCATTATATTTTGTGTAGTTTGAAAAATTGATCTCTTCTGTTCCATCGTCGTTTACAATATTCAAATCATCTATTGAAACCTCCCAAGGCTCAAGCAATTCGGAAAATTCTGGAAACTCACCAAACACTGTTCCTAAGACAATTGGCTCTGCATTTACTGTCATTTGTGAAGTAGCATTAAAAAAAGTAAGCTCACCAGTAAACGTTACTACATCGCCAATTTCAAGCGTATCAAGTAACTCCCAATCGGATTCTGTAATCTGGATAGACATTCCTTCCCTGCCTTCATGTACGGCAGCTGTATCTGTAATAAAAATATGAATTCGACTTATGTCATCGATTATACTATCGCCATCAGAATCAATACTACTAGCCAGCCCAGAGCTTTTAGGATTAGAGATTATTACTCCTGTATAGGTTACTTCGATACCTGCTAAAGGGTGATTTTGTAAGCCAGCTACACTATACTCATCCAAATTTTCATACGAGTTTAATTCGCTTATCGATACTACGTTATCCGGCTCATTTTGAAGTTGAAATTCTTGGATAATACTTTCTCCATCGCCAAAAAACTGAGCTAAATAAGTTTTTTGTCCATCTTCACTAAAGGCAATTCCCCTAGGCCTTACATCTGTTTCCTGTCCATCAAAATTCCATTTGATTTCGTTTGTAACTGTTTCGCTATTGAGATCAAATTCATACCAAGTGTAGTTTTCGAATCCAGAACCGCTTTGATGCGGATCATTTATATGCCCGCCACCTACCCAGAGTTTTTCATTATATATAATTGATGATTCTCCTGAAATTCCAGTAAGAAAATCTCTGGAGTATAAATACTGTTCACTGTTCGAGTCAAAAGTATAAAGTTCGATTTTTTGTTCGGTATGCTTAAATATAAATACATCATTGGCATCCTTAGAAATTTCTACCGTTCTTGCAAAGCCGCTTCTACTATTAACAACATTTTCAATAATATTAAGATCGGTGTTTAATAAATACACGGGCAAATCGGGAAAAACATGCCCAACTACTACATTGCCATTATCTGCAACTGAGGATTTTGTTAACGAAGAAGCAGAGGGCGATTCAAATTTTGCAATTCCTTCACCCGTAACATGATTGACTTTGAATAAATTTTGACCGTAAGAAATAATAATGTCGCCGTTTTGATCAGCCGACATTCCTCTTGCGTTATTTTCCGTAAAATAAGTTGTATCACCATCAAGCGAAAAGAAATTAATGGGCGAAATATTGGATTCCGTACCATCTTCATTGAAAACGAATACGGAAGATACCAAGACCGTTTCATTGTTTATTTGAGTTTCGTTGGTCAAAGACCATAATTGAAACCATACTTTTCCATCTCCATCGACTGCTAAACTATGTACACCGGAAGTATCAAATTGATTAATGAAACCATTCCCCGGAAAATTAGAGGCATAATTCCAGTTAGCACTTTGTGCAAAAGCAGTTGCTGTTAAAAGCAAAAAGCTTAGAAATAGTAATGAAGTTTTCATGGTACCCCGAATTTATTTATGGTTATCTCAAATTTGGGGCGAATAAATAAGATGCACACTGCATAGGTATGTAGTTTTTTAGCTGCTATAAAACAACTGCTTAAGAGAAAATCAATTTTTATTGGAGAAAAATATTTATGGGAAAGTACCGGAAGTGTTATGCAAGGAATACAGTAAATCAGAGAGGAATATTAATTTTCCAATGTGTTCCTTTGCCTTCATCTGTGGCGTCTGGTTGGGAGGTCATCTCGCGGCGTATGCCCGAGATCTGGATCTATGTTCAGGGAAATTGATTTTCTGGATGCATAATCCTGAATAGAAATTAAGCCTACCAAGAATCCGCAGGACTGAAGTCCTTGCTTGTTTATGGTCGGGGCTTAATGCAGAACTTTGAACAGCCAATTATTTCGTGCATAAGTAACCGGTCTGACGGCTTGAGTCCGTCTGACCGAACTATAGGTTTGGGATTGAAGGTAAAAAACCCGTGCCTTTATTTAATCAACGTCATTTTTTTGATTTTCACGAAATTCCCAGCCTGAATTCTATACATATACATTCCGGAAGAAAGATTCGTAGCATCAAAATTCACGGTATGGAATCCGGCTGATCTTCTTGCGTTTAGTAAAGTTTTCACTTTCTGCCCCAGTAGATTATAAATTTCCAACTTAACCACGGCTACTTCAGGAATCCCAAACTTAATGGTTGATGTTGGGTTGAAAGGGTTTGGGTAGTTTTGGGATAATGTAAAGTTGAGTGGAATATCTGATTCTCTTTCATTTGAAGTTCCCAGACTTACAATCAAAGTAACTTCTGTAGAAACAGAATCTCCATCTGCATCTTTAACAGTAAATGTCAGTACTCCTTCTCCTGTAAAATCATTGGAAGTAAGAGTAATAAGGCCGGCCTCTTTATCCACCGAAAATGAAATGTCATCCGGAGTGACTTTAGCTGATATAGAAAGTTCTTCGAAGGGAGTCTCTACATCCTTAACTTTATTTAAGAAGTCAAACTCGCCAGGTGTATTGTTGGTGAAGGAAACGGAATCTGCAAGACCTTCAAAATATGGAATATCATTTACAGGCAGAATAGTTACTGTAAGTGTATCCCGGATAGATAATCCATCAATATCGGTTGCTTTTACAACTACTTCATTTACTCCACTTGAATCCTGAATAGAAATTATTAATAATGAATCACTGTTTATTTTTACCTCAATATTGATTGTAGTCGAAATCAGTTCATATACCAAGCCTTCTTCCTGATCATCAGTAAATACCGAATCTAAACTGCCTGCAAAGTACTCCCCGAAATCTTCATTTAAAGTCACCGAACCTAATGGATTATTTACTACTGGTGAGCTTTCGGGAGCTTCTTTAGTTGTGAATTTGTTCCTTTCACTCCATTCAGATTCAAGTTCACTATCAGCTACTTTTGCCCGAACTCTCCAGTAATAAGTTTGCTCAAATTCTAAGTCTCCTACTACTTTTGAAGTATCATTGACCGTAAAAATCTGAGAACCAGTTAGTGATGTATCTGTATCAACTTCTAACAGATATTGATTAGCCCCCTGAACCAAAGACCAAATAAATTCTGTACTATCCGGTACATTTTCCGCCTCATCTGCAGGAGAAATTAAAAGCGGAATTCCAAGCGCTTCCGGTCGAGTGGTAAAAGTAAAAACCGGAGACCAATCAGATGTATCAGCAGCTCCAATACCGCGAACTCTCCAGAAGTACTCCGTCTCAAAGTTTAGAGTCGATGCCTCAAAGGTAGTGTCTGTGGTTTCAAAATCGTTTGTTGTTGTGGAAAAATCTAACGCAGTGGATACTTGTACTTGATAGTTTACAGCGCCGGTTGCCGTGCTCCAAATCAACGTTGCTGAAGTATCTACACCAACTTCGTTATTAGCCGGACTTAATGGCTCCGGAATGGAAGCATCTTCTGCTTTAACGGTAAACGTATTAATGGTTGAAAATGGGCTTTCACCAGCTGAATTTGTCGCTTTTACTCTCCAATAGTAAGTACTTTGAAACGAGAACCCTCCTATACTTTTAAGGGTGTCTGAAACAGTTTTCTCAACCAAAACAGACTCAAATAAACTACTTTCAGATAGTTGAATTATATAAACTTCAGCATTTTTAACTGAGTTCCATACAAAAGTAGCGAGCGTATCAATATCATTTGTGTTATCTATTGGAGAAACTAATACGGGTGCTTCCGGCTTATCAAAAGTAGTGGTAAAAATAAAAACCGGAGACCAATCAGATGTATCAGCAGCTCCAATACCGCGAACTCTCCAGAAGTACTCCGTCTCAAAGTTTAGAGTCGATGCCTCAAAGGTAGTGTCTGTGGTTTCAAAATCGTTTGTTGTTGTGGAAAAATCTAACGCAGTGGATACTTGTACTTGATAGTTTACAGCGCCGGTTGCCGTGCTCCAAATCAACGTTGCTGAAGTATCTACACCAACTTCGTTATTAGCCGGACTTAATGGCTCCGGAATGGAAGCATCTTCTGCTTTAACGGTAAAAGAACGTACCGTGGAAAAAGCACTTTCTCCTCCGGAATTTACTGCTTTCACTCTCCAAAAATATTCGGTTAAGAACTCTAAACCTGCTACGCTTTGAATTGTGTCAGATGAAGAAGCTTCAAATTTCAAAGAACTAAACAAATCATCTTCTGATATCTGTATAGTATAACCGGATGCTCTAGCTGCTTTATTCCACACAAACGTAGTTAAAGTATCTACTTCAGTGTCGCCATTTGCAGGACTAATAAGTAATGGGACTTCCGGTTCTTGCTCTCTGATGCTGAATTTTCTCATTGTAGCCCATTCACTAGTTCCAACAGTGTTGTATGCTCTAACTCTCCAAAAATAAGAAGTATTAAACTCAAATTTCTTATCTGTATAAGAGGTTGTTACAACGCTATCTCTTAAAACCAGATTGGTAAACAAGCTGTCTGGACCAACTTGAATTTCATAACCATCTGCATCAATGGCGCTTTGCCACTCGAAAGTAATCAGTGTATCAAGATTAGATGCATTTTCTTCCGGAGAGGAAAGAACAGGAGTTTCCGGTAAGCCATCTTCCGTTTTAAAGTTGGTAGCTATACTCGCTCCGCTTTCACCGGTAGTATTAGATGCATAAACTCTCCAATAATAGATAACGTCGTAATCCAAGTCAGGAAGTAGCATAGTTGTTTGTGAACTACTTACTGTACTATCCAATAGAATAGTTGAAAAATCTGAGTTTGCAGATAGTTCTACTCTATACTCTGTTGCAAAGGTAACGCCAGTCCAACCCAAAATGGTGGTTAATGGTTGATCTGTGGCTCCATCAGCAGGACTTGTATTAACAGGAGTTTCAGGAATAGGATCTTGAGTCCGAAAAGAATAATAACTTGTCCAATTACTCGTCCCACCGGTATTTACTGATTGTACACGCCAATAATAGTTTGTACTCCCACTCAGGTCTGAAACAGCAAGCTCTGTTGGCAGTACTCCAGAAGTATCGGCTATCAAATTTGTGAAGCTGGTATTTTGCGAAAGCTGAACATTATAAGAAGTCGCACCAACTCCATTACCCCAATCCAATGTAGCATTAAGCTCTACTCCTTGTGCTCCATTTGTTGGAGATAGCAACTCCGGCATTAATGGCTTTGAGGAAATAAAAATTCTTCCATCGTCTTTTTTGTAGTTTGGCGCTCCTTCATTAAATAAAATGTCGTTCAAATACAGGTATGAGTTGCGATCGGTAGCTATAGAAGTATCCACCTTAAAAATGAGATACATTAAATTGCCACTTTGTTCAATTTCATTTACTCCGCCACCTACTAATTTCACTTGAGAGTCTGATAATTTGTTCTCAGCAAAACTCCATCCTTCCGTTAACGAACCATCAAGTGAATATCCAAGATAATTGAGCTGAGTATTTGAATAACTAAAAGTGATATCACTCGACAAAATGGATGAACCTGAACGCTCAAGGTTTGATATATTTACCGGATAATAAATAGTATCTGATAATATCATCGAAGTATCAGGCAACTGAACAAAAACATCATAAAAAGTGAAATTGCTTGTATTTGCAGTCGCTCCAATAGAGTCTTCTGCTGTTATAAAAAATGAGCCTCCTTTTTGCGTTATCAATTTACCGGAATCATCAATAGTAGCTAAAGAATTATTTGAAACATTCCAGGTTACTGATCCTGTATTATTTGCAACTGAAAATTGAAGTGAATCTCCTACTAAGTTATTTGTAGAACCGGTATTACTTATTGATAAAGATGGCAGAGCATTAGAACGAATGTAAAATGGCTCCCATCCTCCTTCCAAATCTTCGTTGATTAATACATTACTAAATGTAGTATAATTTTGAAAGGTTTGTGAATCAGAATATTTCAAATTCAGCGTTAAAAGACGTCCTGCTCCGGTAATGTTACCTGTTTGTGCAAAGGCTATAGAGATTCCATTACTCTGTACATTGTAAGTTATATTTGCTGATGGATCTAACAGTTCTCCCGCATCAATTCCTAAAACTTCGAAATTATCACTTACATTTGTGTTTAGGAAAAAAGAACCTGATTGTGCATTCAAAGTTGTAAGATCTGACGCATTTACATGCACAGCAACCTCTTGTCCTTGAAAATTGGTGGTATCCTTACCTGTAAGTTCGAATCCCAAAATCTTAAGATCTGAAGAATCACGTACGCCTCGGTTATCCTCAGCAATCACACCAACTGTTCCAAACGATTTAGACTGAACAATTCCGTTTTGTTTTATAGATGCTAGTGAAGTATCAGTTACAGACCAGATTGTAGGATCTTCTTGTCCCGATACGTATGCTTGAACGGAATCTCCTAAAACAATAACTCCATTATTTGCCAAGCTAACATTAATTGTTGGTTTTGCTCCGATTGAAACTTGACCATAATCATTGTTATAAATTATAGGTACATCATCAACACTTTCATTGAAAAATGTATTTGGTTTGTCAAAATAGATGTAGCCTGTACCCTGACGAACTAATTTGAAATCAATGGAAAATAATCGTCCTGAACCGCTAAGTTCGTTAGTTCCCGCTGCTGCAATTGAAATTACATCAGGATCTGATAAATTAGGTATTACCGACCACCCTGCATCTTTTAGAATAGTGCTATCTGTATTTACGCTGACGGGAACTATGTAGTAATCATTGTAAGTAAGCTTTGTGGTTAAAGCCAGGGCTCCCTTTCCGGTTAAACTTGAATCCGCAAATACAGAAATATTAACGGTATCTCCTACTACATAACCTGCGTCAGATGCTATTCTTTCGAAGGTTAAACCAACTTGTGCATTAACCGACAATGATGTAATTGTCGCTAGCGCAATGAATGTGAATATTTTTAATGAATATAGTCTCATAACTTATACCTCTCTGATTTTAAGGGGAAATTCATCCCCTTAATTATCAATTATTTAATGAAGGTTAGTTTTTTCGACTGAACAATATCGCCGGCTTGTAATCTGTAAATATATACTCCGGTACTTACTTGTCCGCCCACGTTGTTGGTTCCATCCCAGATTACTTTATATCTGCCTGCTGTGTACACATCATTTACAAGCGTTTTAACTCTTTGCCCTAAGATGTTGTAAATCTCGAGCCTTACCTGAGTTCTAGCATTGGGAACATCAAAACCAATTGTTGTTGATGGATTGAAAGGATTCGGATAGTTTTGATAAAGATTAAACTCATCCGGAATATTAATTGCAACATCTTCATTACTTACTGATGTCGTAGTCAAATCAAGTTCATTAACCTGGAAGCGTTTAATAGATATTGACGGAGAAGAATTTTCATCTTTAATTCTAAAAGTTAAGGTAACAACTTCACCACTTTCGGAGATCGCTTTACTTGCTGCAAATGCTAATGTGTATATTCCGCGAGAACTTTGATTCTCTGATATCATCGCATCGCTGATTATCGAAGAATGCATTGTTTCTACTAATTCTAAATTATTCTCATCAAACTTCAGTTCAATTTCAGAGGAGTAAAGCTTTGAAACCTGATCGATATAAACCGGTACAGTAAATTCAGTTTCACTTACAGAAACAGCTTGACCGAGGCTTAGAATCATATCTTCCGTTCCTTCAATTGAATTCATGTCCGTTCTGGATTTCGAATTCAACTCAGCCGGAAAAGCTTCAATTAAACCAACTACATACTGAAGTATAAAAGAAGCATCCATTGCGCTGACTGTTCCATTACCGGACACATCCGCAACATTTTGCTGCGTAGCATTCAGCGTATCCAATAATGCGGCAACTCTGAGGATTTTAGAAGCATCGAATGATTGCACTTTTCCGTTTAATGAAACATCGCCAAGAATAGGATTTGAAGCTCCACTTCCGACAAAGGCTCCGAAATCAACTCCATCGCTTACTTCATCTCCTGTACCGGTTGGATTGGTAGAATGAGTTGGTCCAGAATTATTACCCCACCAATTGTTGGTAGCGTCAATTGTGAATGTTTTATCCCTATTAAAGACTCCATATTCTCTGTTATTATAAATATCGTTGTTATTAATAATAGGATTACCAGAACCATAAATCTGGATACCTCTTCCATTTTCTGTTATGATGGAGTTGGTTACAGTTGGACTTGAATTATCCGCTAAAATCCCATAGGCATGTTTTACTACGGTATAATCCAGAATGGATTGAGCCGGAAGAGACGTTCCTTGGTATCTTATGCCAGGCCAATTACCGTAAGAAAGATTCGGAACTGTTGCGTTGCTATCGGCATTAGTATCTCCTCCATAAAAGTCGTCCCGTATTGAAGTAAATATAATTAAGCTATCAGGTGTACTTCCCCCTTCAGCGATTAGCCCCTTCTGAACATTTATTCCAACTCCATCCTGGAATTTATTGATTACTCCCGGAGAAATTGTTAGAACGGCACCTGTACCAACGGTATAAGCCCCCGTATAGTAATATGGGATGCCTACTTTTCCGCCAAAGGTTCTTTTTGGAAGGGTTACATCCTGAACCAAGGTTTCCCCTCTAACCCCAATGGCTTTAAATGTTGAACCACTCATTGTGTTACCCGAAACCGTTTGCGGATAGGAAACCAATGAGATTAATAGGGGTGTTCTATTTAAATCTTCAAAGCTATTATTTTCCACAAATGGTGCTGAAACTCCTGTTAGACTAATTCCATAATCTAATGAATTGAATCGGGAATTATTGATAGTAGGATTTGCACTATTTGCTATAATCCCGTTATCCGCAAACCTGAATATGGCGTTATTTATAGTATTTGCTGTATCGTCACTGGTTGAATTATAGGTAATCCACGTACCGGTCTTATAGGTATCCTTTTCATCTCCGTTTGAGTAAATATCTGCAGGCTGGCCAAAACTATCATCAGTATCATTTGTAAATACAACAGGATTTGAAGGCGTGCCATTTATTTTAAGTGCTCCATTTACAATAAAAGTATTACCACCAATACGGTTTGCTCCATACCTTGTCCATCTCTTGAAAGTCATACCACCGGGAATGATAATTTTTGACCCTGACGGAATGGTAATATTACGGTTCAATACATAAGTAATGCTGTCGGTTCCAGCGAACGAACGGAAAGGTACCGTTGCGTCGCTTCCCCAAGTTCCCCCATTTATACCAATCCCTTTCATTTTTACATTAGACTCAACATTTCCTGAAAATGTTGGGTTTGCAAACATATCCATCCTTATAGAATGACTTCCAATATTCTCAAATCTATTATTGGTAATTATTGGGTCAGCACTTCCAGATAGATCTATAGCTTGCCCACTCGTTAGCTGAAATAATGAACTATCAATAGTGCCACCAGCATTATTAAAATAGACAGATATACCTGAGTATCTGAATTCAGCATGTTTGATAAGTGTTAGAGAATCGATGGAAGAGGCCCTGAAATTCAAAGTTGCAGATTGCCCGGGAGATGGAACCGATGTATTTCCGTCGTTATTAGAGTCCCCACCGGCACTGTCATCGTTGTAAGAAGTAAAAATAACCGGTTCACTTTCAGTACCTAAAATTCGTAATGCTCCATCAATATATAAGCGATCATTACCTTTAACTATCACAGAGGGATCTACAGTAACAGTTGTGTTTGTACCTACATACCATGTTGACCTTGTTACGTATGGCATATTGGTATATCCGGCAAACGAATAGGGAGTAATAGTTACATCACTATTAATGGTTTCTCTGGTATCAAAGAATAGATTCGAAAAGTTATTCGCTTCTAGTAAATTCACCCCATTCGATCCATTGGAATTAAAAGTAATTCCTGAAAAAGTAGGTAAAGAATTTGATGATATTGCAACAGGCTCCCAACCACAATTTTGAATGGTTGAATTGGTAATACCCACCGTTGAGCCACTTTCTATTCCAAAGCCATAATATGCACAGGAAAGAATAGTCACATTATCCACAGTAGGTGCTGAATCTGTAAAAATCGCTCCGTGTTTACTATATCGAATTTCTGTATGTGAGAGTTCAGATACCTCATCATCAGAAGTTCCCATAAAACGGATGGTTCCCCAATTATCAGGAGCAGGTGTTGTTCCTCCTCCATCACCATTCGTATCTAGAGGATTTCCAACCTGATCGTCAAAAATAGAAGTGAAGTAAATGGTACTGTCTGCCTTTCCCTGGCTTATTAAAGCCCCTTCTACTCGTATTACATTGGTTTGATTATTGGCTATTTTTAATACAGTTCCGGGTTCAATGGTTAATGTTGAACCACTGGAAATAGTTGCAGACTCTAAAAGTACAGAAGTAATATTATCATAACCTGCAAAAGTTCTGGCGCGTATTATTCCATCGTTGCTGAGAGTCCCTCCATGATATCCAATAGCAATTAATCCAACATTAGCTAACGTATTTCCGCTAAAAGTTGGATCGGAAGAAAGATCTAAAGCAATTGGAACAGAACCTGTGTTTGAAAACGAGTTATTAGAAATAGTAGGTTTTGCCGTTCCTTTAGAATCAATAGCATAATATTGAGTGTTCCCAATCGAAGAGTTAGTAATGGTTACATCTCCGTTCATTACGTTTACTGCTCCACGAGGATTTATTGATAGGTTATTTGCTGCGTTATAAATAAAAGAAGTATTATATGTGGCATACCGAATTTGGTTATAATCCAGAATAGAAGCTCCTGCATCTTCCCCAAAAGCTATTCCTCGCCAATCTGTGTTCACCGGAACGGTATTATTTCCATCTTTATTGGTGTCGTTTGGGTTACCTACATTATCATCTTTAACTGAAGTGAATACGATATTTTCGACATCAGTACCATCGCTTGTAAGTGTTCCTTTAACGCGCAAACCTGAACCCGTAGATTTAATAACCACACCCGGTTCAATTTCCAAAGTTGCCGTAGTACTCACATAAAGCTCGCTTAGTAATAAATACGTTACGTTGGGAATAGAGGTAAAATCTCTTTTAGGCAAATAATTGCTTCCTGTGATGGTTGTTCCAATTAAGCCAATAGCATCGTATTCGTTATTTGCAAATGAAAAGGAATTATTGGTAAAGGTTGGAGCACTATCAAAAGTAAGTGCAACCGGAACCACGCCACTGCTGCCAATGGTATTATTCGTAACTGTTGCATCAGAGCTATCGCGTAATACAATTCCATAATAATTGTTATTAAAGGTACTGCTATCAACTTTAGAATCATTATCTATGAGAGTGATACCCCCTCTGTAATCGCTTGAGCTCTGATATCCTGCAAAGCTAACATTTACATTATTAAAAACACTTGATGTATTATCACCTACAACTCTTATTCCGTACCAATCACGGTTTCCCGGAGCTGTTGCGGTTCCGTCGCCATTAGTGTCTCCTCCAATATTGTCGTTACGGTTGGAAGTAAAGTATATAGGCTCTGACTCTGTACCATTAGCTATAATTACTCCTCCGTTCTGTGTATATAGCTCATTATTTTGATTAAATTTAAGGGTATTTCCTTTTGCAACAGTTAGAGTGTCTCCTGCAGATACATATTTAGAACCACTGAATAGATATGGAATACCCGGATTTTCTAATCTAAGGGTTACATCAATATTTGTTGGAATTGCTACGTAAACTACATCAGTATCATTTCCAGAAAAATCATTAGTCCCTTCATAAGTAACAGCTCCCTCAGAAGAATAGTAAATTGGGTATTCGGTGCCAGTAATTATAGAACCATTAATTGTAGCTTTAGTCTTTTCACTAACAACTATTCCATATTGCGAATCACTTATGGTAACAGTATCCAGTCTCACTTCTCCAAAATCATGATCTATTGCTTGGGTACCGAATTGAATAGTAGAATTACTTAGATGTACAAAACTATTCACATTATTCGTATAAATTCTATTCCATGTGGATTTTGCAGTTCCTGTATTTGCTGTAAAGGAGACACCATTCGCAATAAGAGCACCAGAAACGGTTAATTGTGTGCCATTAGCAAACCTCACTTCCACACCGTTTTCTATAGTTAGAGTGTCGCCTGCCGTAATAGTAGTACTACCCGTAATTACATACGGGCTTCCTGCGGTATTCCAGGTTGTGTTTGTTGAAATGTTTCCTGAGACATTGGTCTGAGCTTTAAGCTCAGTTATTGTCATCCCCAGAAAAAAGAGTAGAAAAGTAGCTTTTAAAAATTTCATGGCACAAGAATTGAATTAATAATTTCAACCCATTCTATAAAACAGCTTTAATAATTACACTACCCAATCATGTGGTATTTCTCAGGGATCAATCAAATTATAGCCTATCCCCTTTGCTACAGCTTCGGTTCTGTTCCTGGCTTCGAGTTTTTTGTAGATGCTACGGATGTGATAGCGAACTCCATTTACAGACAGAAATACTTTTTTTCCAATTTCAACATAAGACCTTCCGTGGATTGAAGATAAAAAAAATCATACCTTTATTTAATCAACAGCGAACTTTTAACTTTTTCCAAAATTGTTTTAAGTCTTTAGCGACAGCGGTGACTAAAAACCCTAAATGCTTAGAAAGTTTGTAACTTGTACTAGAAGCTGGAGCCTGTCTGCCGCACTCTGGCGCAAGCGTCTCGCTTGTGCGTTTTTTAGCACATCAATTCTACTTCTATCAATCCTTTAATTTCTATACAATATTCCAAACTATCAGTAATAACCTGTTTATATTAACCTGACGGTAATTAAACGTACCTTGTTTAAGCGGCATAATGGATTTCC
>CAXBHO010000052.1:0-25032 GCA_963975485.1 uncultured Balneola sp. | reverse complement strand
CTTTGAACTGGCAGCCTGACCGATTTTGTTTTTACACAGAATTTGGGACTTGACCAAGGAGCGAAATTGACCGCCCCTGGAGGTGATGGTCAACGTAGATACCCCGTTATGGTCCAGGACGTAACCGTTCGGGTGCGACCCTTTACTGAGGCTATTTTCATTTTTGTTTATACAGCAAAGCATCGCCATTTCTCTTCTTATTCATACTTTTATCATCTCCTTGAAAGAAATTATATAAAAAACTACCATCCTTAAGTTGTATTAAAGAAATAAGAAGATTGTTTTTACCTGTGAATAGTCCAATGTATTGCTTCCTGTACTCCAACTTTCCACTATTCGTTTTAATCAAAGTAAGATATATTTCAAAAGGGCTTTTAAGAGTTTCCTTCGCATAGTTTGCATATCGTTCTCTTTCATCTTTTCGCTTTTCTACAGTATGGGCGGAGCCTCAAACAAGGCATTCCGAACGAGACGTAACGTTGTAATGTGGGTGAGAAACGGGGTGATAGATGGTGTTTTTTCTTATTCACCTTTTCAAATAGTCAATGAACAGGCTATCCGATAGCTTTTAACCGACAAATGACCATTGACTTTACACTAGTATGTTACCTCTTTATGACTTATCTGTATAAGTTCAAGCTGATGAGAGTTATTTTGGAGGCAGACCAAAGGGAAAATAGTGAGTGGAGTCGGTGGTAACGTGTATACTGCTATTATTGAAGAACAAGCACACACCGACAGTATTATATGCACCGATACTTTCAGATCTTATAATGATAATGCGCTAGACGTATCGGATTTTCATCATCGACGTATTAATCATTCAGAATTATTTGCAGATCAAGGAAATCACATCATTGGTATTGAGAATTTTTGGGATCAAACAAAGCGTCATAAGCGCAAATTCAACGGCATTAAATCAGAAAATTTTATTGGCTTCTTTAGGAGTACGAATGACGTTTTAATGGAGGCCACTATTCAGACCTTCTAAAGCAATTAAAATCATTGTACAAACACACCAAATATTTACTCTTAGTACTTCAGTCCCTTATTTAATTAACAACATCTTTTTGGTTTGAATAAAGCCCTCGGCTTGAATTCTGTAGATATAGATTCCAGATGAAAGTCCGTTTGCATCGAATTGAGCGGTATGATAACCAGCACTGAGTTTTTTGTTAACCAAAGTTGCTACATTTTGACCTACAAGGTTAAAAACTTCAAGTTTTACATTTACAGATTTAGCAATGCTAAATTGGATGGTCGATTCAGGGTTAAATGGATTTGGGTAGTTTTGACTGAGTGAAAAAGCGAAAGGTTGAACTTTATCATCTTCAACACTTACCGGCTGCCCAAGTACTCCATTAGTTATGTAAATTTTTTGATCATCTTCACTTGCTGTTACCAACGAAATATATCCATTATTAACATGCATAGTTCTTTTGCCAAAAACTTCGCCCACATTTCTTAGTTCTGTTTCAATAGCTAACCCGTTTTCATCAAATGATATTAAATAGCCATCATCGCTAAATGATTTTCCATAGAAATAATATGTATCTCCTAAAGTTTTGTCTATTGCGTAACCAAATAAATTACCACCAGGATTATTTTTAACCGCCGTTAGTTCAGGAGTAGAATAACTATTACCGTCTAAAATTGTATGGGCAAAACTATCTGCGTCAGTTCCATCATGAAACCACATCATATGAGTCTTATTTTCGTTATCTGTATATAGATGAATATTTCTATTATTAAATGTTCCAGAAAACTCTTCTAACACCGTTTTTGACCACTCACCATTTTTTTCAATGAAAAACTGAGGTCGGTAATCACTAAGATCTATAGTTGCAACATATCGTGAATCACCATCTACTTGTGGTGAAGCAAAACCTTCGGTAACATTATAGATACCTTGCACAAATTCATCTGTATTAAATAGAGAAGATCTATTCCAAGTATTTCCCGACAATTCGGCTTGTATTAAGTAGTTGTCATAATCAGTTTCATTAGATGAATCTGATAAATATGTTACCACTATACTGCCGTTAGCTCCAACAGTTATTGAAGGCCTGCCATTTACGTATGAGTTAAATTCATTGTCTATATCATCTTCTGGATTTTCAGAATTAGTTGAAACTTGAGATTGCTCGAAGACCATATCTCTATTTGAATCTCCAGCATACATAACCGCATAATTTCCTGTCCTGTACGAAGAGCCATCAACATCTCTCTTTAAAAAGTAAACGATATGCGGACCTCCACTTTCATCTAAGACAATTTGAGGAGCACCTACCCCCGCATTTTGATAGGACTTAATTTCTTTTGTTACAACATTATTACCATCAAAAATGGAATACATAACTGTCTTAGCAGTATCTGTGCTTTTTATCCAAGCAATATGAGTATTGTATTCATCATCTAATAGTGAGGATAGTTCTGCATTTACAATTTGCGAGTCATCAATTTCAACATTTAGTGACACAGTGTTTAGGCTTTGTGCAAACATATTTGAATTGGTACTCAAAAAAGATAGAATAATGAAATAACATATTTTTTTGTTTGAAATTAACATAAGTAACTATTTTAGTAAATTTATTTTTCTTAATTAATCTATCAGTCTTCGGGTATCGTAAATATTGATAAAAATAGTAACAAACACTGCATAGCTATGTAGTGTTTAATTATTTTTGATGAGATACGGTTAACTGTTTTCAGTATGTCAAAACAGTTTTTCTCAAAGCTTATTTAATTAGTGGAGATATTTTAAATGACTTTAAAAAGATTTGATAATGATTACTTCTCAAATAAAAATCACAGAAGTTTTTAAATCTGGAAACTATTATCTGTAAATTAACGAACGCTTACTTTACTTGTAAGCAAAACTAATATTTATTTATGAGTTTACTTGATAAAATCGGGTTAGGACAAAAAAAGGCAGACATGGCTCCTTTGGTAGGCGAAAAACTAAAAAAGGAACAGGAAAAATATTCCCTAAAAAGAAACCCCTATCTGCGAGCACTCATACTTATAGGCTTTATTGGGATTTCTATTCTCTCATTGCCTAATGCTACTATTAATTCTGGGTTAAATTATACGATTGGCCAACCTTGGCGAGCAGAGGATCTTGTTGCTCCATATACCTTCGCTATTAATAAGACCACGGATGAAATTCAACAAGAAGAAGAACAGATTCGGAATTCAGTTTCACCGGTGTTCAATATTGACCCAAATGTTGAGATTAGTGTTCAAACAAAAATTGATTCTCTTTACAGAAATATCCAACCTGTAATACAAAGTTATTACAACTGGCAGGAAAGTAAACAAGCCCGATTGCCTTCTGTATTTGATGACAGTGTACGTTTTGAGCAAGAATTCAGAAATACAGAAATGCAACTTACCGGTGGTTCATGGGAGCTACTTTTTGATAGCTATTATTCTGCCTTGGCTAATAACCGTCCTATTAATTCTTTTATTGGTGTACAAGTTAAGCAACAGCTGGAAAGTATTATCGAAACCCTGATGAATGATGGTATTCTGAATAGGCCAAAGGCTAATATCGATCAAAATGAAATTGCAGTCAGGGATGTGGTTAATAGCACCGAACGTACTGCCACTAAATCCAGAGTAAGAGATCTCCGTGAAGCGAATGAGTTTGCTCAGTTTCAATTAAACCGCCAGTTTAAACAGACCGTAGCTCAACTTGGAATGGAGCTGTATAATAAATCTATCCAACCAAATCTGATTTATAACGAGCAGGACACTCAGGCTAAAATCCATGATGAAATTGATGAAATATCTAAAACAAAAGGAGCTATTGCACAAGGGCAAATGATTATACGGCGTGGCGATATTGTTACTCAACAAAGTGCCAATGTATTAGAAAGTCTATCCGAAACACGCTCTCAAAATGCTTCTAATACCGAGAAATGGCTTCGTTTCGCCGGAGGTGTCATTGCAATTTCAGTGATCTCATTGGTTTTCTTTATGTATTTGTTTTTGTACCGAAGACCAATCAGTTCTCATAATGGTTTGTTCTTTTTGGTGTTTCTTACTATGGGGCTCATAAGCTTAGCAAGTGCCATTTTACTTAGATATGATATTTCGAGTATTTATGTGATTCCGATTGCCATAGCTCCCATAATACTCACTATCATTTTTGATTCCCGAGTTGGAATTATTGCTTCCGTAACCTTAGCCTCATTAATTGGGCTGGTTAATGGAAATGATTTCGAATTCACAATTGCAACTATTTCTGCTTGTAGTATGGGAGTTTTCTCTGTTCGAGATATCAAAGACCGTTCTCAGTTTTTCTTTACCACTCCCGGAGTTGTTTTTGTTACCTACATTGTTGTCATTGGTGCTTTCTCCCTTACAAAATTGGGAAGCTGGGAAACTTATTTTGACCAAGTCTTATTCATTGCGATCAATGCGCTATTTATTCTATTCACTTATCCAATCATACTTTTATTTGAAAAGCTTTTCGGTATAACTACCGATTTCACATTGCTTGAAATGAGCGATACGAATCGTCCGTTGCTTAAAGAATTGATGAATAAAGCTCCCGGTACTTTCCATCACAGTTTGCAAGTTGCAAACCTTTCAGAAGCCGCTGCTTCTGCTATAAAAGGGAATTCACTGTTATGTAGGGTTGGCGCTTTATATCACGATATTGGGAAAATGATCAAGCCTTCTTACTTCGTTGAAAACCAAGGTGGTGGTACTAACGAACATGACAACCTTAAGCCTCAAATGAGTGCTATGATTATTAAAGCTCATGTTAGCGAAGGTGTTAAAATGGCATTGGAACACGGCCTTCCTAAAATAATTATTAGTTTTATTGAATCTCATCATGGTACCTCTGTGATAAGATACTTTTATGAAAAAGCTAAAGGGGATGATAATTTAAAAGAGATGCTGAACGAAGAGCAATTTCGGTACGAAGGACCTCTTCCATCAACCAAAGAAACTGGAATTCTTTTATTAGCTGATGGTATTGAAGCAGCATCACGTGCAATGAAGAATCCTAACTACAACAAGCTTGAGAATTTGGTAAATAAAATGGTAGATGACCGAGTGGCTGAAGGGCAATTAAGTAAATGTCCGCTTACATTTAGAGATCTCAGCGTAATAAAGGAAACTTTTATCAATATTCTTGTTGGCGTTTATCATGGCCGTATAGAATACCCTGAAGAGACTAAGGATCAAGATTCAAAAAAAGAAGAAAGCCAAAATCAGCAATCTGAAGACCATTTAGAGCAACAGAAAGAGCAGAATGATCAAAATTGATGGGAAAGTTTAAACGGGAAGTTGATCTATATATACAATTCATTAAGCTTGAAAAGGGACTTTCTAAGAATTCCATCGTATCCTATAAAAATGATATTTCTCGTTATATCGACTTCCTGGTTTTCAACAAAAAAATCACCGATCTCTCAGGAGTCACCCTAACACATATTGAGGATTTTCTAGATTTTCTCATTGATACTGAATGTTTATCCACCAGTTCTTTAGCCAGAAATATTTCCAGTATTAGAGGATTCCATGAGTTTGCTACTGTTGAAGGTTTTGCAAAAGCTAATCCCGCTGAATTAATTGAGCTTCCCAAAAAAGCTCAGAAATTGCCCGAAGTTCTCGATGTTGTTGAAGTAGATGCTTTGCTTTCATCCCCAAATACAGAAAAACCGGCGGGGATAAGAGATAAAGCTATTCTGGAATGTTTATACGGAACCGGAATGCGTGTTAGCGAATTAACCGGCTTAGAAATGGATCGCCTCTTTTTTGAGATAGGGTTTATTCGTGTAATTGGTAAAGGAAATAAAGAACGATTGGTTCCGGTTGGTGAAGTTGCCCAAGATGCAATTGAGCATTATGTTGAACATGTGCGCCCTCTTTTCTTTAAACCCAAGAATGCAGCTAAAGCAAAAAACAAGGTTTTTCTCAATCAACGTGGTGGTGCTTTAACCAGAATGAGTATTTGGAACATCGTTCAAAAAGCTGCTAAAAAAGCTGACATTAAGAAGCCTGTTTACCCTCATATCTTTCGTCATTCTTTTGCAACGCATTTATTGGAAGGCGGAGCCGATCTCCGTGCCGTACAAGAAATGCTAGGACATGCCTCTATTTTAACAACGGAAATTTATACTCATATTGACCGTTCTTTCTTACATCAAGTGCATAAAGAATTTCACCCAAGAAGCTGAGGAACATTCAACAAGGAACATCCAATTTTCAACATGGAACATCGAACAGAAGAACAAGGAATGTTGAATAATGAATATTTTTCCTCGTTACGTAGCTCTCCTGTCCCCTTGGGAGCTGCGTGATGCTAATTTGGAAGCTCTGCTTCCATTGAGGCAGAGCCTCAAACAAGGCATTCCGAACGAGACGTTCGGAACGAGGTTAACAGAGTAATTTTGAACAAATGAACATCGAACTTGGAACATCCAACAAGGCACATTCAATTTCCAGTACATTATAAAGTGAAATATTCTCAGAATTTGTTTCGTACATAAGCTAGCATGGACTTTAGTCCTGCGAGGGTAGAGAACATCGAACAGACGAGCAGCAGAACATCGAACTTTGAATAAAAAATACATAATGGCTTAGATTTCTTGAAGTTCACAAGCTGTGGAATAATAACTTTAATCTTGTATTTTAATAAACAATCAATTACCCAAATATGAAATACGTTTTAATAGGCTTTTTAGCCTTTCTTTTTATCCAAACAGGATATTCACAGTCTCGCTCTACACAAACTTATGAATATGGATTGGTCGTTTCGGCTGAAGTTTATGCTTCTGAAGTTGGTAACAAGATTTTAAGGCAAGGCGGAAATGCCGTTGATGCTGCGGTTGCCGTTCAATTCGCTTTAGCCGTAACGCTACCCAGAGCCGGAAACCTTGGGGGTGGTGGATTTATGGTCATCCAACTGGAAAACGGCACTTCCACTTCACTGGACTTTAGAGAAACGGCACCTAGTCGTGCTTCAAGAAATATGTATGTACGAAATGGTGAATTTAAACCGGAATTGAGTTGGGAAGGAATATTAGCCGTTGGTGTTCCGGGCACTGTTGATGGAATGGTAACCGCCTTGGAAAGATATGGCAGGATGCCTCTTGAACTTGTTCTGCAACCGGCTATAGATTTAGCTAAAAACGGATATTATCTCTCATATTCTCAAGCTGGTTCTTTAAATAATTACAAAGATACGTTCAGCAAATACGAAGGATCAAAAAAATATTATACAAAAGAAAATGGTGAGTTGTTTAAGGAAGGTGATCTTTTTGTTCAAAAAGATTTAGCTGAAGTTCTGGAACAAATCTCAAAATATGGTCGTGATGGCTTTTATTCAGGCTCTGTAGCTGATGCAATAGTTACAGAGATGAAGAAAAAAAATGGATTAATTACATACTCCGATCTCAAAAATTACAGAAGTAAATGGCGTGCACCTGTAAAAGCAAAATTTCAGGATTATGAACTTACAATTATGCCTCCTCCAAGTAGCGGTAGCATTGCTGTTGCTCAGATCTTGGATATGATGGATGATTATTCGCTTGCCGAACTTGGCCATAATTCAGCAGCCTATGTTCACTTAATGGCTGAAGCAATGCGAAGAGCATTCGCAGATCGATCTTACTATTTAGGTGATCCTGATTTCTATGACGTGCCTAAACAAGATTTATTAAATCCTAACTATAATAATGCAAGAATGATTGGTTTTTCTATGGATACAGTAACTTCTTCTTCTTCCCTTTCTCACGGAGAATTTTCAAATAATTATGAATCTGATGAAACCACTCATTTTTCTGTGGTTGATAAAGATGGGAATGCAGTGGCTGTCACAACTACGCTAAATGGTTCTTTTGGTAGTAAAGTAGCCGTTGATGGAGCCGGTTTTCTTCTAAATAACGAGATGGATGATTTTTCTGCTCAACCCGGCGAACCAAATGCTTATGGTTTAATTGGTGGAGAAGCAAATGCCATAGAACCCGGAAAAAGAATGCTAAGCAGCATGACACCAACTATTGTTACCAAAGATGGAAAAGTAAGAATGGTTTTAGGTGCTGCAGGTGGCCCTAGAATTATTACTGCTACACTACAAAGCTTTTTGAATATGGCTGTTTTTGGGATGAATGCCCAGGAAGCTATTGCTGCAAACCGAATTCATCACCAGTGGTTACCGGATATTTTATTTTATGAGAATTATGGACTAAGCCCGGATACTATTCGCTTACTAGAAGAAAAAGGACATCAGCTTAGAACAATGTCTATTGCACGAGGACATATTATTTATGTTGATCAGGATGGCAATAAATCAAGCGGGGTTGACCCACGGGGTGACGGCCACGCTGCTGGGTATTAAGCAGCATATTTATCGAATCATTTCTTCTATTCTGTACGGGTAATCCATTAATTACCCGTACAGAATTTTAAATATGTTCCAGCACATTCTTCGCATTTACCGAATTATGAGAAGCATGCCATTTAACTTCCCCATCTTTTACTACAAATATTTGTGGAGATTCATGACGAACCCCTACTCGCATCGCGAAATCCATTGATAGCGACCTTTGATTAATTACATCAATCAGATGTAGATCAATTTCATTATTCTCAAAAAGCTGGGGATCATTCAAATGTCGAAGTGCAAAATAGCTTACCCCACAACTGGGGCTGTGTTTAAAAACAACTTGTGTTCGTTCATTTGAAGCCAGTAAAATTGCCTCAAGCTCTTCGTTTGTAGAGATAATATTCCATACGCCATTTTCTTCTGATAGTGTATCTTCGCCTGTAAACGCTTTCGTTATTTTATCTAAAAACCCCATAAATCTGTTTTTCCATTAATATATTACAATTATGTTAGTTTATGGAACTTCAAAGAGAGATCCGCCATTGTATAGAGTAAAGAGTAAATACAAACAAACTACTTAGCAATCATGGATACAAAGTTAAAAGGTTATTGGTTAGGCCATTCAGCATTTAAATTTATTAGCCAAAACGGGAGCATTATTTATGTCGATCCCTTTCTTAAGGATAATCCTTCCACTCCGGATGATCTCAAAAAGGTAACTGAAGCCGATTATATTTTACTTACTCACGGACACGAGGATCACGTTGGGGATACATTGGAAATTGCCAAGAACACCGGTTGCAAAGTTGTTGGAATAGTAGAATTAATTGGTTTGTTGAAGAAGAAAGGATTAAAAGAAAAACAGGCCATTGGTTTTAACAAAGGTGGCACAGTGAGTTTCGATGATTTCTCTGTCACTATGGTATCCGCAAACCACAGTTCTTCTTTCGATGGAGAATATGCAGGCGATCCTGCAGGACTAATACTTTCGTTTGAAGATGATCTTTGTATCTATCATATGGGAGACACAAATATATTTTCTGATCTGGTATTATATGGTCAGCTTTATGAACCTCATATTGTTCTGGCTCCAATCGGAGATCATTTTACAATGGGGCCACAAGAAGCGGCTTACGCTGTGGAAATGGTTAATCCTGAAATAGCGCTTCCCATTCATTACGGAACGTGGAAGCCTATTGATGCTGACCCGAATGAGTTCAAAGAAGTGCTTGAAGAAATTTCGACTGTAGAAGCTTTAATTCCTAAAGCAGGAGATGAATTTCTTAGAAATTCATGAATATCATATTAAAAGTAGGGGTCTAATTTAAGAATGTCTGTTAGTTCTAAATCGAAATCAAGAAACTTGGACTCTCTTTGAATATATACTTTCACTGTTTTTTCTGAACTATGAAATAGGTCAAGTAGTTCATTCAGTGTAAACTGGTATACTCTTTCATAATCAACTTCTACAATTACATCTCCTTTTTTCAAACCGGCTTTGTCGGCAGGGGAGTTTTTCCTAATCTCTGATATAACGTAGTATGGAAAATTTAATAGTGGTGTTGTAATCTCAATACCACTAGTATTGTACCTGAATTTATCATTAAAATTTCTATTTGGCTTTATGAGCATACTAGAATCAGCGTAATTATAGATAATATCGAATTTCTTTAAAAGATCCGCTCCTACACTCCCATTTCTTGAATCTCTCCCAATGGCTTGCTCTACAGCTTCCATATCAGGATATGATATAACCGGATCTAATAATTCTATACCCTGAAGTTCTGCTTTTCTGGCTTTTCCGATCTTGCCATAAATCTCTCCGCCCAATCCGGTTCCTAAATATGATTCAATGTGGTTTGGAGGAATAACTACATCTTCTGAAGTATCCGGATATAAAAATACCGTATGGCTTGCTCCTGAATCTACTAATAATCTTGCGTTGATCTCAGAATTATTACTCTGGGTAATCTTAATATCCACGTATAACTTATTATCCTGAGTATAGAGCGGAACATACGTCCAGGATTTATCTTCCTTTCTGATATTATATTCTTCCTTAAATGCATCAGGGTCATGCAGATAAATTCTTGATTCATCGTAATCTATTTCAACTATAAAATTCTCGAAAATATCATATCCTAATAACCCATTAACTTGAGTTCCCATGTAATTGGATAGATTGAACCTTCCTTCAAGAATAAATACTACGGTATGATTTTCTCCTTCAACACCCCTTAAAAAAATCTCATTGTTTCTCGAAATTAATGCCGGTACAGCGCCTGAACTCCCGAGACCATTCAGCATGATATCTCCCTCATAAACAATCTCAAAACTTTGTTCAGATCCTAACTCAGTTATAACGGTGCGACCTGCTCCTGTATCTAATACAAATTTTAGCGTGTCTGAGTCATTTATTCTTACAGGAACTACAATAAGATTGTTTATAAGCTCAAATTGGATTTTAATGGTTCCTTTATGTGCTTTTTTAATCCTGATTGATCTGTTTTGCCTGTCTCCTTCTAGTGCTACTCTGGAGCAACTCATCAATATAGTTCCACTTACCAATAATAATATTGCTAAATAACTATATCTCAGTATGGAATTTGCTAAAGGCATCTTATTGAGCTAAGAATTCTACACGTTGTGCAAAACCGATTTCTACTATGTTAACCGAAAAACTATCGATCCCAAAACTTATACTTATACATCCTATCGGTTTGCAAGCCGTATAGTTACGATAACGCTTAAAAAACAAGTTTTATTTAAAATTTAGAACCACGAATCCAAGTATCTGATCTCTTCCAACTCTCGGAAAACCGGTTATCAATTTGAGTATCAGCGTTTCCTTGTGCTTTCAAAGCTTGTTGAATTCCGTACAATGACCATCCATTGTTGGGATGATGTTCTAATTCTTTTTTATAAACTTCTATAGCCTTTTCATATTCCTTCATTTCAATTAAAAGCGCTCCATACCAATGTCTTGGCGAAAATGGAATAGGCTCGGGTTCGTCATAAGCAAGCGCATCATAATATTTTATAGCTTCTTCAAATGATGCGTCTGCACTATCCAAATTGCCTTCCGTCCAGAATATTTCCCCTTCCAAAATATTCCCCACAGTATTAAGTAAATTTTCCGCTGAATGAAATCTGAATCTTGCTGAAGAACTATCAGCTATTGCCAGAACTTTATCTTTTAGCTGAACGGCTTTATCAATATCATCGCTCTTCAAAGCCGCATATCCTTGTGCAAAGTCCCACATTCCTCCATGAACAGAATGACTTGGTCTTTCTGTAATATTTTCAATCTCATCAAACCGACCGAATCTGACCAATGTTAAAACATGATACATATTGTTTCCGGTCAATTTTGCATAATCCTTTCCCGCTTGTATAGCTACAGCGCCTTGACCGTCCATACTGGCTGCAAATGCCAGCATATGAAGATTGTGTGACGGATAAATTGCAAAGCCTTCTCCGACTGAAGCTTTCATATCAGAGTGCCACGCCATAATATTTGCTTTCACAGCATCTCCCCATCTACCGATTTCGTTCCATGTATGAGACGGCATGTGATTGATATGGCTCGCTCCCGGAATCGAGGTTCCTATAAATTCGGCACATGGTTCTGCCCATTCAGGATTTTGTGTTGACTCTGTTGCATGAATATATAAATGACACGCTCCGGGATGTTTGATGTCTTTTTCCAAAATATCTTCTAATACAGAATGCAGTTTATCTACATCCGGATCATTTACATCTCTGGTTCCTCTTCTTGGCTCTAATAGAAAAAGAGATTCTGCATACAGTGTTGCAATATCCAGATCATCGGGATATTTACTGGTAAGCTTTTCCATCTCTATTGAATACAACGTATCCTGAATAGCTCTTGTATCAGGATCAAAATCTTTTACATATCTGATAGAAAAAGCTTTAATGATGTCTTTCTCTTTTTTGCTGCCGTTCTTTTTTGCTTTACCTATAGCCTCCTGAATCTTTTCATAAGCTCTTGGCGCTTCCGAGGTTTTCATTGCACCATTCAAATAAGAACTCCACGCCCATGCTTCTCCCCAATAACATATTGCACAATTTGGGTCCGCTTTTTGGGCTTCACGAAATGATCTGGCAGCATCTACTTTGGTAAATGCGTACATCATTTGGAAACCTTGGCTAAAATAGGTCTGAGCAATTTCATTATTCGATGATATTTGATATTTAAAATCACCTAAAGCCACATCATACAATGGCATTTTCTCTAAAAAACTCTTAGGGTATTCTACTTCCTGAGCAATTAAAAATAAAGGAGAAAGGAGAATCAGTTTTAGAAGTACGATACTTTTCATTGTAAATAAATCAGTTTTTATTAGCTCAAATTACTATATGGGGTGTTGATATCCAACAAACTACAGTAGATAATCAATCTTGTTTATCTACTTATCTATTATCATTTTAAAATAAAAAAGCATGGTTGATTTAATAGGTATTTTTGCATTGATAATTGGACTGGAACTCGTCCTTGGAGTTGATAACATTCTGGTTATTACTATTCTTGTAAGTAGATTAGAAAAGAAACATCAACAACGCGCTCGTATTATTGGCCTTGCTTTGGCCATGGTTGCCAGAATTGGATTGCTGTTTCTGTTACTTCAACTAACGGAGTTAACCAATCCTATATTCATGGGGCTTTCCATTCGCGATATAGTACTTGTAGCCGGTGGTTTATTTCTATTGTATAAAGCCGTTAAGGAAATCCATCATACCGTAGAGTTAAAAGATGAGCATGATGAAAAAGCTAATGTAAAGGACTCGTTTAAGTCCGCAATTATTCAGATCGTTTTGTTAGATGTTGTTTTTTCTGTGGACTCTGTAATTACAGCCATTGGATTAACAGATGTTGTTTGGGTAATTATAACAGCAGTTATATTGGCATTTGTAGTCATTCTCATTTTTGCTAAACCTATCGGGGAATTTATTCTTGCTAACCCAGCCCTGAAAATTCTGGCTTTATCATTCTTGATTACAATTGGGGTTACTATTTTTATGGAAGGTTTGCACAAAGAGGTACCAAAAGCATATATCTACTTGCCTATGGGTTTTGCGTTACTTGTGGAATTGCTTCAAATGCGATACTCTAAAAACAAAGAAGAGCATAAGGAAGAAGCTTTAAAGAAATTGGATTAAGAGAAATTTTTGATAGCAAAATTTTACTATTTCCTATTCAGGTCTTACATATAATATAAAATTCCAATCGCTAACCAAATTATAACCATGTTACGTTCTTTATCTATTCTAATTCTTGGAATACTTTTTATTCAATGCCAATCAGAACCTTATGATTTCAGTGAACAAAATACGGCTCAAATACTAAAAACTTTGAGCTCTGATGATATGAAAGGTCGCCAGGCTTTTTCTCCTGAAATCAAAAAAGCAGCCGATTTTATAAGTAGTGAGTTCAAAGAAACCGGATTAGGATATCTGAATGGTGAATCCGATTATCTGCAAAAATTTGAGCTTTATTCAATTTCAGTTAAGAATGCTGATATCGAAATTTCCGATACTCAAGTAAGTAGTGATGATTATTTCACTTTATCTGATACTTCTACCATTGAGTGGGCAAAAACAAATAAGATTAAAACCGTTCATATTGCAAAAGGCGAAAACTTTCAGCAACGTTTTAATGACATTCGGGATAATAATCAGGAAGCTTTTGTTTTTATCGATCCAAGTCATGAAGCAATTTTTAGAAGATATCAGCCCTTCTTTTCCAGACCTACCAGAGTATTTCCTGAAGATCAAGCTGCAAATAAGGTATTCGTATTAACAAATAGAGCTCCAAGTTCTTCATTTAGCGCATATATTACCAAAGAGTATGGTACAATTGAGATGGCAAATGTTGCAGGAAAAATTGAAGGAAATCGAAAAGATGAGTACGTAGTATTTTCAGCTCATTACGATCATATCGGTATTCGTCAACCATCAGAAGCGGGAGCGGATTCTATTGCCAACGGAGCCAATGATAACGCCTCGGGAACTACTGCAGTTCTGGAACTTGCCAAATATTTCAAAAGCAAAGGCATCCCAGAAAGAACACTGATCTTTGTAGCATTTACTGCAGAAGAGTCAGGCGGATACGGTTCGCAATATTTTTCAAAGCAATTGAACCCTGATGAGATTGTGGCAATGTTTAATATTGAAATGATAGGCAAACCTGCCGTTGAAGGACCAAATACAGCTTGGATAACCGGATTTGAAAAATCGAGCTTCGGCGAGCTACTTCAACAAAGTGCAGAGGGGACGATCTATGAGTTTTACCCGGATCCTTATCCAAACCAAAATCTATTTTATCGCTCTGATAATGCAACACTAGCTCGTTTAGGAGTTCCGGCTCATACTATCAGCACAACACCCATTGATGTTGATCCCGATTACCATCAAGTTTCGGATGAGTTTGAAACGATTGATATCGCTCATTTAACAAACACCATTCGAGCAATTTCACAAGCGGCTGTTGGTATTGTATCAGGTGAAGACACACCAACCAGAGTTGATGCAACACAAATGAATTAGTTTCTAAAAAATAGGATTACTTATATATTAATTTGAACCAATCTTTCTCAATTATGAAAAAATTACTCTCTCTCCTACTTCTAAGTTTTATTTCAGTGCCTATTATTGCTCAAGATTATGCAATACAGCAGATTGAAAATTCACCACGACACCATGAATGGGTTGAGATTGAATCTAGCGGAAGAACGATGCACAACTTTGTTGCCTATCCCGAACGATCCGATAAAGCACCTGTATTTATCGTTATTCATGAGAACAGAGGATTAAATGAATGGGCAAGAAGTTTTACAGATCAGCTCGCTGAAAAAGGATTTATTGCTATTGCACCTGATCTGATTTCAAACACTGTGGATGGAATCGAAAAAACCAGCGACTTTGAAACTTCGGATGCTGCACGTTCAGCAATCTATGCCTTGGATGCAGAAAATGTAACTCAAGATTTAAAAGCAGTTTTAGAGTATGCCAAATCAATTGAAGCAGGAAACGGTGAAGTTTATGTAATTGGTTTTTGTTGGGGTGGTTCTCAATCATTCCGTTTTGCAACCAATGCCGATGATGAAATCAAAGCAGCGATGGTTTTTTATGGAACCGGACCTCAGGAAGCAGAGGCTTACTCATCTATCAAAGTTCCTGTTTATGGATTTTATGGTGGTGCTGACAGTAGAGTTAATGCAACTATAGAACGGTCTGAAAAAGCCATGAATTCATACAATAAGACGTACCAATATGAAATTTATGAAGGTGCCGGACATGCATTTATGCGCCGAGGCGATGATCCTAATGCCAAAAAAAATGACCCAAATGTGTTAGCTAGAAATGCTTCTTGGGAAAGACTTATGAACATTGTAAAATAGAACTAGTCTGAAAAATAAAGATCAAATAGAACTGGAAATCCATGAAGCTTTTGACAAAGTAATAAATTACATACGTCAACAGGATGCTTCACTTTTTGACCGTCCTAAAGCGGAAGGTAAATGGAGCTCAGGGCAACAATTAGATCATCTGATTAAAAGTGTGAATCCGTTGAGTACCGGAATGGCTTTGCCTAAATTTCTTCTGAAGTTTAGATTTGGAACGAGAAACAGACCGGAACGTACTTACGATGAACTGGTAGAAAAATACCACGAAAAGCTGAAAGCAGGCGGTCAAGCTAGTGCTGCTTTTATTCCTCCGATAATTACAACCGAACAAAAGGAACCACTTCTTAATGTGTATGAAAGTGAAAAGATTAAGCTCGTAAAAGTTCTTCAAAAGTGGTCAGAAAAGCAGTTAAGTACAAATGTTGCACCTCACCCATTACTTGGTAAATGCACAGTAAGAGAACTATTGTACTTTACTATTTATCATAATTATCATCATTTAGAAAGCATAAAAGATATTTCTTAATTTTCTCTGGAATACATTAAATGCATAGATAGTTTTTTCTATACTTAACCTATTGTTTATAAGTAGAAAAGAAACGTTTTAGTTTTTTGAAAGCAGTAGTTAACTCTTCAACATGAGGTAAAAATACTACTCTAAAATATCCCTTTTCTTTTATGCTGAAAGCTCGACCATGTACCAGTAATATTTTTTCCTGTTTAAGTATATCCAAGATCATTTTTTCATCATCTTTGATATTAAATTTATCCAAATCAACTTTCACAAAAAGATACAAAGCCCCCATAGCCTGTTTACACGATATTCCATCAATAGCGTTCAATTCATTAAAGGCTAAATCGCGTTGTTGTTTCAAGCGTCCACCCCCTGTTGTTAGCTCATGAGTGCTTTGATGCCCTTCTAAAGCTGCTTGGATAGCATGCTGACTTGGAACATTAGAGCATAGCCTCATAGATGATAGTACATTCAGTCCATCTACATAATCACTTGCGTGCTGTATCTTTCCTGATAGAACCATCCACCCAGCACGGAATCCGGCAATCAGATAATTTTTAGATAAACCTCCCATAGTTATCATTAAAACATCGTCTGCTAGGCTAGCAATTGGGATATGCTTAGCCCCATCATATAAAAGTCTATCGTAAATCTCGTCACTAAAAATAATCAGATTATGCTCGCGAGCTAATGCTACAATCTCTAACAGTATTTCTTTAGAATACACCGCTCCCGTTGGATTGTTGGGATTAATTAAAACAATTGCTTTTGTTCTATTATTAATCTTAGACTTTATATCATCGATGCTTGGGAACCAATTATTTTCTTCTTCACATTTGTAATGAACAGGAGTTCCACTCGCTAGCAAAATAGAAGCTGTCCACAGTGGATAATCTGGTGCTGGTAATAGCACCTCATCTTTATTATCTAAAAGAGCTTGCATAGACATTATAATGAGCTCACTTACCCCATTACCAATGTAAATATCGTTCACACTTACATCTAAAATTCTTTGCTCTTCAAAGTATTTAGCGATAGCAACACGAGCCGAGTAAAGTCCCTTTGAATTGCTATAACCTTGCGATAGTGGCAAGTTATGAACAACATCTCTAAGAATTCTTTCTGTTGCTTCAAAACCAAACGCTCCCGGATTGCCAATATTCAACTTTAAAATTTTGTGTCCCTCTTCTTCTAAACGGCTTGCTTCTGAAGCAATTAATCCACGAATATCATAACTAACATTATTTAGCTTTGCCGACTTTTTAACTTTATGCATTAATTAGTACTGATTTTTACTTGAATTTTTGATGGTATTGGAGTTAAATCCTCGATAGTTGTATCGTAAGAATATAGCACAACCTAGAACTTCAGATCTTGTTAAATAGCATTTAATTGCATTTCAGAATTGAATGTACGCTATTTTTTACTTTGCATAAACCTAACTATTCCGCCTGGAGGAACTTGCGCTACTCTTCCTAAATATATATCCAAAACTTTCCCAATTCTTGGATACCCACCTACGGTTTGACCATCCTGCATTAAAATGATTGGTTTTCCATTCGGCGGAAGTTGGATGATGCCAGGAATTACTCCAGATGATTTCATATCTCGATTTGGAATCGATAACGGCTCTTCCATATCTAATCGAATGCCCATTCTATTACTTCTGGAATTCACTTTAAAAGGTGTAGATAGAAATTTTTCTTGTTCTTCTTTAGTCAACCAATCCCATTCAGGACCTGCTATAAATTCAACAGTGAGTTTTGAACTATAGTAAGGGATACATTCTTTAGGAATTTCCTCTAAAACATTCTCCGGCTTTCTTTCTTCCCAAGAAATTTTATCTCCAACATCAAGCAGTTCTCCATGTAAACCGCCAAACTCTCCCAAAGTGTATGTCGAAAAACTACTCATCACCTTTTTTAAACTCCATTCTCCCAGAATTCCAATATAAGTTCTGTATCCTTTTTCGGGTGAATCAAATTCAAGATAATCTCCTTCCGTTATATAATGGACTTTATTTGTGGAAATTAAATCTCCGTTAATTCTTGGAGACATATCTGCACCTGTTATCGAAATAACTGCATCCGTATTAAACAGAAACTCTCCTCCCTTTTGGGTCATTTCTATTACCGGAGTATTTTCTGATTGGCCTAAAAGTCGATTTGCCCATTTATATGCCTCTTTATCCATAGCGCCTGAAACGGGAACACCAAATTTTCTATATCCAAACCTTCCCCGATCCTGAATTGTAGTAAATAAACCTCCAACAGTCACTATAAGACTACCTTTCATTAGAAGTCAATTTTAAAAATTCATTGTTCGTTATTTGCTGAAATCTGACTTTATCCCCTGCTTTAAATTTTATGGGCGGATTTTGATTTACATCAAAAAACAATTCCGGTGTTCTTCCAATGATTTGCCATCCACCGGGACTTTCGATTGAATAAATTCCGGTCTGATTTCCTCCAATACCAATTGAACCAGAAGGCACTTTTATTCTAGGGTTTTCTTTTCTCGAAACTGAAATTTGTTCATCTAGGCCTTCCAGAAAAACGAATCCCGGTAAAAACCCCGTCATTGCAATGGTATATTCTTTTGAAGAATGCACAGAAATTATCTCTTCTTTCTTCAGCATGGTTTTCTGCTCCATTTCATCCCAATCTAATCCAAGATTATAACAAACAGGAATTTCATACAAAGATGTCTCAGGATTGTATAACTGACTTTTTATATCAGAAATTTGAAAAATATTAAATGATGAAGAATTGAAAATAAGAGTAAGAGAATCATAAGCAGGAATAACATCTACAAGCTGGGGTATTTCAGATCGCTCTAACAGTGAGTTAGTTTTATGGATGCAGTCCAGTAAGGCTTCGTCAATTTGTGGTTTAATTAACCAAGCGCTTTCTCCCATTCGAAAAACTGACCAGGAAACACCATTAAACTGCAGTAATTTTGACTCCATGGTTCTTAAGAAATTGATGAATATTTCTCGCTAACTCTTTCGATCCTTTCGTATCGCTGTGCAAACAAATCGTATCGGCTTTAATAGACAGCTCTTTGCCGGAATAAGTTACAACCTTTTCTTCTACAACCATTTTAAAGATTTGGGTAAGCACTTCTTCCTTTTTATGAAGCACTGCTCCTTGTAAATCTCTCGATCGTAACTTCAGATCATCTTCGTAAGCTCTGTCCGCAAAAACTTCAGCACAAAATTCTACCCCGCTATTTGTTGTAGCCTTTTCAAATTCTGAGCCTGATTGCCCGTAAACTGGAATATTTAAATTCAATTCTTTTACCGATTCAGTTACTACTTTAGCAATATCTCTATACCTGGATGCCGCGTGATATAATGCTCCATGTGGTTTGATGTGATGCAGATCCACGCCCTCTGCTTCTGCAATCTCTTTCAAGTTCAGAATTTGGTTTTTAATAGAGTTCTTAAGCTCCTCTTTATTCATTTCTAATTGCTTGCGCCCAAATCCCTCTCTGTCAGGATATGAAGGGTGTGCACCCACTTTCACATTATTCTTCTTAGCCAAAATTACCGTCCACCGCATAGTAATCTCATTTCCGATATGTCCACCACAAGCAATATTACAGGATGAAATATATGGCATGATAGCTTTATCCAAATCGGGACCATCATCTGTTCTCCATTCTCCTAAATCACAATTCAGATCGATACTTGTTTTCATATAAATTGAAATACACTGTTCAAACTTTTGAACCCAACCAGCAAAGCTACAATAATAACTACTCCTCCTAATATATTCTGGATGGTAGAATTCACATACTCTCCCAGTAATTCTTTGCGATTAACGATATACAATAAGAAAATAGCTACCAGAGGAAGTAAAATCCCGTTAGCAATTTGTGCAAATTGAATAATGGTAACCGGGTTAAAATTCGTCATCGAAAAAAGAACTCCTATTCCCAGTATGCTTATCCAAACAGCTCTAAACTTTAGGTCTAGCACATTATTTTCCCAACCCAAAATTCCTCTAGCGGCATAAGCAGCTGCAAGTGGAGCTGTAATAGCGGAAGATATTCCTGCAGCAAACAATCCTAAACTTAAGAAATAAGTTGCCCAGCTGCCCAATAATGGTTCCAGCTGAACAGCCATATCTGCTGCGTTTCTTACCTCATTGCCATCAATTCCTGACCCGGCACTGGTGACAACAATACACATGGAAATTAATCCACCAAGAACAATTGCGGTTATATTCTCTTTTCGTAAGTCAGAAAGTTGACTTGGCTTTTTGTACTTCTGTTGTACCGAAGATGCGTGAAGAAATAGGTTATAAGGCACTACTGTCGTCCCAATTAAAGCTATCACTGTTAGCATTTCTTTGGAGGTAGCCTGGGGAATAAATAAGCCTTTAAAAAGGTCGGAGATATTTGGACCGACCATTATAGCTGTTGTTAGAAACACAACGCTCATTATCATAACCAATCCAATCAAAAAGTTCTGAATTCGTTTGAAATTCCCTGAATAGAGCAGCCAAAAAGCAATTGCCCCTAAAATTAAGGGTACTATTCTAAACTCTGTGTTGAATAGAATAACCTCAAATCCCGGTAATATTTCATTCCAGCCTAAAACAGCGCCTGATATATTGCCTCCCTCGTAAGCAGCATTTCCAACAACGATAGCTCCAAGTACCAAGATTATTCCAAAAAATCTGATAACAGGGTTTCTCAATTCTCCACGGATTGCTTCACCAAATCCACTCTGGGTAATTAAACCTAATCGAGCAGTCATTTCTTGTAGTACTATGGTTGCAATAACAGAAAATAGTAACGCCCAAAGCAACATATACCCTGAACTTACCCCAGCTAACGTAGAAACAGTAACAGTTCCGGGACCAATGAAAGCCGCTGTCACTAAAGTACTTGGCCCAAAATATTTTTTTATTTGTATTTTCATTCATAAGAATATAAAATGTACTATTTACAATCCCGAATTCAGATTTAAGAATCATATGGCAAAAGCGAATAGCAAAAAAAATCCTACAGAACTAAGTGTTCAGGATTATTTAAACGCAATTGATGATCCTCAAAGAAGAGAAGATTGTTGAAAAATCCACGATCTTCTTTTGGTTTTCGTGGCATATTTGGGAAAATCCTGCATCAAATGTACCAAACGTTCGATATCGGGAGATCTCGGGTCAGGTTTGCCCGAGATGACTAGCTAAGTTGGTTATGGAACCTATCATCATACCTATAAAAGTGGCAGGGAAAGTATCATGGTGATGACCAGTTTTTCGAACCGGAAGCAATATATTAATTTATACTTTTTCTCTAAGCTTGATGAAAATAGCGAACTACTTTCTAAACTTGGCTCATGCAAAACCGGAAAATCATGCCTTTATATTAAGCGGCTTTCTGATATTAATGTTGAGGTATTGGAAGAAATGATTAAGCTGGATTTTGATTATGTCGAAGAAAAGTATGGATTTTCTAATTGATTATTTATCAATTACACCTATCTTAAATTTTTAAAGATCACAAAACATTTAGTTTACGTTTTCGTCTACTGATGGAGTTTTTAATTCACATATATACATTGAATAATTTCTAGTTGCTTCAATGACACTAAACGACTTTACAAAACAGACGCTAGAGTTTCCTGATGACTATGAAGGAAAAGTTATAGCCATTTTTATTCGTTCAAACAAAAATATAAAAGGCAGAAAGTCTGTGCTTTATATCCATGGGTTCAACGATTACTTCTTTCACCCACATGTAGCAGAAAATTTTCATCAGCAAAACTATAATTTTTTTGCTTTAGATCTTAGAAAATATGGTCGATCTTTGCTCCCTCATCAACATCCTAATTATTGTAAAGATATCTCTGAATACTATGAAGAGATCACCGAATCACTTCAAATCATATCTAAAGAAAATGGGAATGATATTAATTGTTCTCTCCCATCTTCATTTAAATATACTGGACTAATATGTATATTTGGGTTTGATTTTTTAAGTGAGTTTAAATCATTAAACGTAGGAAGTTTTAATTTAGATACTGTTTTTCCCTCAAGTTGAAACACTTGCCCTCTCTCAATTGATATTCCTGGGGCTCTCAACTTCGATTGACTAACCTGTTTAGTTGAAAGCATCATATACGAATTGCTACTAATGGTGAGATCTATAGAATTTTTTCCAGGTACGATTTTCTTCAAAACCTGACTCTGTTGAGCGAATGCTGGGAAATTTAAAATCGCAATTACAATGATACTAGTTATATATTTTGACATGATTTTCTAATTTGCATTTTTAGTTGATTTGGAATGCGTAGTCTGGTGTAGCAAACCTAACATTCTCAAAAAGAAAATATCTGTTCGACAGTTTTAGTGAATTTTCAACACTTTCTTGTGTAGTATCCAAATGGTAGGTTTGACCTTTTGAATCGGTGTCTCTCGTTAATAACAATTTATCAGCAGTAACTAAGCTATCAATTACAATTAGTTCTTCGCTTTTTTCTATCCCTTCAAATTTTATTCTTATAACGTTGGTTAAAAGAACAATACCTCCAAACTCGTTAATGAAAACTGGCAATGAGTAGTCGACTTCTTGTAAATCATCAAGTGAACTCTCACTTTCTACAACAGTATTAGAATAGTAATATTCAGCAGGATTAGACACACATCTAACAATAAAGTGTTTTGTAGTAACAATCCTATCATTTAGAATCAACCCATAGTCATCTAAAATAATTTTAATATCTTCTTCAGACGTATCATCAGTAAATTTCAGGGATAAAAAATTTCTGTCTCGCTTCCATGGAATTTTGTTAAGTTCTAAATCATAAATAAAAAACCCTTCTTCATATCCATAATCCACCAGAGTAGCATTTTCTTCATCACAAGAAATTAATGCTGTTATTCCGATAAGTAATATTAAAGCAAATAGATTATTCATACTATTAAGAGTTTTGAAATTGGGATTTGTTACAAATAAGTTACTAAAAAACGTATGCAATAATTACACTATACTTTTACATTCATAAATATCAATCATATTTTATAAGTTATTTTAATAATGCTAGTAAATAAGATATCGAATTTGAAACATAAAGATTAATGTTTAGTTCTTTCAATAACAAAAATTAAAACCTAAACCAGAATTACCTCTCCCTAATTCTTGATCGCCCGAATGACACTAAACGACTTTACTAAACAAACGCTAGAGTTTCCTGATGACTATGAAGGAAAAGTTATAGCCACTTTTATTCGTTCAAACAAAAATATAAAAGGCAGAAAGTCTGTGCTTTATATCCATGGGTTCAACGATTACTTCTTTCACCCACATGTAGCAGAAAATTTTCATCAGCAAAACTATAATTTTTTTGCTTTAGATCTTAGAAAATATGGTCGATCTTTGCTCCCTCATCAACATCCTAATTATTGTAAAGATATCTCTGAATACTATGAAGAGATCACCGAATCACTTCAGATCATATCTGAAGAAAATGGTAATGATATTATCATTCTTGGACATTCTACCGGTGGACTTATTGCAAGTATGTACGCAAATTTTGGAAAGGAAAAAGAACTTATTTCAGCTTTGATACTTAATTCTCCTTTTTTTGAATTTAATATTTCTAAAACAGAAAGGAATATCAATCTGCTTTTTGCCAGAATAATTTCTTTTTTTATGCCTTATGCCAACAAAAGTAAACCTCTATCACATTTATACAATAGTAGTTTATTAAAAAGCCATCATGGAGAATGGGAATTCGATCAAAGCTGGAAACCGGAGCGTGGATTTCCCGCTTATTTTAAATGGTTAATTGCAATCTATAACGCACAAGCCAAATTAAAAACTGAATCTAATATATCTGAACCTATTTTAGTAATGCATTCCAAGCGCTCAATTAAGCCAAAAAAATGGTCTTCTGATATTTTGGGAATGGATATGGTATTAAATGTAGATCACATAAAAGAAACCGGAAAAAAATTGGGAAAAAAAGTTACCTTCTTGGCAGTGGAAAATGCAATCCATGATATTTTTCTATCAAAAAAAGAGGTTCGTGAAAAGGCCTTTACTGAAATGATTAACTGGTTAAAAAAGACGATTAAATAATCACTATGGAAAACAGTATAGTTTTTGAAACTACAATAAACGCATCAGCAGAAAAAGTTTGGGCAACACTCACAGATCCCAATAAAATTGAACAATACATGTTTGGCTCTCGCTGCGATAGCAATTGGACCCCGGGCAGCAAAGCCAATTATTACATCAAACAAGATAAAAAAGAAATCACTGTTGTAAAGGGTGAGGTAATACGTGCTATTCCTAATAAATTATTAGAACACACTATATTTCCTGCAAACTCGGGTATTGAAGACACCTTGGAAAATTATATCGTCATCATTTATGAAATGGAAGAAGAGGATGGAAAAACAGAATTAACCATTACTCAAAAAGGATATAAGTACGTCGAAAATGGACAAGAACGATATATTGAAACGCAAAAAGGTTGGAAAGCAGTGTTACCTAAGCTTAAGGAAACTGCCGAACAAGCGTGAGCCAGAAGCAGCCAAATAATCCTCTTCATGGGATTAAACTTAAACAGATAGTTCAAGATCTCGCAGATTATTACGGGTGGGAGCAACTGAGCAATCATATCGATATTAATTGCTTTAAAAATGATCCAAGTATCAATTCGAGCTTAAAATTTTTACGTAAACATCAGTGGGCAAGAGATCAGGTTGAGGAATTATGGGTAAAAGCTT
>CAXBHO010000051.1:0-25365 GCA_963975485.1 uncultured Balneola sp. | reverse complement strand
GACCGAATCCCAAATCCAGATCTCCTCCATCTTTACACGTGCAAGCGAGACGCTTGAACTAGGTTTGGGATGTTAACACGAAGAATTTGCAAAAATATTTTTTAGGTACATTCACGAGTAGTGCGAAGTGACCTCCCCGACTGATAACCCAATAGGAGATTTGAAACCCAACATTCAAAATTCCATGCCTATGGCGTGACAAATCCAAATCTACTCTTTATACTTATAATACTCAGAATAAGTTCTCTGGTAGTAATTATAATTGGTGTAATAATCGCTGCTTTTCTTCGGATTGAACGCATTGAGTACGATACCTAATACGTCAGCATTCAAATGTTTAAGACCATTAAGAGTAAACTGAAGTTCTCTTTTAGTAGTTACATTAAATCGAGATACGATGATCATACCGTCAACTAATCTTAACAAAGAAGCGGAATCTGAAATAATTCCATAAGGCGCTGTATCAAGAATGATATGATCATATTCTGAAGAATATCTATCAATTAATTCTTTTAATTTTTTGCTATCCAGTACAGAAGCAGGTTCCGGAGTTTTATGACCTGCGGTAATCAAATCCACATTCGGAGCTACGGTATGTAATACTACATCGTAATTCCCAGACGAGTTAAAAAGTGCATCCGTTAAGCCTGGTTCTCTGTTTTCACCAAACACTTTATGTAGGGTAGGTCTGCGTAAATCCAAATCAATAACGAGCACTTTCTTTTCAGAACCGGTAAAAGTAACCGCTAAATTTGCAGCAACCGTACTTTTACCTTCTCCCTTGGTAGCACTGGTTACCATAAGAACTTTGTAGTTTTTGTCGGGGTTTGCGTAAACAACATTGATTCTAAGTCTTCTGTAAGCCTCTGAAATAGGAGAGATATGATCAAAAAATGTAATTAATTGATTTGAAACGGATTTATCACCAATGAATTGTCTTTCGGAGGGATCAACATCACCAATCACAGCAAAGTCAGGTATTGTACCTAGCAGAGGCGGATCAAAAGCTTTTAAAGCATCAGTGGAGTTTATACTATCGTTAACCATATTACTAACCAGAATAAAACCTACTCCAAATATGCCCCCCAAAAGAAATCCAATTACAACAATAATTTTCTTTTTAGGCTTTATTGGTTTTTTTGCCGGTATTGCATAATCCAAAGGTCTGCCTAATCCAAACTGAGTTTTTTCCCAAAGGCTCATTTCAGAAAATTGAGCAGAAACCTGTAAATACATTTCTTCATTAACCCGTACGTTCCTTTTTAAACGGGCAAGCTGAATGATCTCATCAGGTAGTTCTTCAAATTTATTATTTACCTCAAGGTAGCGCTTACTGATCACATTGCCCTGCGTCTCCAACTGAGCTTGTTGTACCTTCAACTCGATCAATGTTTGGGTAATTGCAGAAATTCGTTGAGTAATTGCTCCTTCACCGTCACCCATAAAACTCAAGTAAAGATCAGACCCCGAAGCAAGTAAGTTATTAGTTCGATCTTTGATTTGCTTTTTTACCTGTTCAATCTCTCTTTCAATGCGAACAAGCTCCGGATTGTTTTCGGCAATATTCGGGTTCTTGGTTAGATACAATAATTTATTGGTCTCCAATTCTGCCAGGGCATATTGATAGCGCACTATAACCGGTCCGATAGCCTCAGAATATTGGTCGGCAAGCCCGGGTTTAATTTCATTTAATTGATTCTCGTACTGAGTTATTCCTGAATTTACGGCCACCAATCCCACTTCCAGTTTTTGTTTTTCAACTTCCAGATCAGCAATGGTGGAGATGATCTCTTCTGCCTGAGGGTCTACGGCAATCAGCATTGTACGATTCATAAACTTCTGGAGAGAATCTTCAGTAGAGACGAGCTCTTCTTCTAATTTGGCACGTTCTGTTCTTAGAAAATCCAGAGCTGAAACAGCCATGGTTCTGTTTTGTTCTGTGGACAGCGCTGAATAGGTATCCATAGTGAGATTAATGATAATAGCAGCTTCTGTAGGTAAAGGACTGGTAAATGAAATTTCTACTATATCAGCACTTGGATCCGGTTTTTCAAAGGTAATAAGAGCCCTGTATCGCATAGCAATGGTATCCAAGGCTACTGTACTGGAATCTTCTGGATAAGCTCGCCAAAGGATAGGAAACTTCCTTCCATTGTCATCATAAGTTAATGCTTCAATACGATCAGCCAAGTCTAAACTCAACTTACGAGATTTCATGATCTGTAATTCATTGGCAATAGTACTTCCTACCCCAATACCATACGTGCTTGTTAGCAGATTCTCAATACCCGCTCCTGCGTACGAATATCTGTTTTTGCTCTCGCTGATAATAATAGTACCCTTGCTTTCATAAATAGGAGTTTGAAGAAGCGCATAAACTACAGCCAATACCGTGAAAATAGATACGATCCCGATCAGTTTCCATTTATGAAGCAGTAGAATATTAAAGATCTTAAGTAGATCTATTTCCTCATCGTACGAACCCGATGATTCAGGTAGTGAATTATTAGGATTATAACCGTTGTGAGAGTTTCCGTTATAATGCATCTCTTGGTTGTTGTCTTAAACTTAATTTTATTGTAACTAATAAAGATAAAAAAACTATTCTTCATTACTACTATTAATTACAGTTAAATAGTCTTAATATTGGGTTTTTAAAAATTTAACTTAAACAAGTTATGCCTTTAATAGCACTTATTTCTGATGTTCATGGGAATCTGCCGGCATTAGAAGCTGTGTTAAAAAAAATCGACTCTTATAAGCCTGATCAATGGGTGTGCTTAGGTGATGTTGTGGGTTATGGGCCATTCCCGTCCGAATGTATTGATTTGATCAGAGACAGGAATATTCCTACAGTGCTGGGGAATCACGATGCCGGTGTTTCTGGAAAACTCACTATTAAACACTTTCGGGATCCAAACAGAAGATTAATACAAAAAACTCAGGAATTGCTAACCGAAGAACAATTGCATTGGTTAAGAGAACTGCCGGTATCATTAAGAGAAGAAGACTACTGGATTGCAGTACATGCCAATCCAATTGAGCCCTTAAAATGGGGGTATGTAGATAGCGCAATAAAAGCTCGAAACATGCTGCATAGTATTGATGCTCAATTATGCTTTGTTGGGCACACTCATATCCCATTTTTAGTGTCAGATCAAATCGGAATTTCAGGGTTTAACAAACAGCATAAATATCTGATAAACCCCGGAAGTGTAGGCCAACCAAGGGACGAGGACTTCCGTGCTTCCTATTGTATAATAGATACAGACAAGTGGGAACTCAAAATTGAAAGAGTGGAGTATAATACAGAGAAAGTGATCACCGGTTTAAGTAAGATGGGTTTTACCAGGGGCGAATCACATCGTTTATTAAGATATTAAAACGAAATTTTGTGTAAATAAATGCCTATTATTGTGCCGAATTTTAGATTTATAAAAAGAGATTTTTCAGAATGAAAAGACTAGGGACTTTATTTTTCATTGGTATAGCAATTTTTCTGTCTCTATCAGAAAACGTATTAGCACAAACCAGACAAACGCCTGCTTCTCAACAATTTAGATTGGGAGAACGGATCATTCGGATTTCTGAACCGGGTGAATTATCAGACTCAGTAAATGTATGGGGTGATGTTGGTAGTTCCGGAAGATATTTAATTCCAAAAGGTACAGGTTTAGTAAAGTTGCTTTCTTATGGCTTTGGACCAAATACGTTAAGGGATGGGCAAACACAAATTGATTGGTCTAAAATGCGTGTGGAAATAAATATACAAGAGTATGATGCTGAAAATGGCGGTCAGAATCTCACAAGGTTCAAGTACCGATTTGAAGATCCTTTCCCGGAAGGTATGAGAGAATTTAAACTTGAGAATAATCAAACTATTACGGTAAGAGTAAAACGAAAGCCTTCTTTTAGGGATTATTTAGGCGTATTTGCCTCAACAGTTTCTGCCGTTGCATCTACAATTATATTATTAGATAGATTAGGTGGTAGATAAGTTATTATGAAACTAAAAATTTACGTAGCTGGTCACCGAGGGATGGTGGGTTCGGCAATTGTCGAAAATTTGAAGGAAAATGGATACGAAAACCTAATTACCGCTGGTAGCAAAGAGTTAGATCTCAGAGATCAACAGGCTTGTAATGCGTTTATCAGAGAGCATAAACCGGAAGTAGTTATCATTGCTGCTGCACGAGTGGGTGGTATCCTGGCAAACAGCGAATACCCGTGGCAATTTTTATTTGATAACCTAATGATCGAAGCTAATCTGATCAATGCGGCTCATCAAAATGATATTCAGGATCTGATTTTTCTTGGAAGCTCCTGCATCTATCCGAAAATGGCCCCGCAACCTTTAAAGGAAGAATATTTGCTAACGGGAGCATTAGAACCCACAAATGAATGGTATGCTATCGCTAAAATTACTGGTATTAAAATGTGTCAAGCCTTAAATGCGCAATATGGCAGAAATTATATTTCCTTGATGCCGACTAATTTATATGGCCCTCGCGACAATTTTGATCTTAAAACCTCCCATGTATTACCGGCTATGATCCGTAAGTTTCACGAAGCGAAAGAAAACGGACATACTCCAGTTCCATTATGGGGAAGCGGTTCGCCGATGCGAGAATTTTTGCATGTGGAAGATTTGGCTAAGTCAGTACGATTTGTTATGGAATATGATGGAAAACTTGAGTATGATCTGATCAATGCCGGAACAGGAAAAGATTTGACGATTAAAGAACTTGCAGAGACCGTGCAGAAAGTAGTGGGGCATAAAGGGAAAATTGAGTGGGATTCTTCCAAACCTAATGGCACTCCCAGAAAGCTGATGGATGTATCGAGAATCAATGCACTGGGTTGGAAAGCTGAAATTGACTTGCGTGAAGGGATTGAAAATACCTATCAATGGTTTTTGACGAATATTGAAGAATTTAAAGAAGTGGAAATAGATGGTTGAGGAGTTTAGTTGTGTAGCCGTTTAGGTTTTTGTCCTAAACTTCTACACTCCTAAACCTCTCAACAAATAAACCCCTAAACTAAAATGAAATACTCCTTCGAAAAACTGGATGTTTGGAATAAGTCAAAAGACTTTGCGGTAAAGATATATCGTGCAACTCAATCATTTCCGAAGGAAGAAAAGTTTGGAATAATATCACAATTGAGAAGAGCAGCGGTTTCTGTCAGTTCCAATATTGCAGAGGGTTCTTCAAGAAAAACGAGTAAAGATCAAGGTCGATTCTATACCATTGCTTACAGCTCAGCGATTGAGGTATTGAATCAGTTAATAATAAGTAAAGAACTACATTTTTTGTCTGTTGAGGTATACGAAGAACTAAGAGCAGAATTAGAACATATCACTGCAATGATAAACCGTTTGCATAGTTCAACGTCAAATACCTAAACGTCTCAACGCCTAAACAAATAAACATCTTCTATATGAACAAAGTCGCATTAATAACAGGAATTACCGGACAGGATGGAGCTTATCTGGCTGAATTGTTATTGGAAAAAGGATATATAGTACATGGGATTAAAAGAAGAGCCTCGTTGTTTAATACTGATCGTATCGATCACTTATATCAGGACCCCCATGTTGAAAATCAACGATTGATATTGCACTATGGAGATATGACGGATTCCATGAATATCACACGAATTATTAAAGAGTGTGAGCCGGATGAGATCTATAATCTTGCGGCTATGAGCCATGTTCAAGTGAGTTTTGAAGTCCCGGAATATACCGCCAACGCGGATGGGATAGGAACACTTCGGATCCTGGAAGCCGTACGCCTACTGGGTCTCGAGAAGAAAACCAGGATCTATCAGGCTTCTACTTCTGAGCTATATGGACTGGTGCAGGAAGTGCCTCAGTCTGAGACCACTCCTTTTTATCCCCGTTCCCCATACGCAGTTGCTAAGATGTATGCATATTGGATTACCGTGAACTATCGGGAAGCCTACGATATGTTTGCGTGCAACGGTATTTTATTTAACCACGAATCTCCGCTAAGAGGCGAAACTTTTGTAACGCGAAAAATTACACGTGCTGCTGCAAAAATAGCGTTGGGACTTCAGAAGAAACTCTACATCGGAAACATGGATGCAAAACGCGATTGGGGGCATGCAAAAGATTATGTTGACGCTATGTGGCGCATCTTACAAAAAGACAAACCGGAAGATTTCGTGATCGCCCCCGGAGTAACCACAAAAGTACGTGATTTTATAAGCCTAGCTTTTGCTGAAGTCGGCATCATATTACGATTTGAAGGAACTGATGTAGACGAAAAAGGCATCATCGACTCTATCGATCAGAAAAAGTTTGAGACCTCAACGTCTCAACAACTAAACAAATCAACCTTGGCCACCGGCCAAACCCTCATCGAAGTCGACCCCCGCTATTTCCGTCCAACCGAAGTAGAATTCCTTATCGGAGACCCAACAAAAGCTAAAGAAAAACTGGGCTGGGAGCCTAAGTATAATTTACAGGCTTTACTGGAAGATATGATGCAGGCAGATGTGAAATTATTTAGAAAAGATCTGGATCTGATGGGTGCCGGGCATAAAATATTAAGGCAGGTGGAGTAAAGAATATGAAAATTCTTGTTACAGGGGGAGCAGGGTTTATCGGCTCTGCTTTAATTCGGTTTCTTATTAGTAGCACCGAACATAAAGTTATTAATATTGATAAATTGACTTATGCAGGACATCTTGAATCTTTAGAATTGGTTAAGAATTCTGACCGTTATTTTTTTGAACAGGCTGATATTTGTGACTCTGAAAGAATGAAGAGTATTTTTTCTAAGTATACACCCGAAGCAATTATACACTTGGCTGCAGAGTCTCATGTAGATCGCTCTATAGATGGGTCAGCTGAGTTTATAAAAACCAATATTGTTGGAACCCATGTTCTTTTAGAAACTGCAAAGGCATATTGGTCGAACCTAGAAAAAGAACAAAAAGACACATTTAGGTTTTTGCATGTATCTACAGATGAGGTTTATGGGTCTCTAGGAGATCAGGATCTTTTTACAGAGGAAACAGCGTACGATCCCCGTTCTCCTTATTCATCCAGTAAAGCTTCCTCTGATCATCTGGTTCGCGCTTGGTATCACACCTATGGTTTGCCAACCTTGATTACCAACTGCTCAAATAACTATGGGCCATATCAGTTCCCTGAAAAACTTATTCCCGTTGTAATCCTCAAAGCAATTCAAGGAGAAGACATACCCGTATATGGAAAAGGAGATAATGTTCGTGATTGGCTGTATGTGGATGATCACGCCAGAGCATTATTCAAGGTGTTGAGCTCAGGAAAGCCTGGAGAAACATATAATATCGGTGGTCACAATGAGAAAAAAAATATTGATGTTGTTCATACAATTTGTGACACTCTCGACGAATTAATTCCAAAAGAGAAAAACTACAGGGATCAGATTACTTTTGTTACAGATCGCCTTGGGCATGATTTTAGATACGCTATTGATGCATCAAAAATTGAAAAAGAGCTAGGATGGACACCAGAAGAAACCTTTGAAACAGGGATAAAAGCTACCATTAAATGGTATTTAGATAATATGAATTGGGTAGAAGCAGTGACGGAGAATAATTATAGTTTAGAACGACTGGGAATAGGTTAAGGTTTAGGTTAAGGTTAAGGTTAAGGTTAAGAAAAACACTCAACCTAAACCTTTACCTCACCCTAAACCTTTACCTCACCCTAAACCTTTACCTCAACCTAAACCTTTACCTCAACCTAAACCTTTACCTAAACCTAAACCTTTACCTCAACCTAAACCTCAAAAACAATAACAAAGAATCTTAAAATCCAATTTGATACTTAATTAGCAATGATCAAATCCTTCACCGAGATGAACGTATGGCAAAAAGCTAATGAGTTAGCTATAGAAATATTTCAGCTAACGGTACCGCTCCCACGTTCTGAGGATTATGCACTGAAGTCACAAATAAGGAGATCATCCAACAGCGTATCCGCAAATGTTGCGGAAGGATTTGGACGAAAAACAAAGAAAGACAAAAGTTATTTTTACACGATCGCACGAGGATCAGCATTCGAAACACAAAGTCACTTGAAATATGGAAACGGAGTTGGATATTTTACCGAGGAAGACACAAACCGATTATTTACCGAATACAAAGAACTGATACACCAACTAAATAAAATCATGAAATCTATAGGTTAACCTAAACCTCAACCTAAACCTCAACCTAAACCTAAACCTCAACCTCAACCTAAACCTCAACCTCAACCTCAACCTCAAAAACACCATGAAAGGAATAATTTTAGCTGGCGGAAGCGGAACACGATTATATCCGGTAACAAAAGCAATTTCAAAGCAGTTAATGCCAGTGTATGATAAGCCGATGATCTATTATCCACTATCAGTATTGATGCTTGCTGGTATTCAGGAAATTCTGATTATAACAACTCCAGAAGACAACGAAAGTTTTAAAAGATTACTTGGAGATGGATCTGAGTGGGGAATTGAACTTAGTTATGCAGTTCAACCAAGTCCCGATGGTTTGGCTCAGGCTTTTATCATTGGCGAAGAATTCATTGGGGATGATGATGTATGCCTGATTCTGGGAGACAATATTTTTTATGGACAGGGTTTTGGCAGAAAGCTCAAAGAAACCGTAGAACATTTAAATGGTGCTACCGTTTTTGGATACAGAGTAAGTGATCCAGAAAGATTTGGAGTAGTTGAAATAGATAAAAATTTTCAAGCTCTTTCGATTGAAGAAAAGCCTGAAAACCCAAAAAGCAATGTAGCAGTAACAGGGTTATACTTTTATGATAATAAGGTTGTAGAAATAGCAAAAAATGTGAAACCTTCTGCCAGAGGAGAACTCGAAATCACTACTGTTAATCAGGCTTATTTAGAACTTGGGGAATTAAATGTCCAAGTACTTGGAAGGGGGTATGCTTGGTTAGATACCGGAACCCATGATGCCATGATGGAAGCAGCCCAGTATGTAGAAATTATTGAGCGTAGGCAGGGATATAAAATTGCTTGTTTAGAAGAAATTGCTTGGAGGCAAAAATGGATCACTACTGAGCAAGTATTGCAAAAAGCTGATGAGCTCAAAAAAAATGGCTATGGTGAATATTTAAAAAGGTTGATAGAATTACATGTCTCTAACCAATAAAACCATTGGTGGTTTTTTCTGGGCTTTTATGGAGCGTTTTGGCACCCAAGCCCTTCAAATGGTCATATTTATTGTCCTTGCCCGTATTCTAACCCCCGAAGCTTTCGGGCTAATGGGAATGCTTGCTGTATTTATTGCCGTTAGCCAAAGTTTAACGGATAGCGGATTTGGTCAGGCGCTTATTCAAAAGAAAGATACGGATGAAATCGACTATTCTTCGGTATTCTATATAAACTTGATTGTTAGCATACTGGTCTACGGGGTTTTATATATTTCAGCGCCTTCGATTGCCCAGTTTTATAATGAGCCGGAGCTGGTGAATTTGGTTAGAGTACTGGGATTCCGCTTTATAATAGCAGCGTTTTCTATGGTTCAAGTTGCCCGGTTAACTAAGGAAGTAAAATTTAAAAAATTAATGATAGCCAAACTTCCTTCTACTCTATTGGGGGGTATTGTTGGTGTTACAGCTGCTTATTGGGGTTACGGAGTATGGAGTTTGGTAATACAGCAATTAATTGATACCACAGCTTACTCTATTCAGATTTGGATACAATCTAAGTGGAAACCTTTGTGGGTGTTTGACTGGGCACGAATTAAATCCCTGTTTGATTTTGGTAGTAAAATGATGATTGAAGGGGTGCTAGGTACCATTTATCAAAATTTCTATGAACTAATGATCGGCCGTTATTTTTCTACGGCACAAGTTGGGTTTTATACACAGGCGAATAAAATTAAACAGTTACCGGTACAGAATATTTCGAGTGCATTAAGCCGGGTTACATTTCCAATTCTTTCAGGGATACAGGATGATGATGCAAGATTAAAAAGCGCTTATAAAAAAATAATTCGGCAGGTATTTTTGATTATTACGCCCGTCATGGTTGGAGCAATTGTTGTAGCAGAGCCATTGTTCAGGGTAGTATTAACAGAAAAGTGGTTGCCGGCCGTACCCTATTTCCAGCTGTTGTGCATTAGCGGAATACTGTACCCTGTACAATCCTATAATTTGAATATTTTGAAAGTGAAGGGCCGAAGCGATTTGTTTCTATATCTGGGATTAATCAAGAAAGGAGTGGCTCTGATTGGAATATTTATTTTTGTTCAATTCTCTGTACTGGCATTAGTCATTTATCGTGTGTTCCATTCATTCTTCGCCTATTTTGTAAATAGCTATTATAGTGGCAAATTCATTGATTATGGAGTTTGGGAACAGGTTAAAGATGTATGGAAGTTTATTGCAGCTTCAGTTATTGCAGGGGGAATTTCTTGGGGAATTTTAGACTATTTGAATTTAGGAGATATATCTTCCATTTTAATAGGAATACTGATAGTTTCGTTGATATATGCCGGCATAATTTATAAAACGGAATACGAAATACTGATGTACACTAAAAAGACGATTGTTAATTTCAAATCATGGAAAGGATGATAGAGAAAATTAAAAAATCACTTCCTGATTCGATCAAATGGATTATTCGAAAAAATTTAGGCAGGATCAGAAGTGCGGGAAAGCAAAAAATATTTGGGATTGGCAATAACAAAACGGGAACTACTTCATTAAAAGCTGCAATGGAAGAATTTGGTTTTGTGGTAGGACACCAACGAACAGCAGAAAAACTAATAGATGATTGGGCTGGTCGAGACTTTGAACGAATTGTAGATTATTGTAAATCTGCCCAGTTTTTTCAGGATGTGCCATTCAGTAAACCGTATACTTATGTAGTAGTAGACCACGAATTTCCAGGCAGTAAATTCATATTAACGGTTCGGGATAACCCAGAACAATGGTATAATTCTTTGACTAAATTTCACGCAAAAAAGTGGGGTAAAGACGGAAGAATTCCTACCAAAGAAGATCTGCAGCAAGCAACGTACATTGAAAAGGGACGGCCTTGGAGGGCTAATCGGGTCACGTATAACACACCGGAAGATGATCCCTATAACAAAAATATTTTGACTCAGCATTATGTAGAATATAATAATAGTGTGAAAGAATATTTCAGACACCGACCCAATGATTTGTTAGTGTTAAATGTCGCAGAGGATAATGCCTATCAAAAGCTTTGTCATTTTTTAGGTGTAGAACCCGTTGGTAATTCTTTTCCATGGAAAAATAAAACAAAAGAGGTATAGAATATATGATTCCCGTAACAAAACCATTTATGCCATCAAGGGATGAATATGAACAATATCTAAAAGGGATTTGGGAACGAGAACACCTAACCAATAACGGTCCACTAGTACAAGAGCTTGAACAAAAGCTGAAAGAATACCTTGGGTTGAAACATTTGCTGTACCTTTCCAATGGAACCATTGCGCTTCAGATTGCGATTAAGGCGTTGGGACTAAAAGGAGAAATTATAACCACTCCATTTTCCTATGTGGCTACCACTTCCAGTATTGTGTGGGAGGGATGTGAACCTGTGTTTGTAGATATTGATCCGGAAACCCTGAATATTAATCCGTCTTTGATTGAAGCGGCTATTACAGAACAAACCACTGGAATTTTAGCCACTCACGTATTTGGTAACCCTTGTGATATTGAAGCTATACAGGCTATAGCCGACAAACATGATCTAAAGGTTATTTATGACGCTGCTCACTGCTTTGGCACTATCTACAAAGGACGCTCGGTATTTGAATATGGGGATGTAAGTACTACCAGCTTTCATGCAACAAAGCTTTTTCATACTGTAGAAGGCGGAGCAGTTTTTACCAAAGATGAAGATCTGAATTACCGGATGAGCAAGATGCGGAACTTTGGGCATGCCGGTTTTGAACAGTATGACGGCGTGGGTATTAACGGGAAAAACTCGGAATTTCATGCAGCCATGGGATTGTGCAATCTTAGTCATATTGAAGAAATCCTTAACATGCGAAAAAAGCAGTGTATGCGCTATGATGAACTACTGGTGAAGGCTCCTGTACAAAGAATTACTATTCAAGAACATTCTGAATGGAATTCTGCTTATTACCCAATCATTTTTGAAAGTGAAGAGTTAACCTTAAAGGTCAAAAAAGCATTAGAACAAAACGGTATTTTCCCCCGTCGATACTTTTACCCTAGTTTAGATACTTTGGGTTATGTGAACACAGGAAGCGTAAAGGTCTCGAAAGATGTTTCGGAGCGTATTTTATGTTTGCCGTTATATTTTACTCTTCAGGAGAAAGAAATAAAAAAAATATCAGATATTATTTTTAGAACGTTAATTAGATGATACGAAAATTTACGATCGGAATAAGTTGTATTGGTAGTGGGGTGGGGCAGTCTGTTGTTAACTCATTGAGGCTTTCGAGATTGCCCCTGAGAACGGTAGGTCTTGGTACAAATCCTTTTGCGTATGGGGCTTATGACTGCGATGCTTATGACTACACGCCAAGTATTTATTCAGATGGATATGTTGACAAGCTAATTGAAAAATGCAAAGAACATAATGTGGATTTAGTTATCCCTGGGTTGGATGATGAAGCACTTATTTTTGCACAAAACGAAGAGCAGTTTCAGCAAGCTGGCATTAAAGCTATTTATGCGGGAGAAGAGTTAATATCTTTGTGCCGAGATAAAGAGCGCATGAGTCTTGAGCTAAATAAGGTAGTGAATGTATTTGTCAAAAGTTTTGATAAAAAGACACTTAATGAGGATGTAAAGGCAGGAAAAGTCAAATTTCCTTTTATTGCGAAGCCAAAAAGAGGATTTGCTTCAAGAGGTATAGAAATCATTCTAAATGAAAATGATTTAACTAAGATTAATGATGACCACATTATTCAGGAATTAGCTATTCCTCATAAAGAAGATCCGAACAGGGAATATTATTTAAAGCAAATAGAACAAAATAAGAATCCGCAAGTTTCAGAAATTTCTATTCAATTGGTATATGGACCCAATGGTAAGTTAATGGGTAGAATGGCTTCTTTTAATAATTTAAAGGGTGGGGTGCCTATTGAAATACTACCCTATGAAGATGAATATATTTGGGAAATAGTGGACAAGCTAAGTCAAGAGCTACTAAAAATGGGATTAAGAGGTCCCATTAATTTACAAGGACGGCTAACGGATAATGGGTTGAAGTTATTTGAAATGAATCCACGCTTTACAGGAATAACAGGGCTTCGTGCACTCATGGGCTTTAATGAAGTAGAAGCTTGTGTAAAAGAATGGTTAGGAATTGATAAGGGTAAAAATAAACTCCAATTTAATCATACTCGCTTTGGAATGAGGCAAACAACAGATAAATCAGTTCCTATTATTAGGAATAAAAAAGTGTCAGAACTTTCGGAAAAACTTGGACAAAATTATAAGGCCAAAGAGAAGAAGATCCTTATAACAGGAGCAACTGGGTATTTAGGTCAGAATCTTATAAGAAACCTAAATAAAGTAGGGGGATTTGAAATTTGGGTATACGGAAGAAATAAGACGAAAACGAATGATGTGCTACTACAAGACAAAGTTAAGTTTTCTTTTGATGAAGAAGATCTGAAAAAAGGAAATATACATTTTGGAAATGTTGATATTCTGCTGCATATGGGGTTTGCACGACCACATAAGAGTAATCATGAAATAGCGGAGAGTCTTAAATTTACGAACGAATTATTTACCAGGGTAGCATTAAATCATGTTCCCGCTGTCATAAATATTTCATCTCAGAGTGTTTATGGATTAGAGTCAGTGCCTCTTTGGAGTGAAGAAACCCGAGTTAGCCCTTCTTCTGCATATGCACAAGCAAAATATGCAAGCGAGCTTACTTTAGAATCTTTGAATAGTTTAAATAATCAATTTTATTATACTTCGATAAGGCTGGGGGCTCTCGCAGGTGGGGCGAGTGGTTTAATAAAAACAGACCTTCTAACCAAAATGACACGACAAGCTTTAGATGGGAAACCGTTAACCGTAGTAGGAGGTCAGCAACAAATGGAACGCCTTGATATTCGGGATGCGGTAGATGGAATTATTCGATTATTACAAATGCCTTCAGAGAGGTTTAAACCGATTTACAATTTTAGCTCTGGGGAAACTCATCTGTTAATAGATATAGCACATAAAGTTGCAGAAGTAACATCAAAAAAAACAAATAAGAAACAAGTTGAAATAAAAATAGATAATTCTAAAGATATTCAAATGAAGTTTGGCATGGATAGTTCAATATTTTATGAAGATATAAACTGGAAACCAGAAAAGAGCTTGGAAGAGACTATTGAATCTTTAATTGATTATTTAACTTAAGATGAGTTTTGAAAAGAACTATAACCTCGAAGAAATTTTAGCTAAAGTTAATGGTTTATTAGCTCCTGTGGAAAAGCAGGAAATGGAAAAGGTAGTCGTATTTAAAGATATTTCGGAACGTATTTTATGTTTGCCGTTATACTTTGATTTAAGTAGAAAAAATAAAGAGTTAATTATAAAAATAATAGAAAGAGAATTATGAATAGCATAGCTGTAATGCAGCCTTACTTTTTCCCTTACATTGGATACTTTCAACTCATAAATGAGGTAGATAAATTTGTTTTTTATGATGATGTTGATTTTATCAAAAATGGATGGATTAATAGAAATAGGATTTTAATCAATGGGGAACCGAAATATTTTACAATTCCATGTAAAGATGTTTCTTCAAATAAATTAATAAATTTGGTGGAACATGCCTTAGACGAGAGGAGCAAAAAGAAGTTATTAAAAAAAATACGCTTCACTTATAGTAATGCTCCTTATTTTGAAAATGTATTTCCAGTGATTGAAAAGGTATTTGAGAAAGAAACTGAATTAATTAGTGAGTTAGCTATAGAAAGTATTACAAGAGTAACGGATTATTTAGAATTAGAATGCGAATTCCAAAAAAGTTCGGAGAATTATGATAATCAGGAATTAGATGCGGCGGATAGGCTAATTGATATATGTAAGATTGAAAAGATTACTCATTATGTAAATCCAATTGGTGGAGAGGAGTTATATGACAAGAAATATTTTATTGAAAATGAAGTGAAGTTAGATTTTTTGAAGCCTGCAATAACCGAATATGAACAGTTCAAGCATGAATTTGTTCCCGGTTTATCAATCATTGATGTACTAATGTTTAATTCAGTGAGTGATATTAATAAGAAGCTCTTAATTAACTATAAACTAATATAGAGCATGAAAAAAGTAGCAATTTTTGGTGTTCCACGTTCAGGAACGTCTTGGCTTGGACAAATTTTCAATAGTTCCACAGAAGTAACCTATCGGTATCAGCCAATATTCTCCTATTCTTTTGACGGTAAATTGAGTAAAGATAGTTCTAATGAAGAAATTCGAAAGTTTCATTCTGATTTATTGAAAACCGATGATCCTTTTGTTTGCCAAAAACAGAATATAAGCGGCAATAGTACACCCGGCTTTAAAAAAACTGACATCAAGTTTTTAGCTTGGAAAGAAGTTCGATACTTGGAAATAATAGAAAATCTTATCCAAAAGTCTGACACAAAAGTGATAGGAATAGTACGTCATCCATGTGGTGTAATAAAATCATGGATGAAAGCCCCAAAGGAATTCAATTCTGATTGGGACATTTTAGAGGAATGGAGATATGCATATAAGAAAAATAAAAATCGTCATGATTATTATGGTTTTGAAAAGTGGATTGAGACGACAAGGATGTTTATTGAAATAAGAAATAAGTATCCGAGTCAGTTTGAGATAGTACGCTATGAAAATCTTCTCCAGAGTACTGAAACAATAGTAACTGGTTTGTTTGAATTTTGTGGAATACCACTTGATGAACAAACCTTAAATTTCATAAACGATAGTACTTCGAAATCCTCAGATGACCCCTATGACGTATATCGAAAAAATAAAAGAGCTAATGAATGGAAAGATGAATTGCCGAAAGAAGTAATTGATTTAATTATGACAAATAATAGATTTATAGAAATACAAGATCAGCTAAATGGACTTCAAAGACTTTAAAGATAAATATCAAAAGGTTCAGGTCGAGCAGTTTCCGAATAAAGTTCAGGAAAATATAGTTGTATCTGTTTGTGTTCAAACTTATCAGCATGCTCCTTACATTAAAGAGTGTTTGGATGGTATTCTAATGCAGGAAACAGACTTTCCCTTTGAAGTTTTATTAGGAGAAGATGCTTCAACAGATGGGACAAGAGAAATATGTATTGAATATGCAAAGAAACATCCTCATAAAATAAAATTATTTCTTCATAGTAGAGAGAATAACATTAAAGTAGGGGGGGAACCTACTGGCCGATTTAACTTTCTCTATAATCTTTATTCGGCAAGAGGTAATTATATAGCTCTTTGCGAAGGGGATGATTACTGGACAGACCCATTAAAACTTCAAAAACAGGTAGATTTTTTGGAGAAGAACGAGGATTGTTCGCTATGTTTTCACAATGCAGAAGTTGTATTTGAAAACAGTAATAAGGATAAAATATTATTTCGAGAGCTTGAAGATAGGAATTATTCTGGGGAAGAGGTTTTGAGAAAATGGACTATTCCAACGGCTTCGGTAGTCTTTAGAAAGAAATATTTAGATGCTAAAATTTATGAACATCCGGATATTTTATACGGCGATATTATGCTTTTTTTGAAAATGGCAGAGCATGGTAAACTCAAATGTTTTTCGGAATCGATGTCAGTATATCGAAGACACGAAGGAGGCATGATGTATAAAAAAAGAAAAAATGGTTTAAGATTTGAGAAGGCAATTGCTCATAATAAAGCAATATTAGATTTGTTTGGTAATAAGTATCGTAAAGTTCAGGATTGGAATCTTTTCAAACTATATTTAAAATTATTTCGCGCACGCTTCTATGAGCAGAATCCACGTCTATTTAAACCACTATTGCATAGCGTTCGCTATGCTTTGGCATATATCTTTTCTAAATAATGCGTGTAAATAAATTTAATTCTCTTTCATATTTTATTCTAACAGTAACGTTACTGTTAGGTGTTTTTTTTAGAATTTATAATCTAACAATTTTTAAGGCTACGATTCCTTTTTTTATTATTGTAACTGGATCGTACTTATTTATTAGTGGGGATAAAAAAAACTATTTCAAACTTGGTTTACTCGTTATATTACTTGGGAAAGAGGCCAATCAGTACACGTACATTTTACTAACAGTACTTCTTTTTAATACCAAAATATTTATCCCATTTAGGAAGCCAGCAAAGTATCTCTACTTACTTCTTATGGTTGGTTTCTTTTCCTATCTCGTTAATCAAGTTATAGAAATAAACTTGTTAGCATTTCCGGCATTTGTAGGTAGCTTTTTTCTTCCCGCCAGTTTGTTCATGGTTACTTATCGTTATGTCGATGAAGAGATGAAAGATGATCTAATTCAGTATTATATGGTATTAATTACCATTTTGGCTGTAGTTGCAATTATTCAGTTTGGGACTTTAGGGGTGACTGTCGATAGGCTTACCGGTGGTACAACAAGTTCGCATACATTAGGCTTTCACATGGCGGTGGGTTTTCTTCTCTTGTTTGGAAAATTATTTGTACGTAAGACAATAAAGAAATTCAAACCACATGAAATTTTATTGTTCACATTAATTTTTCCCGTAATGTTTTTGAGCGACGCAAAATATCTTATGGGAAATATGATCATTGGGAGCTTTTCAATATTTTTATTTTTATACATTAGGAAATGGTTAAGACCTATTGTAATAATTTCTGTAGCTGTTGGGGCTTTTTTGGGGATCAATTATATACAGAATAAATATATCCAACTCAGTGTAAAAAGTGAAGTTGATGTATCTTATGTAAGTATAAGATTTATAGACAGTGCAAAATTGCAGCTTTATTTAAAGACTTTGTATTTACCAATTAATGAGCCTACAGTCTTTCTTATTGGTAGTGGGCCGGGTACTTTTTTATCAAGAGCAGCAAATAGCAGAGCTTCTGATACTATGGATAAGTCTGTAACTATTGGGGAAGGGCAAAGCACACAGGTTGATTCTAAATTACCCGCTTTTATACCACCATTTACATCTTGGATTACTTCGAAGTATGCTGTTAAATATTTTGGGTCAAGATGGTATGGAACGTTGTTTGATTTTAGAAGCAGTGTGATATCATTTATTTGGGAATTTGGATTAGTTGGGCTAACAATATTTTTTCTTTTTTTTAAAGACATATTTAAGCGTATGAGCAGAATAAAGGTCTTCTCAAAAAAGCTTGAGAGTGACGCTTTCTTCCTTCAGTCATTTATCGTTTTTTATATTCTTAACTCCCTATTGGCTTATTATTTTGAATATCCTGAAACTCAAATTTTATTTTGGATGTTTTTAGGTAGCTTTTTGAGGCATGAATTTGATGATAAAAAATAACTCACCACTCTTTATTGTAGGTTTATCACGTAGTGGAACAAAGTTGTTACGTGATATTCTAAATAATCATCCGAAAATTCAGATATCAACAATTGAAACTCATTTCATGGCATCATTACTTCAGATTAATGAGAATCAGTTTAATTTTAAAGAGAGTTATTCAGTAGTTGTTAGATCTAAATTTTATAAAACAAATAAATATTTTAATAGAAATAACGACTACACGAATTTAAAAGAAATAGTTGATAAAAGTGATGACAAATTACTTGCTTTCTTAGAGTATATTTTAAAGACAGCAGTCGGTAAAAAAATAAATGAAACTTTCATTTGGGGTGATAAAACACCAAAGAATTTAAGGATCCTTGATAAGCTAATTGAAAGATTTCCTGATGGAAAAGTAATACATATAGTACGAGATCCGCGAGATCGTTGTATGTCTGTTCATAATACTTGGAAAAAATCCATAACTAGAGCAGCATATTTATGGAATAAGGAGATTCAGGAATCTGATACTATTATTCAAGAATTTTTCAAAAGTAATGAAAGGCATCAGAACTATCTTGAGGTTAAGTTTGAAGAGCTCTTAAGTGATAGTGAAGAAGTTTTATCTTCAGTATGTGATTTTTTATCAATTTCATTTAATTCTGGAATGACAGTTCTTCAGAAACCATCCGAAAAATATGGCAAAGCTTCGGATTCAGATAAAATTGTATCAGAAAACAAGAAAAAATTTTTGGAATTTGACCAGGATAAAGTCTTGCTGGTTGAACAAATTTGTTTTTATTCTATGAAGAAGAAAGGATATGAGCCTATCTATGCCAAGTATAAAAAAGAAGTTGATAAGATTAAGTTGGAAATATTAAGAGTGTTTGATTTTTTTGTTTTCCATTTATCTAATATTATTAAGGGTTACTAAATAATTATTTATGTCAAAAATTTTAATTGTGTGTAGTGGGAATCATGAAAGAATAAGTACTTTTATTACGGAACAAGTTGATAGCTTGAGTAAGCTAGGTTATGAATTTGAATATTTTTATATAAAGGGGAAAGGGTTAACTGGATATCTGGGAAACATCAGCGAATTAAAAAAGAAAATAAAGACCAATAATTATTCTTTTATACATGCTCATTTTGGTCTTAGTGGTTTACTCGCAAATCTACAAAGAAAGCTTCCTGTAATAACCACTTACCACGGAAGCGATGTTCATTTTCTGAAGTTCAGACTACTCTCAATTATTTGTTCAAGATTGAGCGTCTATAATATTCTAACTAATAAAAGACAGATTAAACAACTGTATTTACAGTATAAAAAAGATAATTTTTCGGTGATAAAGTGCGGTATTGATACTAATGTTTTTAGGCCAATGGTAGCTGATGTTTTACGAAAAAAATATGGGTATACATCTACTGAGATTTTAGTTCTCTTTTCATCGTCTTTTAAAAGAAAAGTTAAGAATGCAGATTTGGCAAAATCAGCAGTTTCTTTAATTGATAGAGCCCGTTTGATAGAATTAAATGGTTATAGTAGAGAGCAAGTAGCTGAACTTATAAATATAGCTAATGTTGTATTAGTTACATCAAAATATGAAACTGGGCCATTGATTGTAAAAGAGGCACTTTCATGTAATACTCCTGTTGTTTCGACAGATGTCGGGGATGTATCTGAAGTGTTAAGAAACTTAGAAAACTGTTATATAGTGTCAAATGATTCTGAGAAAATAGCTGAAACAATAAAAAGTGTAATTAAAAATAGTAAACACGAAAAAAAATACCGTAAACAGATTCAAAAGTTTGACTTGAAAATAGTGGCAAATAAAATTTCAGGTGTTTATCAAAGAATTTTAGGATCAATATGACCATTCTCTTCGACATCAAGCACGTTGCCCACATTAACTTTTTTAATGTTGTCATTGCCCGACTAGTAGAAGAAAACCACGAGGTTCTGATTTCATACATTGAACGTGGTAAGCTTCCCAAGATCATTAAAAAAGAATTTCCGGGAATATCTTCCTATTCTATTGGTCGTCATCAGGGAACTACCTTTTCAATTTTGTATGAGGCGAATGTCCTTAAGTTTTTTAAGGCTCGAAAACTTATTAAACATAAAAATATTGACATTATGCTTGGTGTAGATGCGTTTGTAACCGGGCTGGCATGTAAGATATCAAGCATTCCCAATATCCAATTTTATGATGATCCGGAACGTAAAGTAAACTTGAAGTTAGAGCAGCTTACTTCAGATGCTTTATTTTATCCCGAAATAACTGACTTTAGTGGAACCACTGTGCAGACTTACCGTGCTCTAAAAGAATGGGCCTATCTTTCACCCGCATATTTCGAACCCAATGAAGATAGTCTTAAAGAGTGGGGAGTAAAAGCAGGGAATTATATATTTGTCCGCGAAGTAGATACCGGTTCATTGAATTACAAAGACCAAAAAGCTGGAGTGGTGGCTTCTGTAGCCGACCAATTTCCAGCTGGAAAAAAAGTATTACTTTCTTTAGAGAATAAAGACACTATTGATGAATACCCTCCCGATTGGATTCTGCTTCAAGAACCCCTTCAAGATATTCATTCACTCATGTATTATGCTTCAGCTGTTGTTTCTTCAGGTGATAGTATGGCGAGAGAAGGGGCTATGTTGGGAGTTCCTAGTTTTTATATCGGTTTTCGGGATATGGCAGCTAATCGTTTTATACAAAAAGAGGGGCTGTTCTTTGTTATTCCGCCAGAACTTTTTGGAGAAAAAATGTCTAATTTGGAATCTCTGTGTAAAGATCAGGAAGTATACAGGCAGCGTTTATTTGAACAATGGATTGATGTATCTGAATTAATCTATAATCAGTTGTTTGCAACTATTAAATCGAAACAATAAATAACCGTATTATAATAATATAGGTACAGATAAAATTTAGAGAATATGAATATTTCAGTTTTTGGATTAGGATATGTAGGATGTGTAAGTATGGGGTGTTTATCCAAGCTTGGACATTCTGTAATCGGGGTAGATGTGTCGGAGCACAAGGTAAATCTCATAAATGCCGGTAAAGCCACGATTATTGAGGAAGGGATTAGTGAGCTCATTGAAAAAGGGGTTGAGTCAGGTAATTTAAAAGCTACTACTTCAGCCAAAGAGGCTGTTCAGGAAACGGAGTTTTCCTTTATCTGTGTAGGTACACCCGTTGCTCCAACAGGAGTTATGAATCTTGACTATGTCAAGAATGTAGCCCAAGATATTGGCCAAGCACTAAGAGAAAAAGATAGTTTTCATGTAGTGGCTGTACGAAGTACGGTGCCTCCAGGTACCTGTGCAATGGTATCGGGGATAATTCAAGAAATTTCTGGAAAAGTACCAGAAATAAACTATACAGTTATATCAAACCCAGAGTTCTTAAGGGAAGGTACAGCTGTTGACGATTACTTCGATCCTTCGGTTACTGTGATTGGATCAGATTCTGAGAAAGCGTTAGAAATAGCTCGTACCATATATCAAGATGTAAATGCACCTATTAAGGAAGTAGAAGTTAATGTAGCTGAAATCATAAAGTTTGTGAATAACTCTTGGCACGCTGTGAAAATTTCTTTTGCAAACGAAGTAGGGGGGATTTGCAAAGAGCTCGGTGTCGACTCTCACAAAGTAATGTCTTTGTTTGCGGAAGATCATAAGCTTAACTTGGGTAAAGCATACACCAAACCAGGATTTGCTTATGGAGGTTCGTGCCTTCCAAAAGACCTGAGCGGGATGGTATATATGGGGAAGAAAGAATTTGTTGATATTCCGATGCTTTCTGCTGTGCCAGATACTAACGAATCATTAAAACGAAAAGCGGTGCAATTGGTCCTTTCAAAAAATACCCGAAAGGTAGGTATTCTTGGCCTTTCCTTTAAAGAGGGTACCGATGATCTTCGGTTTAGTCCGTATGTAGATGTAGCTGAAGGCTTATTAGGAAAAGGAGTTCAAATTTCTATTTATGACAAAAATGTATCCTACACAAACCTGATGGGGATTAACAAAAACTATATTGATACGCATTTACCGCATATTGGAGAGCTTTTATCTGATAATATGGATAAGGTAATAGAAGAATCAGAAGTGATTCTAATATCCCATAAAGATCAGAGTTATATTGATTTACCGGCCAAATATCCCAACAAATATTTTATTGAGCTGACTAGAAATAACCATTCGGATAAATATCCTAATATTGAAGGGATTAATTGGTAAGACCCGAACGATAATTTTCTTTTCCAAAAAATTTGGAATGATCTATTGCTGTGAGTTTTTTTCATAAATAAATTGATCAAATCTTCACTAAATGAATTTGATAAAAAATAGATTACTCCAAAACATCTCCTGGCTGTTCATTTACAGGCTTATAAAGCTAGCTGTGGCTTTTTTTATAACCGCTTGGGTGGCAAGATATCTTGGAGCTGAACAGTATGGCACCTATATGTATGCCGTTGGGGTAGCGGAATTAAGTATGCTTTTTTGGAGTCAAGGTCTCAAGGAAGTTGTAATCCATGAAACAAAGAAAGCAGGGAAGAATACTTCAGAGGTTTCGGCCGCTTCGTTCCAATTAATGGCTGTAGGTAACAGTGTTCTATATGGTCTTTTAGCCCTTGTTTTATTTGCACTTATTGATCAAAAGATCATAATTGTACTTTCTTTACTTTGTGGGGTAGGGATTTGGTTTAGGTCTTTTGAAGCGTATGAGCTTTGGTTTCATGCACATTTAAAAGTCCGGTTATCAATTAGAGTTCAGTTTGTTTCTCAATTCTTATATATGGCTGCAAATATTTTATTGATATATCTACAGGCACCTTTAATTTATTTTGGAGTAACCTATGCTTTTCAATTAATAGTGACCGGTCTTGGGTTTTTGGTACTTTATATTCTTCAGAATAAGAAATTCTCATTCTTTTCTGCTGATTCAGCACTCCAAAAAAAGATGATTACTTATGGGAAATTTATGATACTGGCGAAACTAGCTCTCTTATCTTCTTTTTTAGTAGATCGATTACTTATTGAGTATTTGCTAGATTTTCAAGCGTTGGGTTTCTATGCGGTCGCTATTAAAATGACAACAACTTGGACGTTTGTAGCTTCTTCTATATCTCTGTCATTTATACCCATTATTACAGAAAAAGTAAATAGAGATGAGCAATATGAAAAAATGACTTCTATGTTTGGGTGGATAACAGTAAGCTCCATTGGTTTAGTTATTCCATTTTATCTGCTTTCAAACGAACTAGTATATCTTATTTTTGGGGATACCTATCAGCCCTCAGCAGAGATATTTAGTATTTTGATATGGAGCTTACCGTTTCTTTTAATGAATGAAGGTATAAAAGCCTGGCTTGTAGTTACCGGAAAGACTAAATATTACATGTTTATAACCGTATTAACAGTAATATTAATTATAGCAGGAAATTTAATACTAACTCCAATTTACGGCTTAAAAGGAGCGAGCTATACTTTTACCATTTCCTGGATATTTGGTGGAAGTTTATTCTTTTTACTCTTTAAACAAACACGAGAATTAGGGTTAGCGACTTTAAAATCCTTTTTCTTTCCCTATAAATTGTTAAAGAAAATCAGCTCAAAATAAAAAAGGATTCAGTTGAAATACGTTTTAACCTGTTGTATTATCATCACTCATTATAAAAGCGAGTTATGCATATTGCATTAATCGGTTCAAGATCTTCAATACATGTTGTTCGTTGGGCTAATTCATTATACAAAAGGGGAAATACAGTAGTTGTATTTACTATGCATGACAAGAAAGAGGATTTTGCAGACGGTATTAGCGTAATAGAAATGCCTTTCAAAAATCCTTATGGATACCTTCTAAACATCCCTTTTCTATACTATAAATTAAAGAGTTTAAAACCTGATTTAGTGCATTCTTTTTATGCTTTTGGCCATAGTTTTTTAGCTAGAATGACTGGGCATAAACCCCATGTAGTTTCTGTGCTTGGAAGTGATATTTATGATGATACAAGAAAGAATTTTTTCTACAAATGGATCGTTAAGAAAAATATCTTATCTGCTGATGCGGTGTGCTCTACAAGCTATATTATGAGTGATAAAATAAAAGAAGTAGCTAAAAGAAATCTGGATATTCAGATAACTCCTTTTGGCGTTGATATCCAAAAATTCAAACCTATAAAAGGTTTAAGAAATAAGGACTATGATTTAACATTAGGTACGGTTAAGAAATTAGAAAATAAGTATGGTATTGATACCCTCATTCAATCCTTTGCTTTGTTTGTTAAGAAGTTTCCAGATTTAAAGACGAGATTACTAATAATCGGTGAAGGAAGTAAGAAAGATGAACTAATTCGTTTATCAAAGAAATTGAATGTATATGAAAAATGTGAGTTTGTAGGTTTTGTAAAGCACAAAGATATTCCAAATTGGTTAAATAAGATGGATATTTTCTTAGCATTAAGTAGATTGGATTCCGAAAGTTTTGGCGTTTCTATTATCGAGGCGTCATCGTGCAAACTACCGGTTATTGTAAGTAATGTCGGTGGATTACAAGAAGTAGTAGAGCACAATAAAACAGGGTTGATTGTACCAAAAGAAGATCCTGTTTCAACAGCTGAGAACATAGAGTTGCTATTTAAAAACCCCGATATTGCAAAAGAACTGGGAAGAAATGGACGTACAAATGTTGTTTTAAAGTACTCCTGGGAAAGTTCTTTAGATATTATGAGCGATATCTATAAAGGTTTATGAGAAAATTTTAATATTCCGCAGGGATTATAAATTTAACCTCTCTCCCAAGCCTAGTTCAAGCGTCGCGCTTGGACCCAAGCCTAGTTCAAGCGTCGCGCCCCCAAGCCTAGTTCAAGCGTCGCGCTTGGAC